>JAFAYW010000104.1 GCA_019240125.1 Alphaproteobacteria bacterium
GAAGATCCACGGCGGCGCATCGATTGCTGCGAGGATCTCGACATCGAGCACGCCGTGCCGGCGGCTGTAGTCGAACATCAAGCCGGTGCGTTGATCGAGGATCGCCTGCCCTGCCCGGTACGCCGCGGCCGCGGTCACTGTCCGCCCTTCAGACCGCCGCACGATGTCAGCCGACAGCCGGTAGATCGCCATGAGAACGAATCGGGGTGCAGGGGCCACGCTCCTGCCGGAGTGCCGAGGCGGAGCCTCGGCCGCACACGTCGCCACGCGACGTATAAGTGCGCACTTCGTGCCCCTCGCCGGGCGGGCGGTTTTTAATAGACGGATTTTTTATGTATATTGAAGCGGCAACCTCTTCCGGTTCCCGCATGCCGCCTCAGACGCTGCCGACCGAAGACCAGCTGGCGGCGCGCCGCCAGCTCGATGAAGCGCGGCGCGCGCTCCGCGCACGTAAAGGCGAGACACGGCGCAAGATCATCGTCGGTGCGGTCGTGCTCGCACAGGCCAGTCGTGATCCGGCATTCCGGGCCACGCTGCAGCTTCTCCTGCAGCAGCACGTCACCCGCTCAATCGACCGCGAGCTGCTGACGGATTTGCTTGCCGTTAAGTGAACGGTCATGGCTTTCCAAACTGCCACCAACGGCGGCGTGAAACCTCACCTTCAGTGGGTTTTGGCGCGGATAGCAGGGCTGTTAAGCGTGTGTTCTGGTCACGCAGGCTGTCCCGTTCACCTTCGATCTGCCGACATAATCTTTCCAAACCCTCGACCGTGGCCTTAAGGCGCTCCACCTCGGCCGTTTGGTTAGGTGTAAAGTGGTGTTCGGCAACGTTCGGTATCGTTTTTTGAGGGGGGTAAAGCCGGTGCAACTCTGCCGGCTCTATCTGAAACCGGCCATGTGCATCCTTGGTCGCAGAAATCTTATGGCTGGCAATAGCTTGAGAAATTGCCGCCTTCGATTTTCCGGTCGCTCTCGCCGCTTCACCCAGGGTGTATGGCATGGTGTTCATGTAAACGGTTAAGTTGTTTACCGGCCTAACACCTTCCAGCTGATTCGCCAAGTGCTAATGGCTGTTCTTTGTTCGGAGCTGGAAAGGCCGTTCTTCGTCCCGTCGCCTGCGTTTTGGCATCCCGTAGCGCGCGGAAGGGGTCAAGGCCCGCAGCCCGAAGGGGCCGCACAGCGGCGGCCTTGATGCCTGAGCACGCGGAGGGATGATCGGGAGCAGGGCGGGCGCGCACCTCGCCGGTTCACGGCTCAGCTACCGAGTGGCAATACCCTTGATCGAAATATCCTAGCGGGTGCAGGGCCGGCAAATGAGGCCCTGCCTTTTGATAAGTTGCGCGCCTTTGGCGCGCTCCGCATAGGAATCTAACTTGGGGTAAGGGTTCTTGGCAGCATCTGCACTCCAGTAAATCCTAGGCTTTCGCCGCCATCACGTGGCCGAACAATCCGGCCAAGGCACAGGCCACGCTGTCGGCCGGATCATCGGCCAGACGCGCGAGCACAGATCGCGCGCTATCACCGGCAGCGCGATCCGCGAGCGCCTGCGCGAGCTGGTCGGGCAGGGGCGGATGATCGCCCCATGTGCCGGGATCGGGCGGCGGCGCAGCGGGCGCCTCGAAGTAGCCGCGCCATTGCGAGGAGGGGAGCACGGCATAGGCGTTCGTCTCCTGCTTGAGGCAGAAGCGGCCGAGGGCGTCCGTCGCCTCGCGACAGCGACGTTGCCAATGCAGCAGGCCGAATGCCTTGAGCCGTTGCAACGCATCGGCGACGGCGCGCCGGCACACGCCGGCCTTGCGCGCGATCGCGTCGTAAGACGGATCGAGCTGCCCGGTCTTGTAGTCCAGAAAATCGAACAGCAGCACGTAGAGCACGGCGAGAGCCGTGCGGCCGATGACGCCGCCATGCTTGCCGGCCGTGTGGGTCTGCCGGTCGAAGGCGCGCGCCTTGTGCCAGCGTTTCGCGGCCCGCTTCTTCGACAGCGGCACGAAACGGACTTCGCCGCGCGCGCTGTCACGCCACACCGGCCAGAGGGCGGAGGTCGTAAGCGCCGTGCCCGCGAGATTGGGGTGTGGCAGCGCCGGCACGAGCTGCGCCAGCGGTAACATGCGGTAGGTGCGTGGAGGCATAGGGCTTCCTTTCAGGGTTGCAGCGCAACCCGCCCGGAAGCAGGGCTTTTGGGCGTACCTCACCTGTGGCAAGGAATCCGCTTGCAAAAATCGGCTGATTTTGGGAAGCTCATGATTGCCACATCGATGAGTTTCCCGGCCTCGGCCGGTATAAAGCCCCCCGCTTCGGGGGGTTTTGCTTTGTGGGACTAGGCTTTCCGTTCCTTCGGCTAGTGACGACGATGCGCGCGAATCAGTTCGCGCGCAGGTCGAGCGTGCCTCAAAATACGGTAGCTCTCAAGGAGATGGTCACAAAACCTAGCGACTCGTGGCGCTTAGGCGACGGTTAAGCCCGCAACAACCCTTCCACGGCCGAGATCGATTCCGTGATGCCAGAAATTCGGTGAAACCGATGACCGTCAAGAGCATCGAAAGCCGGGGAAACAAACCAGACGCTTCGACTAAAAGCAGAAGGGCCTCTCGCCGTCCTCCTGCTTCGGTGGAGTATTTGACCAAGAGCATCGTTTTGCATAAAATAACGCTACAACACAATCTCAAGTAAGCTGTGCCGCATTTTTTACTGATGACAGCAAAGGAGTATCTGAAAGGGATATCTAATGTCGACGACTACACCACGAGATTATTTTGGATGGGGGATATTATCGGGAGCGGTTTTATCGGCTGTTGGCACAAGTGTTATTGCAGTGTCGTATGAGGACGGACGTATCGCTATCCCTATGTTCGTCGAAGCTGGCATCATGTTACTTGGTGGTGTCATTGCATCAACTGGCCGCCGAACTAATCAACGTCCTGAAGAACGCTCGACGAACCACAATCCTAATGTAACGCCGGGCTGATATAGGCCCTCCGCATTTGCACGGCGATTTTCCTCGGTCTACTATTTTTATCCGACCGTCACCGCTACAGGCGTGGTGGGACAATGAAAATGCTAACTCGGTGTTTGGTAGCCCTAGTACTGAGCCTCTCAACCAGCGTACTGGCTAACTATATCGTACTCTGGTTTCCGCCCTCGAAAGTCACGACCGACCGTTCTGCACCTCACGCCGAGGCATTAATCCCTCCGGCCCTTGTCGTGATTCCTGTACCTCCACCTCCGAAACCGCCACTAGAGCAACGCCGTCATTCTCGTCTTAATAATCCAGTAGTTGCCAATCTCAGAACAAAGGAACCAACTCTTCGGGAAACTGCGCACCCCCAAATTCAACTCATCAACTCACCTGTCAGCAAAATATTAGACACCCCAACTCCATCTCCGGCGTCCTCATCACTTGTTCCGGCATCGTGGCGCTATTCTCCCTACGATCACGGGCCCGCAGCACATTCGGTTGACTATGATGGTAGTGATGCAACCGACGGCAGCGCCGCTGAGTAAGATAAACAACATCTTGTGCCGGGCGAGCTGGTGGGCGAGCGGTCACGCGACGCATAAGCCACATTATGACAAATTTTCTGAAGTAACCGGAAAGCAGCCGCGTTAACCAACAAGCTCTCGCCGGCCGCGCGGCGCTTTCAACTTGGATTCACGCCCGGCCTGACGCTCCGCGAATACTTGCCGATCCGCTTTTTACTTCGCGGCGCGCGACCACAAGATGTTGATCGGCCGGGGGGCCGGTTTGACGCTGCCCTGCCCCGAGCGTAGTTTCGAGCAGGAGCACGCCATGCCCGACGACGCACGCAAACCTGAAGTGATCGAAACCACGGTCGGCAATCTTGCCGAAGCCGCCGCCGAGCTGGCGCGCCGCGGTCTCGACGCGCAGGATCGCGTCAAGATCACGATCGAGCCGGACGAGCTGATCCCCGGCCGGCGCGCGTGCCGGGCCGCGGTGATTGCCGCCGGCCTCTCCGACGATGACATCGACCGGTTGATCGAGGAAGCCCGCACCGAGGCACAACCGCTGCTCGGATGAGGGTGGTTGTCGATACCAATGTTCTCATCAGCGCCGCGCTAAAGGAAAACACGCCGCCCGAGGCGGCCGTGCATCTCGTCGCCGCCAGTCACCGCCTCCTGAAATCCGCGCTCACGGAAAGCGAGCTGTTCGTCACCTTGAACCGGCCGCGCCTCGTGGCCGTGATCCGGCCAAACTTTCCGGACACGCTGCGCAAATTGATGGCCGCGGCCGAGCTGATCGAAATCACCGAACGGATCGCCGCCTGCCGCGATCCCAAGGACGACAAATTTCTGGAGCTGGCCGTCAACGGCCGTGCCGATGTGATCGTCACCGGCGATGACGATTTGCTCGCGCTGAACCCCTTTCGGGGTATTTCGATCATCACGCCGGCGGTGTTCACGCAACGCTCGTGATCGCCGGCGCTGTCGCGCCGGGCGGGCCTCATTGCCGGCCCGCACCCGCTAGGATTTTCGACAAGGGTATCGAATCGGGGTAGGCTCTAACCACGGTACAGCCGGGGACGGCGATGACCGTCAAGGGTATCGCGGCTCGGCGGGCAACTGCCGGGCCGTGGTCGTTTCTGGGCTGCGGGATGCAACGGGCGGCAGCCCTTGCCAAGCGCGTGTTGTATTACAACACACCGCTTGCCCTTCCGCAGGATCAGGGCGAAGCGGCGGCGCGTCTTATACGCGCCCAACTTGCTCCTCGCTCCTCGCTCCTCCGTTTTGCCGCCGAGATTAATTCCGACGGAATTAGCTATCTCGCTGCCGTTCAAAATTCGAGGCGCGCGCCGGCATTGCTCCGGCAATGCATAAGTGCGCCCTTTGCAACTTTGCTCGGGATGATCGGCCGGATCGCGATCAGCATTTTCGCCCGCTTCACCAGCTCACCGGCGATCTTGCGGAACAGACCAATCGGCGGAGCGCGCGCGGCGGGCCTTGGTGCTGCATTCTTCCGATTGGCGGCACATGGCGCGGGAGAAAATTCCGGTGCCTGTGCGGTCACCGCTGCGCTCGCGACGACGGCGACCGGCGGCATCGATGTCGGCCGCTTGGCCGCCAGCTCGTCGTTGACGGCGGCAATCTCGCCGGCGAGCGCGGCGCGGTCGGTTGCGATTCCGCGCCGGCGCATCTCCGTCACCGCGAACCCAAGATGAATTTGCGCCACGCGCTCGATGCCCTGCGCTTCAAGGCTGCGGTGATCGACGCGGTTGCTTTCGCCGGCCAGCACGAGCGCCTGGTTCACATGATCGGCCCATAGCGCGCGCCACTGCTCGAGCAACGCCGTGTCGTTCCACGCGCGCACCTTGGGGCCGAAGCTCTCGCCCTCGATGCCGCGCATCGTCAGCAGAACGTGCGCGTGATGATTACGGCCGTCACCGGCATCGTCCGGAGCATGCAGCGCGACATCGGCCACCATGCCCGCGTCGACAAAAGCCGCGCGCACAAAACCATGCACCAGGTCGCGGCGCTCGGCCGGGCTCAGCTCGTGCGGCAGGGCCAGCTCGATATCGCGCGCGAGCTGCGCGTCCTTGCGCTTCTCGACCGCCTCGACCCGGTTCCACAATTCGATGCGATTGAAGATCCACGGCGGCGCATCGATTGCTGCGAGGATCTCGACATCGAGCACGCCGTGCCGGCGGCTGTAGTCGAACATCAAGCCGGTGCGTTGATCGAGGATCGCCTGCCCTGCCCGGTACGCCGCGGCCGCGGTCACTGTCCGCCC
>JAFAYW010000118.1 GCA_019240125.1 Alphaproteobacteria bacterium
GGATCATCAGCAGCAAGGGCGGCGTCGAAAACCCTTGCACCACGCCTGCCCACACGAGAGCCTTCATTGGGTTAATGCCGATGAAGTTCATCCCCGCCCCGATCAGGGTCGAGACGATGATCGCGGCATAGAACCCTTTTGCCTCCCACGACTTGGCGTGCAGGCTGTGGCGCCAGCCGAACGACCGCGCGAGATCGTAGGCTGCTCCCGTCGTCATAACCGGGACGGCCAGGAAGCCCACCCCGATCATCAGCGGTCGCGAGAGCTTGCAATTCCAAATTCCCCGAGATGCCCGCGTAATGCATTGATCAGCATCGTGCGTTGCCGAACCAACAGATCTCGCACGCGATGCTGACACAGCACTGCTTGCTGTTCCGTAAGCGCTCGGCGAGGACGCCGGACTATGCGGCGGCGCCGGCGAGATTGGCGGGCAGCCAGTTCCAGGGCAGCAGCTCCGCGATGGCGCGGGCGGGGTGGTCGGCGATGCGGGAAAGGACGTCGGTAAGGTAATGTTGCGGATTGAGGCCGTTGAGTTTGGTCGTTTCGATGAGGGAGTAGAGGGCGGCGGCTCGCCGGCCGCCGGCGTCCGAACCGGCGAAGAGATAGTTCTTGCGGCCTATGGCGATGCCGCGCAGGGCGCGCTCGGCAGGGTTGTTGTCGAGAGCTAGGCGACCGTCATCGAAGCATCGGCCGAGCGCGGTCCGCCGGCCGCGCATGTAGCGGAAGGCGGCGGCGAGTTCGGATTTGCGCGAGAGCCTGCGCGCGGTCTCATCCGCCCAGGCAGCCAGCGCTTCGGCGAGCGGTTTTGACCGCTGCTGGCGTTCGCGTCGCCGATGGTCGGGCGGCCGGCCTTTGATATCCTCCTCCACGGCGTAGAGCTGGCCGATACGGTCGAGTGCCTCCTTGGCGATCGGTGACGCTGTGGCGGCATGGACATCGAAGAACTTACGCCTGACATGCGCCCAGCAGGCGGCCTCGGCGATCCGGTTGCCCGCGAACAGCTCATTGAAACCAGCATATCCGTCGGCATGGATGACACCGCGGAACCCCGCTAGATGAGCCCTTGGGTGTTCTCCTTTTCGGTCGGGCGAGTAGTAGAACAATGCCGCCGGTGGCCGCTTGCCGGCGAACGGCCGCTCATCGCGGACATAAGTCCACAACCGACCGATCCTGGTCTTGCCGGTGCCCGGGGCCAAGACCGGCACCGGCGTATCGTCCACATGCAAGCTATCGCAGGCCATGACCTCGACGGCGAGTGCGTCGACCAGCGGCTTGAGCGCCGCGGCGGTCGCCCCGACCCAACCGGACAGGGTCGAGGTTTCCAGGATCACGCCTTCCCGCGCATAAATCTCAGCCTGGCGGTAGAGCGGCAGGTGATCGTCGTACTTCGACACCGCAATGTGGGCGAGCAGCCCGGCGCCGGCGCGGCCGCGGGGGATCGCGTGATCGGGCACCGGGGCTGCAACGACGGTGTCGCAGGTTCGGCAGGACCGCTTCTCGCGAATGTGCCTGATAACCTTGAAGCGGCCGGGCAGGTAATCGAGGGTCTCGGTGACATCCTCGCCGATCCGGCGCAAGGCGCCACCGCAGCTCGGACAGGCGTGGTCGACCGAATGGACGACCTCCTCGCGCGGAAGATGTTCGGGCAGCGGCCGGCGGGCCGGTTTCTGCGCTGCCAGCGCACTCTCGATGACGGCCGCCGCCTCGGGCGAGGCGATCGTCAGCCGCTCGGCTTGGTCGATCTCCAGTGCCTCGATCGCCAGTTCGAGTTGCTCCACCTCTCGCGACATCTTCTCCGAGGAGGGACCGAACTCGGCCCGGCGATACCGCGCAAGCTGGAACTTCAGCTTGGCGATCTCGGCCTGGGCATTGACCGCATCTTGCGCCATCGCCGTGATGATGCGCTTCAGCGCGGCGGGATCATCGGGCAAGGCTGCGGGCGCGATCGTCACCAGCCGATTATCCCACGATGTCGAACCTCGGCGCCGCTCAACCGCCGGCCTGAGTCAAACCGCCGCAGGCCTCAGCCGGCCAGTTCGGGTTGGCTTGTGCGCACCGGCTGCCGCCAGTCGATGCCTTCCAGAAGCATCGATAATTGCGCCCGCGTCAGCGCGGCGACACCAGCTTCCGCGCGCGGCCAAACAAAGCGTCCGCTCTCCAGCCGCTTGGAAAACAGACACAAGCCGTCACCGTCCCACCACAGCAGCTTAATCAGATCGCCGCGGCGTCCACGAAAACAGAACACATGGCCGGAAAACGGATCCTTGCCCAGCACCGTTTGGGCCAGCGCCGCCAGGCTGTCGAACCCCTTGCGCATATCGGTCGATCCCGCCGCCACCCACACCCGCGTGCCCGCCGGCAAACCAATCATCGCAGCAGCTCGATCACCTGCTGCAGCGTCTCAGGCGACACCTCGCCGCGAAGCGACACTCGGGCGCCACATGCAAACGCGATCTCGATTACGCCGCTGCGCCGCACTCGGGTGGGCCGCTCGACGCGCTCCGGCACGATCTCCACCGGCAGCATGGTGACGCTCTCGCGGCGCGCAGGCGTCTGCTTCGCAGCCATCTCCCGTCGCCACTTGAACACCTGATTGGTGTTCACGTCGTGGCGCCGCGCCACGATCGATACCGATGAGCCAGGCTCCTCAGTTTCTGCCACAATCCGGCGCTTCAGCGCCTCAGACCACTGGCGACGCTTCACCGCTTTCGCACCTCGATTAGTGTCCACTTCGAACTTAGTGGACACTTCCGCTGATGTCGCTTCCATCCCCAATCATCGCTCGCAGCGACGACCAACGGCAGGCGCCATTCACCGAGCGCTTACGCTGTTCCGGCGTCTTTACCGGCACAAAACGCATGCTCGGACGACTGACTGCCTCGCAGATTGCTTCCGCATCCGCTGCGTCGGTCTTGTTCCGACGAACATACGGCTTTACGTAGGCTGGCGGGAGCAGGCGAACCTCGTGACCGTGCGAAGCAATCTGGCGAGCCCAATAGTGGGCGGTCGCGCAAGCTTCGATGCCCACGATGCAAGGCGGAATATCGGAAAAGAAAGCCAGTACCTGCGCCCGCTGCAGCTTCCGTCGGATTACAACCTGACCAGCTGCGTCGACGGCATGCACCTGAAACACGCGTTTCGCGAGATCCATGCCAATGGTGGTAACTTGCGTCTCGGACGGCTCCTCTCGTGTGGCGTTCTCGACAGACCACATCGTGGCACATCGATGCCGTTCTCAGGGGCCGTCCACCCCATCAACTACAGCAGGTAACTTCGTGGTCCTCCTGCTTCACCCCCCTTGTCCCCCTCGGTGGCAATCAGGGATCGCTGAGCCCCCGCAGCATAATGGAATGGCGTTCGTCCGCGCGACGGCGATTGGCAAGCGCTCGGCCCTAACACCGCTCCGCCGGGGCGATAATGGGAGTGCCGCTCCGATGCCGCCGTGATCTCAGTTCACTGCGCGGCACAAGTGAGGCCGCAGCGCCACGACGGAACGCAATCCGAAATGAGTGGCTCGCGGGCTAAAGCTAACTCTGGTTTAACAAGCTACACTTACTACACTAGTTTAATGATTGAGATTTCTATACAGCGTGCGCATAAGCTCTCAAAATTAAGAGTATTCGAAGGTACGACTCATGAGAGTTGTTTTTGAAGGCGAGGCATCGGATCGCCTGAGCCGGGACCTAGCGCTCTCCCTCCGCCGAGAGTGCGCTGCTCTGTTGTCGCAACTCAACGAACTCGAACGCCGCTTGGATGGGGTGCGCAATCAGATCGCTGCACTTGACGGGGCGACGCCGATGCTCGATCTCCTGCGTGGTCTCCTCCACGAGAAATCGGGTAAAATCCAGGCTAGCGAAATTTGGGCGGCCGTCGGCAAGCCAATCGCAAGATATCGGAAGCAGAAGGATAATACTGAGCTCGGCCGAGCCATGCGCCGGCTCGGGTGGGTGCGGTGTGCGCAGCGGTTCGGCGGCTCACCCCGATCTGCCTACGCCAAGGGGACGGCGGCGGAGAGACGACGGCCGCTTTTTCTGGTTAAGTGCCCGGCAACGGGTGGGTGGGAGGCAGTAGGGGTAAACGACGTTCTAGATGAAGATCGAAGCTAGATCAGCGGGTTATGTGTTTACGCTTAGGGTAAACCGTGGAGGCCTCTCACGCGTGCCGGTATACCTTCGCCTCCCACGGAAACAGCGGCTCGCGACCCGCCTGCGGCGCGGTGCGGTCGAGTGTAACCTCCCGCCAGACACCGCCGGCGGGCCAGTTCGGCACGATGTACTCCGCGCCCGGCCGTAACGGCGCCTCGGTACCCCAAGCCGAGAAGTTCGCGACGACCACAACCGGATCGGCAGGATCACCGCGCGTCCAGGCGAATACGCGCCGCCCTGGCGTCAGATCGATGTGAATGAACTGCGTATCGTTGACCGCCAGTGCTGGATGCGAGGTGCGCAGCTTGACCAGACGCGAGACGACCTTGAGCAGATCGGTGCGAGTGGCGTCATTAGTCGCGCGGCTGTAGTCGACTGGGTCGACCTGCTTGCCGCCGTGCTGGTCGACATCGCCGTTCCGGTCGAAACGGTCGTGCAGGTCTGCGAATTCGTCCCCGGCAAGGATCATCGGAATACCGACGGCGGTAAGCAGGCAGGCAAAACCAAGTTTGATGCGTCGAATGATTTCGCCTTCCGGCACGCTGCAACGGAGCAGGAAATCGTAGGGCCGCATATTCCAGAGGCCCTCGACGTCATGGCTGGCGATGTAGTTGACCGCCTGCGCGCCGTCCTTGAACCCAAGCCCACGGCAATCGATCATGTGCCGCACCACAGCCTCGAAATCGTCACCCCAGCCGAGCATGGCGTTCCGCACGAGCGTACTGAAGTGGAGGTTCCACAGTCCGTCCAGCCGCCGCTGAGTTAGCAGGTCAAGCGGAACCGACAGCTCCTCGCCGACGACGAGGATGCGCGCCTCAGCCTCGGGTACGCCCGCGCCGCGCGCGGCCAGGAAGGTGGAGCGGACTTGGTCCTTGAACGTCTGCACGAAATCCCAGTTGGCGACGTTCTCGACGCTGTCCATGCGGATGCCGTCGATATGGAAATCCGCCAGCCACCGTTCGGCGAATACCAGCATCAGCTGTCGCGCCGGGTAGAGGGCGTCCAGTTTGTTGCCGGACGCGGGATCGTACCCGTTCACCGGCCTGGCATAGCGCCATAGCACGCTGCCGAAGCCGTCCCGAGGTTCGTGTTCGGGCCGCGAATTCAATGCATCGGGGTCGCTGGCCGGAGCCCCGGGGCCGACACAGAACTCAGGGTACGCAATTGTCTGGTAGGCATTGTGCTTGCCGAAGGCCATCACGACGTCGGCGAACACCCGGATGCCGCTGGCGTGGCAGAGCTTCACCAGCGCCGCGAAATCCCGATTGCTGGTCGATGCGGTGTAAGTCTCCGGAAAGCCGAGATCGGTATCGGGGGCAAGATAGTTGGCGGTGCCGTATCCCCACTCGCGCTTATCGAAGCTGTCGGCCGGCGGCAGCAGCTCGAGCGCATTGATGCCGAGCTCTCTCAGGTAGGCCCGTCCCGGCATCGTAAGCGCGAGATCGTCAAAGTTCGGCGCCGAGGCCGCGGCGTCAATCAGCGCGGCGACATCCTGGAACGTGCCTACTCCAATCCCGAGATCATCAGGCGTCGCCTGGCGCGACCAGGCCGTTGGCATCTCGTAGATCACGAGCCGGTTGTTCGGTGGCAGGTTGCTCGCGGTGGTGTCACTTGACAGGTCGGGCCTCTCGCCACCGGGATCGCACGGCGCGAGCTGCTCACCTGTCCAGAGCACCACCGCGGCGGGATGCCGATCAGTGCCCATGTTGTCGGGCGTCGCTCGGGGCGGCGCCAGGAGGCGCCAATCGACTGTCCAGGCGAACGGGTCGGTGACGAGGACGCGGTCGGTCGTTCTGCCCGGATAGGTGTCTTCAACGTCGAACCAGTAATGGTAGACGCCGCCAGCTTCGAGCTCACAGGCGATCGCATCGAGCGTAAAGAGATCATCGAAACCGGATGCGGGCCGTAGATCGAAACGTCTCGCGCCGTCCAGCGTCGACGGATTACCCGCCTTGAAGCGGCCGATCACCAGGACGGGTGGTGCAGCGCCCGTCTTGGGGCGCCAGAGCACGAATGAGGTCTTCTTGCGGTCGAGAATGTCAGCCATGGTAGTTCCTTAAGCGAGACCGCGACGTCATCGAAAGCGTGCCGGCGCTACAGCGGCTGGCTGCCGAAGGCCGACATTGCCGCTCGGTAAGCGGCGTCAAACACCTCGGTGCGCTCGACAAAGTAGTCGAAGTACCCGGCCGGCGTGACGGGCGCGATCTCGATCAGGTCGACTTTCCGGTAGCGCTCGTCGTGTAGGTGGCCCTGCTCAATTAGCTGGTTGATGCGGATCATCGCATCGAGTTCGGCTTTGTAGGCGGCCGAGAACCACATCTCGGTCTATCAATCATGCACGCTCCTGTAAATGCGATAGCCGGCAGCTTCCCAGGCGGCGATGCCACCCACCAACACCGCCACATTGTGATACCCGAACTCGTCGAGGCCGCACGCGAGAGCCTCATGAGCAGGATCGCACGACTGGTCCGAACGAGTAGCGGCATCTGTCCATCAAACGAACGATGAGCGGTCACTCCGCAGATGTCCGAACTACTGGATTCCAAACGGCAATTCGGACAAGATGTTTGCCGGACGGAAAGGCGGACACTCGTGACGCTCATCGGCTATGCCCGCGTCAGCACTTTGGATCAGAACCCGGCGCTGCAACTCGACGCGCTCGCCGCAGCGGGGTGCACCAAGGTCTTCGATGACCGCGCCTCCGGGGCACGGGCCGATCGGCCCGGCCTATGGCGTGCGCTCGAATACGTGCGGGACGGCGACGTGCTGGTCGTCTGGAAACTCGACCGGCTTGGCCGTTCGCTGGCGCATCTGATTGAAACCGTGACGGCGCTCGAACAACGCGGTGTCGGCTTCCGCTCGATCACCGAAGCGATCGACACCACCACGCCCGGCGGCCGGCTGGTATTCCACCTGTTTGGTGCGCTTGGGCAGTTTGAGCGTGACCTGATACGCGAACGCACGCGCGCGGGACTTGCTGCCGCAGCAGCACGAGGCCGCAAGGGTGGGCGCAAGCCGGCTGTCGACGCCGAGAAATTAGCTCGCGCCCGCAGCATGGTCGCGAAAGGATTGACCGTGCGAGAGGCCGCGATCCGGCTGAAAGTTGGCAAGACCGCGCTCTACGAGGCCCTTCGGCTTGCTGCAGGCCAGAATACCTCAGTTGCATCCGACGGCTGAAAGGAGCAGCCGATCGCCAGCGCTGACGACATCGATCGCGAGATCGCGGCTCTAGAAGAGCGGTTGAACCGGCTCTACCGGGACCGGTCGGAGCTCGCCGACCGATTGAGTGCGCTCGAAAACTCTCGGACCAGAGCATCGGCAGACCCACAGCCACTCCTCGGCGCGCGTGTGACGACAGCCGCACCACCCGCAGAAAAGATAGCGCTATTCCGGAGCTTATTCCGCGGACGGGAGGAGGTATTTCCTCGCCGATGGGAGAAACCGAAAATCGGAAAATCGGGCTATCCGCCGGTCTGTCGGAATGAGTGGGTCCGAGGAGTCTGCGGAAAGCTGCAGGTCGAATGCGGTGAGTGCCCAAATCAGGCCTTCGTTCCGTTCGGTGATGACCCACCAGCAGGCATTCAGTGTGTTTGCAATCATGCCGCGCTGGAAAATCTTGAAGAACGGCGCACGGACTTCGCGACGCTGAAGGCGTTGTTGCCGCCGGTTCTCCAGCCATACCGGCGGCTCCTTGACGAAGAAGCGCACATAGAC
>JAFAYW010000121.1 GCA_019240125.1 Alphaproteobacteria bacterium
TCCGGACGTACACCGGCAAGCTCCGGCTCGGCGCCGGCATAACCGCCGGCGAACTTGCCCCTATCGGCGCCGTCTCCGCTTCGACCCTGAACAACGCCACCGCGAATCGCCTTCCTAAAGCTTGTTCGAGAGAAGACTTATGTGTTAACCATAATCTATGTGGATCTAGGAAGGCGCTAATGAGGCTTTTGCCGTTCGCCGCAGCTTGGGTCGTTTTTTCAATACCCCTTGGTGTCCTGGTTGGGCACATCATCAGGTTCAGGTCTGTCTGCCCTCACCCAGATCTGACTCGTTGTCAAGAAAACTATACGCCTTAGTAGCATCCGCGAGACGTTGTCACCACGGCGGCGGTTTTAATCAAAATCAGCAAATCGCGAGAGAAGCTCCAGTTCTCAACGTATTGCCGATCAAGAACGACTCTGCTGTCATAGCTTACATCGTTCCGGCCACTAACCTGCCACGCGCCGGTCAATCCCGGTCGCGCACGTAGGTAATAGCTGATATCATACCCATACTTCTGTATTTCTGCCTTGACGATGGGTCTCGGCCCAACAAACGTCATCTCACCTTTAAGAATATTAAATAGTTGAGGCAGCTCATCGAGACTGGTCCTGCGCAATATCCTTCCAAGATAGGTAATCCGCGGATCGTTCCTCAGCTTATGAGTTGCCGCCCACTCACGGGCAGCTTCTTTGTTGCCCGCTAAATGCTCCTGGAGACGCTCGTCTGCATTCGTCACCATGGTGCGGAATTTGAGGCAAAAGAACGGTTTGCCATTTCTTCCAACGCGCTCATGACGGTAAAGTACCGGTCCTCCATTCAAGAGTCTGATGCTTATTGCGAGGAGGCAAAACAGCGGAAGAAAAAGACCTATGCTGGCAACCGCGAAGATCACGTCGAAGACCCGCTTGTAGCGGCCCCCGACCGCAGGGATATCGGCTGCGGAATACGGAACGGACCGGGCTTCCGCGGATCGCCACGGAAACGATGCCGGTTGCCGTCCAGCTGTGAAGTTGTCGCCCAGATGCGGCGAGGCTAAGGCAGAATCGATCTGCATCCGATCTTCCAAATTGTTAAGCCTGGCTGCTCGCCCGGCACCAATGAATTCAGCAAAATACGTGCCGTTTTTTACAGTTGTTCGGTGCCCCGACCGATGCGCCGAGTCGACGCACCGGGATGCCAGAGAATGGCCTTTCGCTTGGGCGTCATCGATTCATTGTGCGCCACCAACGCCGCGCGCAGTGGCGGTCAAGGCTGACCGCAGGTCACCGCCGCAGGCGGCGCGCCGCGGGCTTGACGGTCGCAAGCATGGCGCGAGGCTCCGGCGAATGCGGCACCTTCGACACCACAATCCGGACCGTTGTCAGAGAGCAACACCGGGCCGGAACCTGCCCCGAAGCCCAAGCGAATGTTGTGTAACATAAAGGACGTCCGTCTGGATAGGGGGATCGATGGATGATCACGATAAAGAGGAAAGTCAGCGGCGCTTAGGCGCCAGCGTCGCCGAGATGAAGGCGGGCATCGCCCGGCTGCTCGAGCCGCATTTGCTGCCGGGTTCCGGCGGCGTCATCACCCTGGCGCTGATCGAGCTCGGCGTCGAACGCCATCTGCGGATCTGCCCGACCGAAAAATCCGCCCGCGACCTGGTCAACGGCGTCGTGACCAAAGTCCTCAAAAGCCGGAATACCGACTGATGGCTCAGGAACTCATTCCAGTCGCGCAATCCGCGCCCCGTGTTTCCCTTGGCAGCAGCGACATCATTTTGCCGCCCGCGATCGCCGCCGCCGGCGAGCATGCCATGCGCCGCTTTCTCGAATTCTTCGCCGCCACGATCCGCAATAAAAACACCCGGATGGCCTATTACCGGGCGGCGTGTTCGTTTTTTGCCTGGCTCGAACAGCACGGCGTGACCGAACTGGTCGATATCGAGCCGCTACACGTCGCGGCTTATGTCGAGGCATTGCAGGACAATGCCGCCAAGCCGACCGTCAAACAGCACCTGGCCGCGGTGCGCATGCTGTTCGACTGGCTGGTCATCGGCCAGATCCTGCCGACCAACCCGGCGCATGCGGTGCGCGGGCCCAAGCACGTGGTGCGCCGTGGCAAGACACCCGTGCTCAACGAGGACCAGGCGCGCCGCCTGATCGACAGTATCGACACCTCGACCCTGGTCGGGTTGCGCGACCGCGCCCTGATTGGCGTGATGACCTACGCCTTTGCCCGCATCGGCGCCGTCGTCGCGATGCGGGTCGAGGATTACTACCCCAACGGCAAGCGCTGGTGGCTGCGCCTGCACGAAAAAGGCGGCAAGCGCCACGAGATGCCGGTGCACCACAAGCTGGAAGCCTTTATTGACGAGTATGTCACCGCCGCCGGGATCGGCGAGGATGGCAAGGCCCCCCTCTTCCGCACCGCCCGCGGCCGCACCGGCGCTCTCACGGCCGAGCCGATGCACCGCATCGACGCCTACCGCATGATCCGCCGCCGCGCTGCCGAGGCCGGCTTTAAACAAAAGCTCGGCTGCCATGTATTCCGGGCGACCGGCATCACCGCCTATCTCGAAGCCGGCGGCACGCTTGAAAACGCCCAAGCCATGGCGGCACATGAAAGCCCGCGCACCACCAAGCTCTACGATCGCACCGATGATGCGGTGACTCTCGATGAGGTCGAGCGGATCAAGATTTGACGACGAGGCAGAGGTTAAACGCCGCGACGGATGAAAGATGTACGATAACTTCCTCAATATCGGCGCCGCCCAATACCAGGAGCGATGCGATGAGCTGCGCAACCAGGTCGATCAGCGGACTGACGCTGGTATCTTCGACACGATATTTACAGCCTAGCTACGGGGGAGCGGGGGAAATGAAGTTCAGTTACTTAGTCATATTAACAACCTTCG
>JAFAYW010000275.1 GCA_019240125.1 Alphaproteobacteria bacterium
CCGGCTTCCGCAACCAGCGACACGACCAGGCTTGCGGTCACGCGAAGCCCACGAATACAGGCGCGACCGCCCATCTTGCCCGGCTCGAAGGTGATACGATCGAACTCACGCACCGCATCGCTCATCGTGCACCTGATCTCAACTGCGCCCTGCTCACACCTAAGCCTTCACCGCGTGCTTGGCGAGGAAATCCTCGCGTACGGTGATGCCGAGCCCCGGCCGCTCGGGCACCTCGATCAGGCCGTCGCGCACCGGGAAATCTTCTTCGACGAGGTCGAACAGTAACGGGTTGGCGCCGAGCGAGTATTCGACGATGAACCCCGCGGGCGAGGCCGCCGCGACGTGCAGGCCGGAGGCGAAGGCCGGGGCGCCGGCCCAGAGATGCGGCGCCAGTTTGAGGTTGAAGGCGCTGGCCAGGGCCGAGATGCGCATCGCCTCAGTGATGCCGCCGCAGATCGCCAGATCGGGCTGCATGATATCGACCGCATTGAGCACCGCGAGGTCGCGGAAATCGTGGCGGGTGAATTCGCTCTCACCAGAGGCGATCGGGATGTCGGTGGCGGCGCGTACCTGCGCCTGGCCCGGCTTGTCGTCTGATGTGACCGGCTCCTCGAACCACGCGAGGTTGCAGTCTTCGACGAGGCGACAGAAGCGCTTTGCTTCGGCCACCGACATCGTGCCGTGCGCGTCGCACATCAGGTCGATCTCGGGCCCCAGTGCCTCGCGCGCAGCCTTGGCGCGGGTTGCCGAGTGGCGTGGGTCGCCGTCAATGATGCCGACTCGCATCTTCACCGCGCCAAATCCGCCGGCCGCGATATAGCCCAGCAACTGCTCTCCGATCTTATCGGGCCCCGCCCAGCCGCCCGAGGCATAAGCGGGCAGTTTCGCGGCACGCCGGCCGCCCAGTAGCCGCCATACCGGCTGCCCCAGCGACTTACCGAGGATATCCCACAATGCGCAATCGATGCCGCTGATCGCCGACACCGTGATGCCGCGCCGTCCCAGCACCGGGAATACCCGCCCCTCCCGCAGCGCATAATGGCCGCGCGTGCCGCTGTAGAGTGTCTCCCACAGCCGGGTGATGTCGCGCGGGTCTTCCCCCTTGAGCTGCGGCGCGAATTCCTCGTTGATCATGCAGGTCAGCGCCTGGTTCTGCGCCATGCCGCCGACCTGTGCCTTGGCCTCACCCCAACCGGTGATGCCGCACTCGGTCTCGATGCGCACGATCGTGCCGTCGAAAGACATCGTCCGGCCGAAATCGCTGACATGCTGCCTGTCGGGCGCGATCGGGATGTGCACCCAATGCGCCACTACCGATTTGATCCTCATCACGCCTCTCCCGCCAAGGGCGAGAGATTAGGCGGCGCCGCTCAGTGACGGAAGTGCCGGGTACCGGTGAAAACCATCGCGATGCCAGCGGCGTCGGCGGCGGCGATGATTTCCGGGTCGCGCCGAGAGCCGCCGGGCTGGATCGCCGCCGTCGCGCCGGCGCGGATTGCCTCTTCGAGCCCGTCGGCAAACGGGTAGAACGCATCAGAGGCTACCACCGAGCCGCGCGTAAGCGGCTCCGACAAACCGGCGGATTTGGCTGCGTCGCCCGCCTTAGCGGCTGCGATGCGCGCGCTGTCGACGCGGCTCATCTGCCCCGCGCCGATTCCGACCGTGGCACCGCCCCTGGCGAACACGATCGCGTTCGATTTCACATGCTTTGCCACCGTGTCGGCGAACAGCATGTCGGCAATCTCTGCCTCGGTTGGGGCTCGGCTGGTGACCACTGTCAGGCTCTCGCCGGTCGCGTCAACCCTGTCGCGACCCTGCACCAGCAGTCCGCCGGCGACCGAGCGAACCATGCGCCCCGGCGCCTTGGGGTCCGGCATTCCGCCGGTCACCAGAAGACGCAATGCGGTCTTGCGGCCGATGATCTCGATCGCGTCGGTGGCGGCTTCCGGCGCGATGATGACCTCGACAAACAGCCGCGAGATGGCCTCCGCGGTCGCGGCGTCGAGCGGCCGGTTCAACGCCACGATGCCGCCGAACGCACTTACCGGGTCGCAGCGCAAGGCCTTCTCCCAGGCATCGGCCGGGCTCGTTCCGATCGCGGCACCGCATGGGTTGGCGTGCTTGATGATCGCCACCGCGGGCTGGGTAAACTCCGCGACCAGCTCGAAAGCGGCATCGGTATCGCCGTAATTGTTGTAGGACAGCTCCTTGCCCTGCACCTGGCGTGCTGTCGCAACACCGGGACGTGTCTCGCCGGTGCGGTAAATCGCAGCCGATTGATGCGGGTTTTCGCCGTAGCGGGTCTGTTCGATCAGCGTGCCCGAGATGGTCAGGAGTTCGGGGAAGTCGATCTTGTCCTCGCGCGTAAACCATCCGGCGATCGCCGCATCATAAGCGGCAGTGACCGCGAAAGCCTTACGTGCCAGCGCCTGCCGGAACGGCAGGCTGGTGCCGCCATGCTGCGTCAGTGCGCTGAGTAAGGGCGCGTATTCGACGGGGTCGGTAAGAACAGCGACGAATTCATGGTTCTTGGCGGCGGCGCGGATCAGCGCGACACCGCCAATATCGATGTTTTCGATACAGTCGTCGCGGCCGGCCCCGGACGCGACGGTTGCCGCGAACGGGTAGAGATTGCACACCAGCAGGTCGATCTCGGCAACGCCATGCTCGGACAGCGCCGCGAGATGGTCGGGGCGGTCGCGACGCGCCAACAGCCCGGCATGCACCGCCGGATGCAATGTCTTGACCCGCCCATCCAGCATCTCGGGAAAGCCGGTGGTTTCCGCCACCTCGGTGACCGGCAACCCCGCCTCGGCGAGCGTGCGTGCCGAACCGCCGGTCGAGACCAGTGTGACGCCGCGCGCCGCGAGTTCGCGGGCGAACGGCACCAGCCCTTGCTTATCGCTGACCGAGATCAGGGCACGACGGATCGGGTGCGGCGCGACGCTCATCGTGATCCTTTCTGCGATGTGAAAGCGCGGTATAGGGCTGCCCCAGCCCTCGGGCAAGTGTCAGGCCGGCCGGCGCCGGCCAATGCCGGCGAGCTCGGCGAGCAGGGCGGCTACCGCGATGCCGGCTACAACGAGCATCGCCGCGCCCGCGCCATTCTCGGCCAGCCAGCCGCAAGCGATCAGCACCGCATCGACAGCGAGCACGCGGTAAACCACGGCGGCATGGCCGAGGCCGCGCAGAGTGGCGCGCTGATAGAAATGCTCGCGATGCGGCGTCCAGACACGCTCGCCACGCGCCAGCCGCCGCAGCAGGGTAATCGTCGCATCCGCCAGGAAGTAGAGCGGCAGGATTAGCGCCAGTTTCCAGTGACCACGCGCGGCCACGGAGAGCAGCAGGAAGCCGAGGAGATAACCCAGCGGAATGCTCCCGACATCGCCGAGAAAGATGCGCGCCGGGGCCCAGTTCCACACCAGAAAGCCCAGCGCCGCGGTGACGATGCAGGCGGCCATTGCGGCGAGCACCGGGTCCTTGTCACTGCCCACACTGGCAAAGGCCATCAGGCCAATCCCAACCGCCGCCGCCTCGCCGCCGTCAATGCCATCGATGCCGTCCATGAAATTGAACAGGTTGACGAACCACAGCCAGCACAGCCCGGCTGCGGCTTTATCGAGCAGAGGCGGCAGGTAGCCGCGAAACACCAACCCCGGGGGCAGCGCCACAAAGAGCCCAATTGCGACGGCGACTGCGTGCACCGCCAAACGAGGCAAAGCCGGCAAGCCGCGGCGATCGTCAAGCCAGGAGACGGCTGCGAGCATAACCGCGCCGGCCAGCACGCCGGCGACCGACGACCGCGCAAATCCGGCAATAAGCAACAACAACCATCCAAAAAGAATGCCCGCGGTCACGGCGATGCCTCCGCCTCGCGGTGTCGGTATCGCGTGAGAGGAGCGCTGGTTTGGCCGATCCATGATCGCCGCGCGGCGCAGGATCGGGATCAGGGCGGCGGTTCCGAGGCAGGCGATGAGTCCAGCCGAAACGATAGCGATCAGTGGCAACAGATCGTGCAACGCCGGCAATCAGGTGTCGCTTACGGCCGGACGCAGCGAAGGCGGTTGCTCTCGCCGCAAAGCCCAGCGCACCGTGGCGCCGCCTGGCCCGGTTGTGCCGCTGAGGACGATCTGCTGGGTACTACGCAACTCACCGGTGCCCAGATAGATGCTATCGCCGAGGCTTAGCTCGGCGCCAGCCGCGCGCAGGCGCCAGGTGGCGCCGCTCGGTAATTTCAGCAAAGCCCCGCCGCTCTCATCGATCAGCGACGCCTGCACCGCCGGGTGAAGGTGAAAACGCACGGCGAACTCGGTGCCGGCCCGGCCAGCCAGTTTCTCTTCGCCGCGCAAATCCTCTCCATCGGCGGTGAGATAAAGCTGCCGCGTGTAGGTTTGGCCAAAACGCGTGCGGTAACCATCATGGCTCGCAGATATCCATTGGTGGCCGTCCTGCTCGGCACGCTCGCAGGTAATGTGCGCGGGAGCGCGTCCCAGCGAGCCGTCACCGCGGATTTCGATGGCGTTCGTGTCACCGACAACCAGCACCGAATGCGCCGCGCTGGAGCGCGCGACGCGCTCCCATGCCGTGCGCGAGCCCCGGTAACCACCGCAATTAACGATGATACGGTCGCGGCCATGGCTCAGCTCGAAGGCGAGGGTGCCAGCATGCGCCTTGGTGTCGAACCCCTGCACGGCGGGCTTCCCGGCGTCGACCACCACAAGGCTCTGGCCGCATTGCAGGCGCTGGAACCCGGACTGCCCTGCCTCAAGCGGCGCCTGACCCCGCGTTTCCGATCGTGTCAGCGCCAGATCAACCAGAATCGCGTCTTCCTCGATCGAACCGTTGAACAAAGCAAGTCGACGGTCGCCATGCCGAAAAAACCGCAGCATCGGCGCCATACGCTCGATCACCTGCTGCAGCGGGTTCGGAATCTCCAATTTAGCGGCGCGCAGGACAGCGCGGATATCGATCAGGTCGCGCAATACGGCCAGTTGCACCGATGGATTGCGGGCGCGATGGCCGCCATCCGGCATGATCTGTGCCGCCAGTTCCTGCTCCAGAGCCTGCAACGTCCGCACGATGCGCGCCCGGGCGCCACCGAGCGCGGCCATGCCCGCCAACAAGCCCTTGAGGGCGCGAATCCGAGGCGCCCCGGTCAGCTCCCAGCTGGCGGTGCGGCCGAGATGGCGCACCTGCCGCGCGAGACTGGCCAGCATCATCCGGTGCAGGGCGCGGTCGGATTCGCGCCCCGCGATTTCGTCGAAATGCACAATCCAGGCGAAGATGCGCGTTGCCACGACATCGGAGCGCCACCCGATCGGGTGCCAGGAACCATTTTCGCTGAGCCAGCTCTGGATCAGCGCCCGCGCGGGGTCGCGCGCCGACGCTCCGATCGCGATCAGATCGCCAAGCCAGTCGAAGCCGTGCCAGGCGGCGAGCCAGTCGGGCCCGACCCCCGGCGGATGCCAGACCGGTCGCGGATTGCGGATCAATTCGCCGGCAAACTCGATTTCGCCCGCGAGGATCGCGCTGCCGCGCGCCTCGTTGCCCGACCAGCGTTCGCTCAGTCGCAGGCGCAGGTCGCCGGGGACGGGGCCATACAGGGTGTGGGGGTATAGCGGCGTCGCCAGCAGCCGACGCCACGTGTTGCGGCTCACTCGCGTCAGAAGATCGACTTGCTCCCGCTGCGCCGGAGCGCGGGGCGCCGGGGGACGGGCTGCGCGGTTGGGTGCCGTCTGCATCATCCCCCTATGACGCGGCTGCGGGTCACGGAAATTGCGCGCCGGTTGCGTTCATAATTGTACGTAACAAGGGATCGCGGCTGCGGCAAGGCATGCGCGGCACCCGGCAGCGAATGCCGAATGTTGAGAATGGGTGGGTTACGCCGTTTTCACCAGCCGAGAGGCGAAAAATCCATCGATCCCGTCGAACTCGGAGAGATAGCAGGGAAGTGTCCTGAGATCGCCCTGTGCGGTGATCCACTCCGTCGGCGCCTTAATCTCCTCGGCCGAAATCGGGTGATGCTGCACCGGAGCACCGGATCGCAGGAGCGCCTCGATCCGCCGCGGCCCTTCCTCCGGTTCGAGGGAGCAGGTGCAGAAAACCAGCACACCACCGGGGCGCAGCATATCGACCGCGGCGCGCAGCAGGTTCTCCTGCACGACCGAAAGCCGCGCGACATCGTCCGGATTCTTCAGGTGCGGCACATCTGGGTGACGGCGGATAGCGCCGGTGGCGGTGCAGGGCGCGTCCAAGAGCACTGCGTCGACCGGCTGATCGGGCCGCCAGATCAACGCGTCGGCGGCAACCGCGGAAACCGGCAGGCTCAGGCGCGCGAGATTGGATATCAGCCGATCGAGGCGGCGCGTTGACCGGTCGATTGCGGTCACCCGCGCACCAGCGTTGGCCAATTGCGCGGTCTTACCGCCCGGCGCCGCGCAGAGATCGACAACATGGCGATCCGCGACGCCGTCGAGCAGGCGCACCGGCAACGACGCCGCCGCATCCTGGATCCACCAGGCCCCCTCGGCGTACCCCGGAAGCGAGACGATCGAGCCCCCCGCCGGCCGTCGCAGTGAGCCGGTCGGCAATCTGGTTGCTTGCAGCTTTTCGAGCCAGTCATCGTCATCGCTGCGCAGGGTCAGGTCGAGGGGCGCTTCCTTGAGGTGCGCTACAGCGATCGCCCGTGCCTGCTCTTCGCCGTAAGCCCCGCTCCACGATTGCCACAGCCAGTCGGGCGTGTTGAGACGAGCTGCGTCCTGCCGCTCGACCCGATCAGCGCCCTCGACACTGAGACGGCGCAACACCGCGTTAACAAGGCCCTTATGCGAGAGAAAGCCGCGTCCATGCGCGAGATCGACGCTGGTGGCGACTGCCGCGTGCGGCGGGGTGCGCAGGAACAGCAGCTGCGCGATGCCGACGCGCAGGATGTCGTGCACGATGGCGGCGCGGGGTGGCAACGGTGTGTTGAGGCACTCGCGAATCAAGGCATCGGTCTGGCCGAGGCGCCGCAGCACGGTGGCAACCAGCAGCCTCGCGAAGGCGCGATCCCGAACCGACAGATCAGCCATTCCCGGATGATCTTCGATCGCGTCGTCGAGTGGGCGCCTGCGCCGCAGCACCGCCCCAATCAGGTCAAGAGCGACTTGACGGGCACTCGGTGCAGGGGACGTTAGGGCTGTGCTGAAATGTTCTGCCACCGTCATCTTTTGACGCTATTCACCTACGACTGCCGCTCAAACGCCCCCCCTATCGCATCGTTCCGACGAGCTATGCTCGGCGTAGCTTGACGTTGAGACGACGCTGATCAAGGCGCATATTCCACACATGAGTATCGAGCAGGAAAAACCCACTGAGCCGCTGCCGAACGCAACCGAGCAGCCGCCCGCAATTCAGGCAAACGACGTGCCACCGCGGCCGCGCGAAATCGGCGGTCCCAAGGGGCCGGAGCCCACCCGCTACGGTGATTGGGAGTTTAACGGGCGTTGCACCGATTTCTGAGCGCGCCGAGGCGATCCGAGCCGGAAATACCCGATACAGTTTCAACGGAGCAGCAAATGAGTGATCAGGCAGGTATCGCGACGGCGCCGCACGCCCGCGTTGAAAACGTACGGCTTGGCCAGCGGCTCTCACCGGCGGGGGGCATCGAGATCCTCGGCGCGGATCTCGGGGCGCCGCTCTCGCCATCGCTAAAGGCGCTGATCCTCAAGGCATTCCTTGACCATCGAGTGGTCGTGGTGCGCGACCAGCACCTGAGCACGGAAGAGCAATACGCCTTCACCGAGAATTTCGGCGAACTTGAAGAGCATGTCGGGCGGCATTCCGATGCGCGTTACGGCATCGTTCACGCGGTGACAAATCTCGATAAGCAGGGCAACCCGACCGACGCGCTCGAAACACGCGGTAATTACTTTTGGCACACCGACAAGTCGTATCACGCGTTGCCGTCGCTGATGACGATGCTGCATGCGGTCGAACTGCCGCCGGAAGGCGGCGACACACAGTTCGCCAACATGGTGCTGGCCTATGAGAGGTTGCCGGAGGAGATGAAACGCCGGATCGAGGGGCTGCGCTGCGTCCATAGCTGGGAAGCGAGCCGGATCGCCTCGGGCAGCCGTCCCGCAAGCCCTGAGGAAATCAAGGAGCGGCCGCCGGTCGATCACCCGCTGGTGCGAACCCATCCGGATACCGGCGAAAAGGCGCTCTACATGGGCACCCACGCCGCGACGATCGCCGGGACGCCCGAGGCCGAGGGAAAGGCGCTATTGGCCGAACTGCTGGCCCACGCGACGCAACCGGCGTTTGTCTACACGCATCACTGGCGGCCGGGAGATGTGGTGATGTGGGACAACCGCGCGCTGTTACATCGCGCGGTTGCCAATTACGCGATGGGCACGCACCGGCGCGTACTGCATCGCACGGTCGTGCGCGGCACGGTTCCTGTGTAGGGCCCTTATTCAGCTGTCATCGCGAGCGCAGCAAAGCAATCTCGATCCATCCGGGCCCCGACCATCCGGGATGCCCGGCAGCGGGATTGCTTCGTCGCTACGCTCTTCGCAATGACGTCTGAGGTTGGTTACTCCGCGGCCTGCTTCACCGGCGCGGCGAGCGGTTCGGTGCCTTCCCACGGATGCTCGGCGACGTCGAACAGCACGCCTTCCGGCCCGTACAGCTTCACCTCAAAGCCGCCGGTGCGTTCCGGGTTCTCCTGATCCATATAGTGCTTGCCGCCGGCCGCCAGCGCCTTCGCGGACGCCTCATGCATGTCCTCGACAAGGATGCCGAAATGATGCAGCCCGGTGTAGTCCATGCCTTTGCCGATCTGATCGCTCTTAAAGCGCAGCAGGGCCAGATCGATGGTGCCGTCGGTCAGGTGCACGCCATAGGCGAGCGGCCCGTCGCCGCGGCGCGCGACGGTGAAGTCAAACGCCTTCATGTAGAACTCGGCCATCGCGTCCGGGTCCTTGCAGGCGATGGCGAGGTGGCGAAGCTTTGCCATGCTGCTCTCCCCTACTCTGCCGCTTGCTTGACGGGCGCCGGCAACGGCTCGGCGCCGGCCCAGCCATGCTCGGCGATGTCGAACAGGACGTGTTCGGGGCCGTAGAATTTCTTTTCGAAATAGCCCGCCTGATGGCCCTGCTGGCCCTGGTCGATATAGTGTTCGGCGCCGAGGCTCTCGAGCTTTTTCGAGAATTCCTCGACGTCTTCGACCATCACGCCGAAATGGTGCAGGCCGCGATAATCCATGCCTTTGCCGAGCTGGTCGGATTTGAACTTGAGGATCGCCATGTTCAGCGTGCCGTCGCTGAGGAACACGCCATCGGCGAGCACGCCATTGGGCCGGCCGACTTCGACGAAATCAAAGGCCTGCTTATAGAAATTCGCCATCGCTTCCGGATCCTCGGCGGCGATTGCGATGTGACGAAGCTTAGCCATGACGGTCTCCTCGTTCGGGTTCTGCGACCTTTTAGCATGAGAGCGGTGTCATTTCGAAGCGCATAGCGCGGCGAGCGACATTCCCCCGAGCACACGCGCCATGTTCTTTCCCACCTTCTCCAGCGCTTCGGCCTGGGTGAACAGGCCGAAGCGATCGAATTCGGGAAAGCTCGTGGCGCCGACCGTGACATGCACGGTGCAGACCAGGTGTTTTGGATCGGGCATCTGCGACGGCGCCCAGGCAAACAGGGCCAAATCCTTGTTGCGCAGATACGCGAAAACACCGAGCGGATGCAGCGCGGTTTCCGGCGCTTCCAGTCCGGTTTCCTCCGCGAGTTCGCGGCGTGCCGCGGCGATGTGGCTTTCGCCGGGATCGGCCAGGCCTTTCGGGATGTCCCAGCGCGGCGAGCGCGTCGCATGGCCGAGCAGCAGGCAGCTGCCATCCGTCACGATGACCCCGCAGCTGACAACTTTCATCGGGCCATTCCGCCGGACAGGCCGCCATAAAAGCCGTGTTGTTGCTGCTCGTCGTCGTTAATGCGCTGCGCGCAGCCGCTAACGATCAGCACAAGCGCCAAAGCGGCAAAAAGGGGCCAGACCCGAGCCGATTGCCAAAGAAGCCGCATCCTCATCCTCCGCCGGCGGCGCGCTCTTCTGGCGCCGGATCCGTGCCGCTCAGATCGTCGAACAAACGCTCGCGCCAGGTTGCCAGCCGCGGGTCGCCTCGACGGCGCGGCCGCGGCAGCGTGAGGGCGTCGTCGCGTCGGATGCGCCCGGGCCGGCCCAGCAGGACGATCACCCGGTCGGCCAGCATCAGTGCCTCGTCGATGTCATGCGTGACGAACAGCATCGTCGGTCGGTCATCCTGCCAGATTTCGAGCAGATGCTCCTGCAATGACAGGCGGGTGAACGCGTCGAGCGCGCTGAACGGCTCGTCGAGCAGCAATACCGATGGCCGGGTGACAAGGGCGCGCGCGATTGCGGCGCGTTGCGCCATGCCGCCCGACAATTGCCGTGGCCATAGCTCGGCCGCATCGGCGAGACCGACCCGGCGCAGCGCCGCCTCAGCCATTGACCGCTGCTCGCCGCGCGGCAACTCGCCGAGACCGAACGCGACGTTGTCGCGGACCGAGAGCCACGGCATCAGCCGCGGCTCCTGAAAGACAAACCCGAGGCTGGGGCTTGGGCCCGTCACGACGCGGCCGTTGAGCCGCACCTCGCCGGAGGTGGGGTTGTCGATGCCGCCGACCATGCGCAGCAATGTGCTCTTGCCGGAACCGCTGGTGCCGAGAATCGCAACGATCTCGCCGGCCGCGACCGTAAAATAAATACCGTCGAGCGCTTCGGTGCCGTCAAACTGCCGGGAAAGGCCGCTGATCTCGAGCATGGGCGGTACTATTACCGTAACTGTCCTGCCAGGCGAGAGCGCGGCGTCCGAACTGCGCCAAAGCCATGTCGGTCAATTTGCCGAGCAGGGCGAACAACAGGATACTGGCGATGATCGTCGCCGGGCGGCCGGTCTGCTCACCGTCGATCAGCAGAAAGCCCAGCCCCTTGCTGGCGCCCATGATCTCGGCCGCGACCACGAACATCCAGCCGAGCCCAAGCCCGCCGCGCAGCCCGGTGATGTAGGCGGGCAAGGTCGCCGGCACCAGGATGCGCCGCACCAGCGCCCAGGAGGAAAAGCGGTAGACACGTCCGACCTCGACCAGCCGGCGATCGACATCGGCGATGCCGGCCATCAGGTTCAGATAGACCGGAAAGAACACGCCGACCGCGATCAATGTGACCTTGGCGGCCTCGAAAATGCCGAGCCAAAGGATGAAGAGCGGCACCCAGGCTATCGAGGGGATCGCGCGCAACGCCTGCAGCATCGGGTCGAGCAATTGCCGCCACAACCGCGAATATCCGGCCAGCGCGCCGCAAACCGTGCCGGCGGCAGCGCCGATCGCGAAGCCGAAGAACACGCGAACGAGGGTGATTTCGACATGCCCCCACAACTCGCCGCGCCGCGCGAGATCAAGCAGCGTCTTCACCACCGCGGAAGGCGGCGGCAGCAGGGTGGGCCGCACCCAGGCAAAACCGGCGCAAATCTCCCACGCCACCAGCAACAGCGCCGGTATCAACATACCGAGCGCCACGCTCCTTAAACCCTCTCCCGCACCGCGGGAGAGGGGGCCCCGCCGGCGCAAGCCGGTGGTGGGTGCGTGTCTAACGGCAGCACCCTCACCCGTCTCGGGGCTGCGCTCCGAGCCCCCCTCTCCCACGGTGCGGGAGAGGGGCAAATCCGCGATGCTCATTTCGCGGCGGCCTTGATGTCCAGCTTGGTCACATATTGTGGGTCGATCAGCTGGTCGGCCGTCGCGGTGATGTCGGTGTCGGCCGGCACCACCTCGGCTTTTTTCAAGACATCGCCGGCGGCGATGATTGCGTTGCGATGCTCGGCGCCGATCACCGGGTTTTTCAGGTCGGTGCGTTCCAACTCCTTGGCGGCGACTGCCGGCGTCAGCTTGGCGGCGCTGGCCAGGATGTCGCGTACCCCCTCGGGATTGGCCAAGGCCCATTGCCGGCCGCGCTCGTACACCCGCAACACGCGGAGCACCTCATCGGGGTGTTCCTTAGCAAAAGCCTCTCGCGTATTCAGAAATCCGTAGGTGTTGAGGCTCGGGTCGCGGAAGAACAGCCGCGATCCGTCTTCCAGTTCGGTCTGCGCCATATACGGGTCGAGCCCGGCCCAGGCATCGACATCGCCGCGCACCAGCGCGGTCTTGCCGTCAGGGTGTTGCAGCAGCACCATCTGAATGTCCGGGGTGGACATGCCGGCCCGGTCGAGCGCCCGCAACAGGAAGATGTGCGGGTCGGTACCGCGTGTCACCGCCACCCGCTTGCCCTTGAGGTCCTGCACCTTGTGAATTGGCGAGTCCTTGGCAGTCACCAGAGCCGTCCACTCGGGGCGCGAATAGATATAGACACCCTTGATCGGATTGCCGTTGGCGCGGGCCATCAAAGCCGCCGAGCCTGCCGTCGACCCGAAATCGACGACTGAGCCATTGAGAAATTCGAGGGCCTTGTTGCTGCCGAGGCTCAGCACCCATTCGACCTTGGTACTGGTCTTGCCGAATTCCTCCTCGACCCAGCCTTTGTCTTTCAGCACAAGCGCGACAGGATTGTAGTACGCGTAATCGAGCCGCAGCGTGTCGAGCGACGCCGCCCCCGCACGCCGCGTCAGCACGACGACGCCACCCGCAACGCCCGCCTGCAATAATCTGCGCCGCGACAGCCGTACTGGCATTCCGCCCTCCCCTCGGCGCCCGGGCGGCCCGGGCAACAAAAAACCGCCGCAGCGATGCCGGGCGGTGATCTCACGCCCTCGCTTTAGCTGCATTTTTCAAGCGCCCGCAAGCTGAAGCTCAAATCGGCGCCGGAATTAAACGTAGTTAGCCGGGATAATCTCGTCAATGATAATTGAATTACACATATTTACTGTCTATATGGTCATGCGATCATAGCGCGGCAATGCCGTGGTACCGAGGTCTTCTGCGGGTCGAGATTGCCGCGTCGCCTGCGCCTCCTCGCAATTGTCTCTTGCGGCTGGTGTAAGGTGAGGTTGTCTCGTGTTGAGCGGGATGCCGTGGCCCGGATGGCCGTCCGGGCCACGGCGCGGGCAGATTGACCGTCTCGCAATAGGGCTGTGAGGCCCGTCGTCATCATGGTCGT
>JAFAYW010000307.1 GCA_019240125.1 Alphaproteobacteria bacterium
GACTGCCGGCGCCGGTGCTTCGGCCTCCACCTCCGCGGCGGGCTTGTCCTGGCGCAGCCCCTTGAACGAGGCTTGCCGTAGCCTGCCGTCGGCGGTGAACCCTTCATATTCGATCTCGGCGACAAGCTCCGGTCGCAGCCAATGCACATTGCGCGAGGAATAGGGATTGGCTGAACCGGCCCTCGGCACCCGGATAGTGTGGGGCCGGGCCGATTGGCCCCTTCGCACCGGAGATCTGGATAGGCCGGCGAGCAAGCCTCGTCGGTCGGGGCGTCGGCTTCGGTCATTTGACAGCAGTACGCAGATCGGGCTCGCCATACTGGGGCTGCTCGGAATGGCGGCATTAACCAACCGCACGCAGCAGCGATCCAGGCCTGCAGCTCGTCTGGTATGCAGCGCTGCCCGATCGGGATGCTGGATCGGCAAGAGCAAATTTTCAGTGCAATCCGACACTTAAAGACATGCCGCCCTTACCGTTGGAACCGCCGCGCAAATTACTTGGCGAGACTATGCCCGAAAATTGCAACAAATACCATCTATTCGCCCTGCGGGTAAATTAAGAGGAATTTAACGTTATTGATCTACCAACGACTTGCACTGTTGGTAGTAGGTCGATGTCTAATAAAACTCCCTTTCCGCTTGGCGCTTTTCTAAACAGTCCCGATGGCACAGACCCATCGGCAGAAACCGCGTACCAGGTAAATTACAATAGCTTTGTCCAGCTGATGGGCACGGCTCCGGCCTACATTGATTCATACATCGATTATGGTCAGCCGATAAGTGATTGGGTCAGCAACGCTAGTTTTCAGGCTTGGTCTACTGCGGTAACCCCGGGCGCGTCAAATGCAATACCGGTAATCGGCTTGCCGATGGCGTCTACGGCGGCGGGCTCCGAGACACCAGACCAGTTTTTCAAGGATTTCGCGTCCGGGAAATACGATTCGGTTATCAACTCGAGCGTCGAGGCCTGGGCGGTATGCGGTTTCAAGACGCAGTACTGGCGCCCAGGCTGGGAGTTCAATCTCAGCTCTTCCGCATCGTTTGCGACGAGCGACCCGCAGACCCAGTCCGACTGGATCGCCGCCTTCCAGCACATCTATACGGAGCTGCATCAGTCGGCGCAGCAATACGGCGTCAATCTGCAGGTGCTCTGGAACCCGAGCGAAACGAATTGGAGCAATGCCGGCTCGACCCTGGGTCTGTACCCAGGAAACAACTACACCGATTGCATCGCGGTCGATGTCTATGCCGACATGTATCCGTACAGCCTGTACGACTGGGGCATCGGCAAAACCGACACCAGCTTCCAGCAATGGGCCGCAAATCCGCTCAACGTCGAGCATTACTTGCAGGACCCGGCGGCGACACAGTGGACGCTGGACGGAAGCGGCGGTCGCTCGATCAGCTTGGCGCAACTGATCTCGCTGGCCAAACAGGACGGCAAGCCAATCGCGATCGCCGAGGCCGGTGCCGGTAACAGCGCGGGTGGCACCGATAACACCGATGATCCGGCATTTGTGAACTGGCTCGCCGCCGAGCTCCGCTCGTCGAACGTAACCGTCGAGTTCGTGAACATTTGGGATTCGAACGCCGGCGGTTCATACGAGTTCTCGCAGGCCGGAGACGGCAAGCCGAATGAAGCCGCCGCCTGGGCCGCGGATTTCGGTGCGGGAGCGCCGAGCGGGCCGCAGACACCCACGGTCGCTATTACCGCCCAGACGCTGGCCCAGGATACCGGCGCGAGCGCGACCGATCTTGTCACCAGCATCGGTGCGGTGACATTGGCCGGCACCGTGTCCGGCTATAACGGCATGGTCGTCGAGGTGCTGGATGGGACGACCCTTCTAGGGAACGCCACCGTAACAGGGAGCGGCACCTGGAGCTACACAACGACTCTCGCCGCGGGTAGCCATTCCCTCTACGCGTTGGCGATCGATCCTTTATTCGAAACGGCCACTTCCGACACCCAGCCAACGATCACGGTCGAGACAACGCCGCCCACGGTCGCGATCTCCTCGCAAAATTTTACCCAGGCCACCGGCGCGGTGGCGCTTACCGGTACCCTCGCAGGCGCCTCCGGAACGACCGTCGAGATCGTCGATGGCACATCGGTACTCGGCAACGCGACGCTCAACAACAACGGCGGTTGGAGCTACTCGACGGTGCTGTCGTCCGGTTCGCATACTTTGCACGCCTTGGCAGTCGATCTCGCCGGCAACTCCGGTGTGAGCGCCAACGAGCCGCAGGTCGTTGGACTTGACGGATTTACTGTCAATGGCTCGGTTATCACCGTGCAGTCGACACCGGCGCTGATCGCGAGCGACGAGGCAATCTTCAACAATGCTTTTGGTACCTCTTATAACCTGTCTTTCGTTATTGCTGATGTGGCGGCAGCAGACGCAACTTCGATTGCCGCGCAGCCAAACGTCACCTCGCTGACAGTGTCGGATACGGCAAACGACGTGCTTAATAATATCACGGCGCTGCAGTCAATTACGCCGCAAGTCTTAAGCATTTACCTGACGGACGGCGGCACGCCATTGTTGGCGACAAACGAGGCGGCATTCCTTGATAACCTAACCGCCTTCAATAAAATCGTGAGTGCTCACACCGTACAAGTACTTGACGTGCGGGCCGCTGACGCGCCTGTGGTATTAAGCCAGCCCAATGTTACCTCAATATCGATCGACGCGACAGTAGACACTATCCAGGCTAATCTTGGCACCTGGTTACAAGACCAACATTCACAGCCGGTTGCTGTCATCAATATCGCTGACGGCGCAAGCATCGTTGGCTTCTCAATCGCCGGAACCCTATCTGGTTACGCGAGTATTCTTTCCCCAGTGGTTGCCGATTATTCAAATATCCTCGACAGGCAAGTAGATCCCGCTGGTCTGATCAGTTGGGCAAGCCAACTCGCCGACGGAATGCCCATATGGCAGCTGCGCGCTGACCTTGCTACCTCACCCGAAGCCCAAAGTGATCTGGAAGGTCTGTATCAGACGGTGCTTGGCCGCTCTGCTGATCTTGGCGGCCTAGCAGGATGGACCGGCTTACTGGGGACTAACCTCAGTCTCGCAGAGGTTCGCGCTGACCTTGCCACCGCACCCGAAGCCCAAAGTGATCTGGAAGGTCTGTATCAGACGGTGTTGGGCCGCTCTGCTGATCTTGGCGGCCTAGCAGGGTGGACCAGCTTACTGGGGACTAACCTCAGTCTCGCAGACGTTCGCGCTGACCTTGCCACTTCACCCGAAGCCCAAAGTGATCTGGAAGGTCTATATCAGACGGTGCTTGGCCGCTCTGCTGATCTTGGCGGCTTAGCAGGGTGGACAGGCTTGCTTTCGACCAGACTCAGCCTCGCAAACATTCGCACCGATCTCGCCACCTCAGTGGAGGCGCAGGGCGACCTGACCGCGATCTTCCGAAATGTTGAAGGGCGCCCACCAGGCATTGCTGAACTCATGGGCACGGAGGGTCTACTCGCAGCGAACGGCGCATCGTTGGGATCGGTCGAAGCGAGCCTTTCTCATAACGGACCATCCGGCTTCGCGACAATCACTCCGTCGACCGGTAATGCGACAGTGGCCGCCTCGGCGGGGCCGGAGGTGTTCGATTTCACCTCCATCGCCTTTGGGTACGACACCATTACTGGTTTTAACGCCGCGCAGGACACAATCGCGCTTACGCAAGCCCGCGCCGAAAATTTTGCCACGCTGGAGGCTAATATCACCGGGATCAACGGAGGGGCGTTGATCACACTCGACGCCAGTCACTCTATTCTGCTCAGCGGTGTCGCGCCATCCAGCTTGGCGGCCCCAAATTTTCGCTTCGTGTGAGTGCTAGCGAGATCGCCCAACCGGTGACCATGGGCCGTGCCGCGGCGAGATGCCTGCATAGGTACCTCGCCTCTATTTTCACTTCACTCAAGCGGGTACCTTCCTTCTGCTCGCTTCCAGCTGCGATAAAACCCTTTGACAGAGCGTGGTACACCCCGCGGCGCAGACAGGTTCTGATCGAAGCCGTTCGCGGAGGACGCAGGCGCCGCGCGACTATCCTGAACACCCGAGCAGATTATGACAAGCTCGTCACCACGCTCCGGGCGATGCAGATGCCGGTCGTTGTCGGCCTTGAGCCTGCCGGCAACTATCACCGGGTTTTAGCGCACCGGTTAATCGATGCCGGGTTCACCGTGCGGCTCATCGCCAGCATGGCGCTGGCGCGTACCCGAGAGACGTTGCACAATCGTTGGGATAAGAACGATCCGAAGGATGCGCAGGTCATCCTGCACATGCTCGGGATCGGTGCCACGATGGTCTACCAGGATCCGCTTGCTGCAGGAATCAGTGACCTGCAGGAGCTTTCCAAGACGCACGAGGTCGTATCCAAGCCAAGACCGAGCTCTGGCACCGATTACTGAGGCATTACCTGCCGCTGTATTTTCCGGAGATCGAACGCTTTGTCGGAAACTCACGTAGTGACCGGTTTTGGCCTTTCTCGAGCGGTTTCCGACGCCTGTGAGCGTCACCGCGATGGCGAAGGAAGATTTTGTCGAGGCCGCCTGGCATGTAGTGGGGCGGAAAGTGTCGAAGGCCCGCCTGCTCGGCGATATCTATGAGACCGCTTGCAGCTCGGCCGCCTTGCCGGCGGCGCTCGACTCGCCCGCGATTGCAATGTTCCGCCTGGTTTTGGCCGAAGCACGCAGCCTGATCCAGCAACGCAACACCATTGAAGCGCATGCGTACGAGCTGCTGCGCGAACACCCGGATTACCTGCTCCTACGGCAGGTGCCTGGGATCGGCCCGATCCACGCGCTGACAATCCTGGCGGAGGCAGGTGACCTACGGCGCTTTCGGCATCATCGTCAGTTTCTCAAGTTTTGTGGGCTCGATCTTGCCACACATCAATCAGGACATTTCGCGGGCAAACCCGCCTGTCGAAGTACGGCAACGCTCGCTTGCGCCGAACCTTTTGGCTGGCCGCTCAGGTCGCAATCCGTCAGCGCGACAATAGCCTGCGCGATTGTTTCGGCCGGCATGTTGCCAAAGATCACGAGAACAAGGATCTGCGACGCAAGGCAACCGTCGGTGTCGCCACCAAGATGGCTCGGGTTGCTCACGCGCTGATCAAGACTGGAACAGATTACCGGCCCTTCCCGGAGGCGCCCGTGCCAAGTGGAAGAACCCTCCCTCTGTAGTGCCGTCAGGGCGCGGCCGCAGCCGCGACCCTGTAGATAATGTTCGGATCTTCCACTTGGATTGCGTTTCTCGTTTTGAGGACGGTCAGGGCCACAACATGATGGACCCTATGTTTGCTAGGCTGAGAGCGACTCCTTAAGCGGTGGAAGCCACTTGGCGAAATCAAAGTTGATCAACCGGCCGCGCGCCCGGGAATGAGACCTGCTGCCGGAACAATGCCCTTGCGTCCCCACTTAGGACGCTGTCCACCCTGATGGTGCGCGGTGCACCGCGCACCATGAGCAATCGCGCCATCGTTGCCACCATCTGCTCGCCACGAATGCCCTGATCGACCTCGATCGGCAGCGCCTCGCGGGTGTACGTGTCGATGACCGTCAGGGCGCGCAGTCGGGGTCTTACGCCATGCGGCAAAAAGACACCTCGACCGGGATCGGTGTTTCAGTCATCGCTCACCCTGTTCCTTCATGACATGTAGCTCGATGCGGCGCGCTTCTGCAAGTGGCCGATGCATGAGAAGGCCCTGTAGCTGGTCTTCGCCCGACTGGGAGCGGCTAGATTCGCATGACGCCTGAGCTTAAATAGGTGCCGCGGCAAAGGTTGATGCAATAGTGCTTACCTATCGGCATTCGTTGCGTATCACGCGTTCGAGTTTTCCAGGGGAACCTGAGCCAAATGACGGACGTCATCATTCTAGAAGCTGGACGCAGAGCCAAAAGCTACTGGCTCGACTTATGGCGTTACCGGGAGCTCCTCCGTGTGTTGGCTTGGCGCGACCTTGCGGTGAGGTACAAGCAAACCGCGATCGGGGTAGTGTGGGCGGTGGCTCGCCCATTTCTGACTATGCTCGTCTTCACCGTCGTCTTTGGCCGGTTGGCTAAGCTGCCGTCGGAGGGCAGCGCGCCCTACGCGCTTCTGGTCTTTGTGGGCATGCTGCCTTGGACCTTTTTCTCTAACGCACTTGCTGAGGCGTCGAACAGCCTGGTTGTTAATACGAATCTAGTCAGCAAGGTCTACTTTCCCCGTCTCATCGTGCCCATGGCAACGGTGGCAGTCGCCTTCGTTGATTTGCTGATCAACTTCGGCATTCTGCTTATCCTAATGTTATGGTTTCGCTTCATGCCAGACTGGCGGCTCGTTTTCCTGCCGGCCTTCATCACTATGGCATTTCTCGCCAGCATGGGCCCGGCGCTCTGGATGACGGCGCTGAACGTCAAGTATCGTGATTTCCGCTATATCATTCCATTCATCGTACAATATGGACTTTATGTTTCTCCGGTCGGGTTTAGCTCCTCAGTTGTGCCAGAGAAGTGGCGGCTGCTTTATGCATTAAATCCGATCACGGGCGTGATAGATGGTTTTCGCTGGTGTCTGCTTGGCGGCCAGACCGCACTAGATTTTTCAACCCTTTGCATTTCAACAACCGTCATCGCACTCTTCCTCTGGTTGGGCATCGCCCAATTTCGCCGTATGGAGACGAGCTTTGCAGACATCATCTAGGATCACGAAAGGCGCAGAACGAGAGGCGGTGAATGTCGGATAGCATCATTTCCGTTCAAGGCCTCTCCAAACGTTATATGCTTGGCCGCAATCAAGTGCAGCGCGAACGCTATGTAGCCTTACGCGATGTAATAATGCGCGAGGCGCGCACAGCGGCGCGGCGGGGGCGCAATTTTCTGAAGGGCGCGGCAGCCATCAAGGCGCCGTCCACCGAAGAATTCTGGGCGCTTAGGGATGTGAGTTTCGAGGTCAAGCGCGGCGACGTGCTCGGTATAATCGGGCGCAACGGCGCTGGCAAAAGCACGCTGCTCAAAATCCTAAGTCGCATCACCGAGCCCACGGAGGGTCGCGTGGAGTTGCGCGGGCGTGTCGCGAGCCTGCTCGAGGTTGGAACTGGTTTTCATCCCGAGTTGACGGGCCGCGAGAATATTTTCCTTAACGGTGCTATCCTTGGCATGGCACAGCGGGAAGTCAGCCGCAAGCTCGACGAGATTGTCGCTTTCGCCGAAATCGCGCAATTTCTCGACACTCCGGTCAAGCGCTATTCGTCGGGTATGTATGTCCGCCTCGCCTTCGCCGTCGCTGCTCACCTGGATCCCGAGATTCTCATCGTCGATGAAGTGCTTGCAGTTGGCGACGCGGAATTCCAGAAAAAGTGCCTGGGTAAAATGGGTCAGGTATCACGCGGCGAAGGCCGAACCGTCTTATTCGTCAGCCACAACACCCTAGCCGTTCAAAAGCTTTGCACAAAAGGCCTTCTGATAGAGGGCGGCCGCTCAAAAGTATTTGGAAACCTTGATGCAGTATTGACGGAGTACCTTACGGCGGATGCTGGCGCTTCGTACGTTAACGACGTGGACGCGGGCCAACCCCGCGTCGTAGCTGTGACGGTTCTCACTCCGCGCCCACGAACCAACATGCCGCTGGACTTAATGATTGAATGGTATTTGCCCGAGAGCCTACAAAACATAAAGATTGGCGTCGGCTTCAACACTATTGAGGGTCAGCGAATCTTTGATTCTGCTCCCGAAGATCTGGGTTTACGTAGTCCCAATACTAGGGGAAAACACAACGCAACTATTAGGGTTCCTCCTAACACCCTCATGGCTAAAGATTATGGTGTTTCCGTCGGATTGTGGTATAATTCCACGGTGTATGATCATGCAAATCCAGCGGTTATACTCTCCGTTGAAGCATCTCCCAGTGGTCCGTATTCGCACGAACAAGAGAGAGAAGGACTCGCAAACGTCATTTTTGAATGGAACATGCTGCCAGAACGTGACTCGGCCTCGGAGCGGCAATTACGTCGGGCGGGATCCTAATGACGCCGATCGGCTATTTGAAGGCCTTCTTGAGGGCACATGTTGACGAAACTACATGGCGGCGACTGCGCTACCTAAATCGTATTCGCCACCGCGAATTAGCTAGGATCGTCGACCCGATAGCGAGGGCGATGATTATGTATCAGCTTAAGAGACGTCGTGTTTCCCAGATCGAGAGCTATCTCGCTAGATCCCCAATCAGGAAGCTCCAGCTTGGAGCGGGATCAAATATTTTGACAGGATGGCTGAACTCTGAGGGATTCGCGCCGTCATCATTTACTCGGGCAATCAACGACTCAAACAGCTATATTTTCTTAGACGTATCGAAGCCTTTTCCGTTTGAAGATGGCTCGTTTGATTACATATTCCATGAACATTTAATCGAGCACCTGAATTACCTTCAGGGGCGGTTAACGCTGGCCGAATGTTTGCGGGTACTGAAGCCCGGTGGTACGATTCGGATAGCGACGCCGGACTTGCAAGTCTTCTGTGGCTTGTGCAACGATGAAAAGAGTCCCGAACAAGTGCTCTTCCTCAGCGAGTACGTGCGCCTCAATAGCGGCATATGGAGCGCTGATTTGGGTCACGTTCGCGACAATCATGTCGCCTTTGTATTGAATCATAACTTTAGAGCTTGGGGCCATCAGTTTATTTACGACTATGCGACCTTAGCCGAAGTCCTAAGAACAGTTGGATTTTCGGAAATAGGACGACGCGTGGCACATGTAAGTGAGGATGAAAATCTTTCCGGGCTGGAGTTTCGAAAAGATATAGTGGGCGTGTTTGACGCCTTGGTAGTCGAAGCAAAGAAACCTTCAGCGGCGAGTGATGGCTTGTTTTGATGCCTTACGAAAGCTTGTTCGCAGCTTTCGTTTTAACTTGCTCAGCCTTTCTATAAGCGCAAGATCTTTAGTCTGGCGCTCGCGTCTAATTCGGCGGGGTGGCCTTGTTGAACACCGCATTTCCATCCTTGGCATACCTATCTTCGTTAAGCGTTCGTCTAGGCCCAAATACCGCGTTGGGTTGCTGGTTGATGAATTTTTTGGCGGCTGGAACACGGCGATCGGAGGATACGGTGCGCTCGCGAGGAAATATGTTTGCCGTTTAATTCCAAATCACCAAATCCAAATTGATGTCTTGTTAGATTGCGGAGGCGGCGCAGGCGTTCAGCAATGCCTTATCGATGAAACAATGATCTATCGGCTTCCCGCACACCCAATGAGGCGTCGATTGTGGTTTGACAAACAAGGCTTCGATCTCTTTCTTTCAATAGAAATGACCCAACCCTCTTTCGAAATCCTTCATGAATGCCGACTAGATACACCTTTGCTATACTGGATTCAGGATCCACGCCACCTAGAGCAGTATCAATCCCGCCTTAACACTGTGTCCAGGATCAGAGATAGCGATTGGGCATATCTTAAAGATGTTACGATTTGGATAAAGGAGAGGATAAAGGACGGGGCAGTCACTTTCATCTCGCAAGGAGATTCACTTTCGGCGATCGCGCGCGAAATGTACGAAATTCCGACGAGCCTACGGATTCGCGATCTTGCCAACCCGATCGAAATCGATTTCAGCTATGAATTCGAGACGCCGCCAAAACAAGATAAGATTATCTTCCTAGGGCGTTTAGAAGCACAAAAGCGAGCTTGGATCGTATGCGAAATCGCAAAAGCAATGCCTCAATATGAATTTTACGTTTTAGGCGCAACCGGAAGGGGAAGAGACGAAGCCGCTAATGCACGATCGTTGGAGCTATATAGAAATCCCGACGGCAGTTCGAGGATAAGGAATCTTCATTTTATAGGACACGTGGACGGAGACATCAAGAACGACCACATCAAATCGGCAAAGCTTCTACTAAATACTTCTATCTGGGAGGGTATTCCGGTATCGTGGTTGGAGGCGCTTTCCTATGGAACACTTATAGTCTCCGCTTTCGACCGAGACAATATCGTAAAAAGGTTTGGTACGTTTATTGGTGAGATTATGGGCGACGGCATAGGCCACGAATCTATTCAAAGCTTTGCGGACGCGATTACATACTGGTTGTCGCATGATGGAGACCGCCGAGCGGTCGCGACTACAGCGATCAACTATGTCCGAAATCGCCACTGCATTGACTCTTTTGTGAGTCAGATGCGCGACGAGATTCTTAAGGCGACATCACCATAGTCCAATGACCATGTGGGGCGCCGAGATCGCTCACCGTTAGCCGGTCTTGTTTCCCCCTCCCGCGGTGGCCCGTGCTATGCGAAGCGCCAGAGCCGGCATCAGCCGACAAGACAGATCCAACGCCTTCCGGCGTGCGCGAAACCGGAATGTTGGTTTACGCACCCAGGTCGCTGCCCAGTGATGAATTGCGAAGGTATCGGAGGTGATAACAGCATCTGAAAAGGTTTCTCGCCAGCCATAGGGGTAAAAATAACGCTTGGGCATTACCGTGACGCCGTCAACGTCTATGGGATCATCTACATAGGATTGTAGGCCGTGCTCGCGCAGCACCTGGGTCAAAAGGCCAGGACCGGAGAACGCGCCCAGATCCGCCCGACCACTAAGCTTCTCGTCAAAGTATGTCCGAATTGTGCGAGGAAGCCAGTGGCCGGGCTCCGCCCCCAGCACCGCACCATTCACTATCTCATCTGGTTCCTCGCCACCGTTTTGACAGCCCAAAAAGGCGTGATGTTGAAGGAGTGGCTCAAGATCGCGAACCACCTCGACGTCAGTGTCGAGATAAACGCCTCCAAATTGGGCAAGCGCCGCCATTCGGGTATAATCTGATACACGGTTCCAGGCACGTACGGCGAAGGCCTCACGCAAATAGGGGCTCTCGAAATCCACATCGTTATTCCCCCAGAAACTAAACGTCCAGTCGGGCAAGCGCACGCGCCAGGCTTCAACGCGCTTATGGTCTTCGTCAGGCATCGAACGCGGGCCGACCCATACGTAGTGAAGGATCTTCGGAATCATGATCGGGCTGCTCGTTGCTCAGTTCGCGGTGCGATAGACGTGGTGCCCGCCGATTCAGGGCGGCGCCACGATTTCCTGCTTTCGCGCTTGAGATAGCATTTTGTCGAAGCGATTTCGAGCGTCAGTCTCTCGCCGTCCGCGCCGTCTGGACGTCCTGCTGAGCCCTTGACGTATGCCTAGCGCGTATCCCGTTAGGAGAACGGGGCTGCGCGACTCGACCTTGCCGGGCACGACCCTCCAGCCGCCTCGCCGATAGCCGCAGCAATGATCGAGGGCCTACACTCGCCAAGTGTAGGGCCCATGAGGCCACCGACCGCCACCTTATCAGGCGCTGCGCCCGGTAAAACCGATCACCTCGCGCAGCATGTCGGTTTTGGATCTGTTTGTCCCAACAGCTTCGGCCCGCGGGCTACACCGAACGGATTCCCTCCAGGCTAGTCGATCCCGACCGCAAGATCTGCCGCACCGATTTCCTTGGCAAGGACCGTCAGTACAACCACCATTCCAGCGGATGTGCGACGACCTGTTGGTCGAGCCGATCGCGTGCTTCAGCGAAGGCGGCCTCGGCAACCATCACACGGTCACTCAGTACCGCCGAGAGCCTTTACGCCATAAACCAGACAATCTCCTGCGAGCCGCTTGTTCCCGAGCGATGTGGGGACCAGTCATTCTCCGCCCGCACCGCTTCGGTAGCTCAGGAAGCCACGATGATAGCCGTAGAAGCAAGCATGCCGCAAACGGAAGCGCTGCTTTGACAGAACCCCGCCGAGCGCGATCGCCACTAGTGATTTGACTAAGCCGTAACGCGCCTCCCAGCGGGAGCGGGCCGCCAGTGGCATGGTTGCACCGCGCCGCGCCGCCAGATAGGCCGCCGTCTCCCCATAGGCCCGGTAATGCTCGACCACATAGGCTAGCGTCTGGCGGCGCGCCGGAATGATGTGGGACACCTTTGCGTTGGGCACCCAGCGGCCAACGCCACCCTCGTCCATGATAGCGCGCAGGACCTGCGTCTCCTCGCCGGACCGGCGTAGCGTCGGAGACACACCGAGTTCGGGATCATAGGAATGGCGCCTCTGATCGCTTGTTCGCACCGCGTAGCTCGCACCGAAAGGGAGCCGATCGTCGTCGCCGTGGATCTCGAATGGTTCGTCGCCGAAATCGCGGGCCGCCAGGAGATTCTCCAGCAAGTCGAGATTGTCTGAGAGCCATGCGGGAGTAGGAGGCTCGAGCACCGGATGAACCCGCCCGCCGAAGAAGGCGGCACCGGGATGCCCATTGAAGGCGCACCAGTATGCATCAAGCCAATACTCGTCGACTAGGACGTCGTCATCCGTCCATATGAGGTAGTCCCCCCGCGCATGTCGTACGCCCGCGTTGCGCGCGTGGGATAGCCCGGCGACCTCCTCGCGGATCGACCGGATCGGCATCTGGGATGCGAAGTTCCTGATCACGGCGGACGTTTCGTCCGAGCTCCCGTTGTCGACAACCAGAACCTCCCAGGCGAGACCGGGGGTGACATGGCAGCGCGCGATCGATGCGAGGGTTCGCTCCAGAGAGGCGCGTCGGTTGCGCGTGCAGATCACAACGGTGATTTCCAAGATCCTGTACCCGATCAGATCGCGGAAGGCCAAGTCGGCCAATAAACAGCAAGCGTTCCCGACGGGAGCAGCGAGCGGTAGTAACGACCGCGGCGCGCGAGCATCAGCTAAATCGTGCTCTTATGATGCCTCAACTCGACGGCTCGGGGAATGGTTTCTTAATCACGAGCCGATTATCTCGCCACAGCTCGTAGCCTGAAGCACCATAATGGCCAGCCAAATCGTCCGATGCGCTCGCCGCTGATCCATCATTTTTTTGATGGAATGACACTCGGAAGTATACTGCCCCATCTCGATCAACTAGCGTAATGTCGAAAAGCATCGGAATCCCCAAGTTAACCGATGTACGCAAAGCCATCGAGTTGCCTTAGCGAATAAGCCAGGAGTTGCGCAGGGGCAAGCTAAAAGCATCAAATCGCCAGTTGTATGGCTGCACTTATCCCATGATTTTATTGCAGGCTACGGGCCTACAGCAGACAGCACCAGGGCCGTTAAAGAGCTGAGGGTCAAGCGGCACAGCCGATCTGATATCTACGCCAGCCTGTCTGGTTGTAGAGAACGTCGGGCAACCGATCTCGCCGCGGGTGCGGACCGTGTCGTGCGCACGACGATGCCGAGGCGGTATTTCTGGGTTAGCGAACACACGAGCCGCGAGGGCATCGCTACTCTCCTTCGTTTAGCTAATCCGGTCGAGTTCGCCGTCGCATAAAAAAATATAGGCAAGCGCACTGGAGAAAGCTCGCCCGTCACGTCCCCGCGATGTAAACCGTTTTAGGGTCGTCGTCGACCCCATTGGCGGAGGCAGGTCGCCACTATCCGCGTGGCCTTGACCGCGCCTCCGGCCGATATATCTATCTCGGCTGCCCGCCCCGCAACCCGCGACCCAACCGAGCAAATAACTCCCATCTAACACACAAAAACCTTAGCCGTCGCGACTCTGCAATTCTGCAACACTCAAGATCAGATCCGGTGCACGAAGTGGAAGGCGATGAAGGGTAGATGCGATGGTTAACGCCTCCGGGGCAATCGTTGCAACTGGCGCGCAAAAGCGCCGCCCGGATGCAAAACCCACGACGCTGCGGAACATGGAACTAGGGTAGCTCCGACTGTTCAACGCTCCCAACGCCGCAAGGTTGCGTGCCGTGTTGATCGTGCGTACCCATGAGAGGATCACACGGCCTCGGGTAGGGCGACCCTAGAAGAGGGGGAGGCGTTTGCGGGAAGACAATCTGAGGACGATCTTTGGGGAGCGGCAAAAGTGCGTCGGTTGATTTCCGCGTGCTTGTGATTTGGTCACCAGCGTCACGGGGTTTTCCGGAAGCATGTGGCGGAGTGGGTGCGGCTGGCGGAAAGAGAGATACGCAATCGGCGCAACTTGCGCCGAAAGCTCCCGTAGGGCACAGGCCATCTGGTTGGGGTGCGATCTGCCGCGCGAGAGCTCAGGATTGAGGCGCCATGAGGCTCAACGTGCGGGCAAGATCGATGTTCTCCTAAAAGAGGTGAAGGCATAAACCTCAATCGCATCCCAGCTGCGTATCAAGGTGCCGAGGGCCAAGGGCGGCCTAAACGGACGCCCCGCGCATCGTCCGAGGCGCCGCTTTTTTGTGGCCAGGCTGGCTCCAATCTCAGTTCAACTTGGCTAACGGCTCCGCGATCGCGGCTTGTTCAATTATCGCTGCCGCAAACTGGCGTGCTTTGCTTGCCGGCAAAAATATGCGCGCCTCTTTGACGCGGCCGGCGCGAAAATCAGCTTCCGTCTCCGACCAGGTGAGCTCGATTGCAACGCACTCACCCTTAGTGGCCACGGTGAACCACCGGATCAGTGGAACGAAGACATCGCTCGCCCCGGCCATGTGTCACCCTGTCGCTGGTGGTAGTAAAGGCAACGCTACCGGCGCCGCCTGGTCAACTCCTATAGATTACCTCCGACAGGTGCCGTTCGTCGCAGGTTTTTTCGAACATCGAACAGCGCATTACCTCTCAGCCGTTCACAACAGGAACGTGCCATGTTGCGGAGCCAGGCGACGCAACATCGCTGCTCAACACCGTGGTACCCTGCATCGTCCATAGCATAACGTGACCCGTGCTCTGGCTTTGAAGCAACAAGTCGGTGCTGCCATTTCCATAAAAGTCGGCAGCTTCCTTAATCTGCCAGTCTGTCCC
>JAFAYW010000363.1 GCA_019240125.1 Alphaproteobacteria bacterium
GATCACCCGGTCGACGATGCGCATCAGCACACCCATGATGTGCTCGACCCAGATGATCGTGATGCCGAGCCGCGTGCGGATCGATTCAAGCATCTCGGCGGCGCGTTCCATTTCCGCCGTGTCGAGACCGCCGAGGCTTTCATCGGCGAGCAGCAATTTCGGCTGTGTCGCGAGTGCGCGCGCCAGTTCGAGCTTTTTCAGCGACGCCGCGCCGAGGCCCGTCGCGTCGATCTGGGGGTCGGAGGAAAGGCCGACCATGTCGAGCGCGGTGATGGCGCGGCGCTCCGCCTCGGCACGGTTGATCTGGCCGCTTTGGGCGTAATAAGCGGCCAGCGCCGCGTTCTCGCGCAACGACAATTTGCGGAAGGGGCGCGGGATCTGGAAAGTGCGGGCGATACCGCGACGGCAGACCTCATGCGCCGGGAGACTGGTGATGTCATTGCCGTCAAACCGGATCGATCCGGAACTCGGCGGAAACGTACCGGCGATCAGGTTGAAAGTCGTCGTCTTGCCCGAGCCGTTCGGCCCGATCAGCCCGAGGATTTCGCCGGGCTTGACCCCGAACGATACCGAATTGACCGCGAGGAAACCGCCAAACCGTTTGGCAAGGCCGCTGACCTCGAGCACTCAGCCCATCGCATAGGGCGAGGTGGACGGCAGCGGCAATACCGGGTCCTGCGTCGTGATCTCGCTGGGCCACACCACGGTGATTTCCTTGCCATGGTTCTGCATCACCACCGGCAATGCGCGGATATTCTGCCCCGCCATCGCATCCTCCGGCGGCGCGAATTTGACACCGTAGCCCTGCAGCGTGCCGCCGATCGGAATATCGACCGCCAGCGCCGCCTGCCGCACTGCCTCGGGGTCGGCGCCGCCGAATTTACTGATCGCGATCGGCAGTACCTTTTCCAGCAATATCCAGGTGTTGTTGAAGCCCATTGAGCAGTGGGTCGGCAGTTCGGTGGCGTTGGTCTTGGCCTTGTAGCCGTCGACCATCACCTTGATCAGGTCGCCGATACCCGGCGCCAGTTTCGTCGAGTCGAGCTTTTGCGCCGGCGCCGGATCGATATTGCAGAAATCGTTGACGTCGTCGCCAAAGGTTTCGCGAAGTTTGTCGAGTTGGCTGTACCCGGCGCCATTGCCGATCAGCATCTTGAACTTCAACCCTGCCTCGCGCGCCTGCCGCAGGAACAGTGTGATGTCGGGGTTGTAGCCGGCATGATTGATGATGTCGGGACGCGCCCGCCGCAATTTGGTGACCAGTGACGACAGATCCGGTGTACTCGCCGAGTACGATTCCTTGAGGACGATATTGAGGCCCTTTTCCTTGGCCCAGACCTCGTTGCCCTGCTGCACCGCGGTGCCATAAGGCCCGTCTTCATCAATCAGCGCGATCTTCAGGTCCTTGGGTTCGACGCCCATTTTCTTCTTGGCGTTCTCGACCAGGAACATTGTCGCGGCCTGCGCGTATCCGTCGGAATTGACGGTCGGACGGAAGACATATTTGAGATGGCGGTCCTTCAAGACCGGCACCGCGATCGCACTGTTGATCCACAGGATCTTCTTCTGCTCGTCAACCTTGGCAGCTAGCGGCACGGCCTGGGCGCTCGAATAGACACCAAGGATGATATCCACTTTCTCCTGGTTCAGCAGACGCTCGGCCTCGTTGATGCCGACATCGGCCTTGCTTTGCGAATCGGCACTGACACCGACGATCTTGTACTTGCCGCCGGCGCCGCCCTTGCTGTTCACATAATCAATCGCAAGTTGAGCGCCGATAGACAGCGGCACCGACCCGGCGCCGGCAAACGGACCGCTCAGATCGTGCAACAACCCGATGCGGATGGTGGGTTCCTGCGCAAACAGCGACACGCGCGGCAGGGCAAAAGCGGTCAATCCCGCACCAGCAGCCTGCAACAAGCTCCGTCTGCGCATATAGCCTCCCCTAGTGTTTTATTTGACTGGTTATTGACTGGCCTTGTTTGGCCGCAACGGCGAGACCTGTCAATGGCACTCAGGGAGCCCGTGGCCAAGCAACCGCAGCGCGAATAAATCGCCGACGGCGCCGTCTTGCGCGCCTAGTGTACGCGAGCGCGGGCGATCATCGATTCGAGTTGCCGGGCGAGTTCGGGCAACTGGTAAGGCTTGGGGATAAAGACGGTATTTTCATCGGTCGGCACGCCACCGCGCGAGTAGCCGGAGGCCAGCAGCACAGGCAGATCAGGCCGCAGCCGGCGCGCCTCGCGCGCCAGTTCGACGCCATTCATGCCATTTGGCATGACGATGTCGGTAAACAGGATATCGACAGGGAGATCGCGCCGGAGCAGCGCCAAAGCCTCCGCGGCATTCGTCGCGGTATAGACCTGGTATCCGAGCACCTGCAGCGTCTCCACCGCGATCGACATCACATCGGGATCATCCTCGGTGATGAGCACCGAGCCGAGGCGACCTTGCGTATCGTCATCGGCGTTATCGTCGACCAGCCGCGGGAGATACATGTTGACGGTGGTACCCTCGCCGGGGGTGCTCTCGATTTCGATCTGGCCATTCGACTGGCGCAGAAAGCCGTAAACCTGGCTGAGGCCGAGGCCGCTGCCCTTTCCTGGCTCCTTGGTCGTGTAAAAGGGTTCGATGGCCTTGGCCATTGTCTCTTTCGACATGCCAGTGCCGGTATCACGCACGGAGATCTGGATATACGCGCCCGCCGCGATTTCGCCGAGCGCCTGCGCATCCTGTTCGTCCAGAACCACGTTGCGCGTCTCGATCGTAATCGTACCCCCCTCACCTTCCAGCGCGTCGCGTGCGTTGACCACGAGGTTCAGCAGCGCCGACTGGAACTGGGCGTGGTCGATACTGGCGCTCCATAGCTGGGGGAAGAGGTCGAGCTTGATATCGATGTTCTGGGCTGTCGCATGGTGCAACAACTCCTCGACAACGGTGATCAGCTCATTGGCATTCGCTTTTTCGGGCTGCAGGCGATGCTGGCGCGAAAAGGTCAGCAATTGCTGGGTCAATTTGGCACCGCGCGCCACGGCTCGATCGGCCGTGTCCAGCAGCCTCTTCGCGCGTGGATCGAGGCTGATCTGCCGCAATAGCGCGTGGCTGCCGCTGACCGCGGTCAGCAGATTATTGAAATCGTGCGCGATGCCGCCGGTCAGCTGGCCGACGGTTTCCATCTTCTGCGCCTGGTAGAGTTGCTCGCGGGCCTGTTCCAGCGAACGGCGCTCGGTGATGTCTCGGGTGATTTTGGTGAAGCCGATCAGTTGACCGGTCTCGTCATAGATCGGATCTATTACGACATTGGCCCAGAAGCGGGTGCCGTCCTTGCGAACGCGCAACCCCTCGCTCTCGAAGCGCCCTTCGGTGCGGACTTTGTGCAGCACAGACGCGGGCTCACCCGCCGCGCGTCCCTCCGGTGTGTAGAACAGCGAGAAGTGCTTGCCGAGAACCTCGCTGACCGAATAACCCTTGAGGCGCTCGGCGCCCGGGTTCCAGCTTTGGATGTTGCCGCTGAGATCAAGCGTAAAAAGCGCGTAGTCGGTCACGCTGGTGACGAGCAGACGGAACCGGCGCTCGCTTTCGGCCAATGCCTGCTGGGCTGCCCGCCGCTCCGACATGTCGCGGGTTACCTTGGCAAAGCCGATCAACTCGCCACGCTCGTCATGGATTGCGTCGAGTACCGCGAGCGCCCAGAAGCGCTCGCCGCCCTTGCGTACACGCCACGCCTCATCTTCCCAGCGACCCACCGCGGCAGCCGTGCGCAATGCCGTACCCGGCTTGTCGATGGCCCGATCCTCCGGCGTGAAGAAGCGGGAGAAGTGCTGTCCGATGATTTCGTCCGCGGTGTAATGCTTCAGCCGCTCCGCGCCGATGTTCCAGCTTGCGATCGTCCCATCGGGATTGAGCATGTAGATGGCATAATCGGTTACCGCGTGAACCAGCAGCTCAAAGCGCGAGGCTTGACCCTGCTGCCCTCCGCCAACGGCAGGCCGGATGGTGGTCGGCGACTCTGACACGTCTGAACCTGAGATTTGCTGTCGCAAGCTATCGCCACGACACCGCTGGCGCAACCTCGGCAACCGGGAGACCGGCCGCCTGCCACAGAACGCTGCAATCATGGCCTATCAAAAAGGTTCGGCAGCCGAGTGACAATGCACCCGGCTGCCGATTGAAAATTTGCTTCCGGCGCTGACCGCCGGGTCGTTGCCGGCTAGGCGGCGGCGCGCGGCGCGGGGGCGGCGCGCCGGGCCGTGACGCGCGGGCGGGCCGGAGCTTCCTCGACGTCCATATTCTCCGACGAAACATCCTCGTCATCCATGCCCATCAGGCGGCGCAGCTGATCGCGGCCGCGCGACAGCCGCGAGCGGACGGTGCCCACCGGCACACCGAGAACCAGCGCCACTTCCTCGTAACGCATGCCTTCCAACCCGACCAGGAGGATCACCTGGCGCTGCTCCTGGGGCAGCTTGGCGATGGCGGTTTCGAGATCGCGCAGTTGCAGCGAGGAGATCGCATTGGATTGGACCGTCAGGACCGGGGCGATATCCTCAACCGCGACACTTACGCCCTCACGGACGGAGCGACGGACGTCGTTTACGTGTTGATTATGCAGGATGGTGAACAACCAGGCCCGCAAATCGGTGCCGGGCTGCCAGAGGTGCTGCTTGGCAACGGCGCGGGTGAGGCAGCTTTGGACCAGGTCGTCGGCGCGGGAGACGTCGCGGGTCAGTGCGCGTGCATAGCGGCGAAGGCGGGGGATTTCGGCTTCCAGCAGCTTGGCGAAGTCGGTCATCTTATCCTCTCGTTGCGGCGTCCACCGGTCAGCGGCGGCCTCGTTCGATGACCTAAGATATAAAATGTTCTTGTAACCCGATGATGTACCGCGCTTTGTGAATTGGTAAAGAAGTGTAACCTTTGTTAATCGGGTTCATGCCGGAACGGTAGCCCGCGCCCTATTCTGTAAATAGCGTTCTGGCCGCAGCGCCCTCTGGAGTACCCGACAAGCCGCTGGACGCGGGTGCGCTCCGGGCGACTGCAACTGCCTCGTAACAGGGAAAGATCAATCTCAGCGAGCAGAAGACGACGCCTAAAACCCGCAGGTCCGGTGGCGGTGGGGTGAATTGATGACGTATCCGAAAGGCTATTTCGGTACGGCACCCCCTGTTTATCGCGGCCGGTAACGTCGCGGTCAGAGTGCCATGATGCGGACCGGGACGAAATTTATGCTTCAGCGGAACTTTGTTACAGAACAGCGAAAAATCGTCATCGATGACGTTGTCACCGGTCCGACCGAGCTCCAGGATAAGCCGCGTCGGCATGGTCAAGGCGACCGGCATGACAATTTTCGCGATAGGATCCGGGCCAGTCCAGCGGAACTGGGCGGCTTCCGGCGGATAAAACCCGCTGGTTTCGATGATGTCGGGGTGGCCTGGGATAGCCAGCGTGGCGCCGAGTGTCAGCCGCAGCCGCTCGCCGCGTTTGAGATCATCCAGCCGAATGCGCCAGGAATGACCGCGTCGCTGGGTCAGGGCCGCTGTGCTCGATGCAAGCAGGTCTCCATCGTCGTCGGTGACCTCCAGCGGCAATAATGGACTGGCGAGCACCGTATTGGCGGCACCCCGCCCATTACCGGCCTCGACAATGCCCATGATATCGTCGAGCAGCGTGTCGACGCTTTCCGTCAGGTCCTCGCGCGCTGGCTTTCCGGCGCCGCGTCGTATCGCCTGCTCCGCCAGCGGGCGCAGCAACCGGTCGCGCTGATCGTGCTTTGCCAATCCGGCGAGGCAAACCAGTGCCGGCGCGGCGAGCGGCTGGCCCTGCAGAATCGAGACGATGGTGCCTTGTGCCAATTCCGTCAGGCGGGGCGAGGCGGCGGCACGATGCCGTTGTTCCTGGGCGGCGATTGCCGTGGCCAGCCGAGCGGCCTCCGGCTCCGGCCCCAGCAGCAAACCGCTGTGCATTCCCGCGATCTCAAGCGCATCGCGCGACTGATTGTTGGTCAGGGTCAGTCGAATCGAGCCAAGATCGCCGGACTGACGCGCCGGATCGAGCCGGATGCGGGCCAACGTCACGTCTCCGAGATCCGTCAGCCCGGCCGCCAGCGGAGCGCCATCAACGATGAGCGAAAGGGCTGCGTCCGCTGGCGGCGCGCCATGGTTAACAAGGACGAGGTCGATAAAACCGAGCGCGTTGCTGCTCGCGAGGGCGGGCAATACCAGCGTGCCGGCTGCTTGCGCCGCGAGCTCGACCATTCCATCGTCACCCAGACGGAACGCCTCGTCGAATACCGGATGCCCGAGGTGGCGCAGATCGTGTCGCGGTAACAGGCTCTGTCGCAGCACGATGGCAGCGTCGCTTGGGAGATTGCCGAGTTGGACGATACGCAGCCCGCCCGCCGATGCGCGCGGCGGCATCAAGCCGGCCCGGTACAGGCGGCTGGTATCGGCGTCAAGCGGATGCCATGCGAGTGTCGCCCCATCAGCGTCCAATGCGAGCTGGCGCGAGCTCACGATCTCAATCGGAATGAGACCGGCGGCCGCGATGAATCGGAGCTCACCCGCCGCCAGCGGCCGCGCCTCCGCTGGCGCCGTCAGGCGCCATATCAGACGCAGATCACGTTCGGTCTTCGCGCCGCCCTGTTCCGCGATCCGGGCGCGCAGCTGAGGCATGAGCCGCAATATCGCCGCATCGCCCTCGCGCAACAGGGTTGTGACGACAGCTTCGACCAGAGGCTCGCTCCGCTCGCGTGAAGCTCGCGACACGAGTTGCAAGGCCCAACGCTCGATCGCATACCCGTGCAGGAAGGAACGCACGATCTGGTTGATCGCCTGCAGCAAGGGTGACCATTCCACCGTTGTCGCCGCAGGCGGTAACACAGCAGTCGGTAGGTTAGGCGGTATCGCGGTCGGGGCAACACCGAGAACACGCCCGAAAACGCGATCCATCGCGGCATGGTAGGTCGAGGCGTTGTTGTGCCTCTGGGCCGCGGCGTGAGAAATCGCAGCGGCGTGAACGCGCAGCGCCTCGGACCGGAGCGCTTCGAGAACCGTCTCGCCAAACGCCGCCGGCTCATCGCGGATCAGAAACTCGCCGGACTCGGCCTCCAGCCCGCGAAATGCCTGCGTTGTGCCGATTACCGGCCGACCATAAGCAAACGCCTCGATGGTCTTCACCGGACTGCCGGCGCCCTCGCGGATCGGCAGGATGACGATCCGCGCCGCGGCATAAAGCGGCGCCACGTCGACCACCTGGCCGATATAGAAGACGCGCGGCCAGTGGGGCCATCCTGCCAGCTCGCAGACGCTGCCCACCACCGCGACGGAGACCTGGTGCGCCGCAAGAAAGGGTTCGTAAACCTCGTTCAGAAACCACCGCAACCCGGACGCATTGGCCAGATGGTTGGAGCTGACAAACAGCAGATCGATAAACCCTGCGTCGGCCAAGCGGGCCACATCAGGCGGCGTGTCGGGCGCCGCGCGCGGGCCGGCCATCGCGAGAATTTCCCGCAGCTCGGTGACGCCCGCGAGAAAGCCCACCGCCGGGCGCGGATCGGGCAGGCTGACTCCGGTGGTCTCGATCGCGATATCGGGGAGATGTTCGGTCACGATCGCGGTCTCGCGCGGATTCAGCGAGATCAGTGCGGCGCAGCGCCCCAGCAGCAACATTTCGAGATCGAGATCGCCTGGATCGACCGGTCTCTGGGCGTAGATCGCCCGCTGCAGCGATTGAATGTCGTGCATCTCGCAGATTACCGGCACCTCGGCGAGGCCGAGCGCGTCGATGATCGGATAGTTCGTGATGTAGTTGAGCAAGACCGCGTCGATGCGGTGTTCGCGCAAAAACCGCAGCAGACCGGCCCCGAACTCGAACGTGTCAAGGAAGTCCAGATCGGCGCGCAGCGGCCAGTCCGGCGGCTGCCGCTGCGCCTCGAGGGCGTCGATTTCATCGGCGGCGAGCGCGTGTCCGCCGGGTCCGGCGATAAACACGCGCTCGAACGCGTAGGGCGCGATCGCCTCGGCAAGCGCCGCGCGCCACCGGCGCTTCGCCTCGGGTTCGGTGTCGCGGCGGGCGGTCAGGAACAGGGCGGCGACAGCCACTCCCGCCGCATTGAGGTAACGCAGCTGCGCTTCGGCGATGCGCGAGGCGCCATTGCGCAAGACCATGCCGTCGCCATTCATAACCAGCAGCACGCGACGCCGCGCGCCGGAGATGGCAGGAACAGGGTCCGCCGCCGCGGCGTCGAGCAGGTGACGCACCAGATGTTCGCCGGTCGATTGCTTCAGGACGTCGTCGCAGCGCCCCGCGGCGCCCTGGGACAGCGTCGCAAACCGATCGAGGGCCTGCGCGATGGCCGGGCCGATCTGTTCCGGCCGGTCGAACAGAACGGCGTGTTGCGGCGTCACCTGGCTCGCCATCCAGGAATTGTCAGATGTGACGACGACTTTGCCCGCGGCCATCGCTTCGATCAGCACGCCCGAGCTGCGATTGCGGTAGGCCACCGGGTCGTAGGGAATCAGGACGAGGTCGGATTCGGCGAGGACGCGGTAATAGTCAGCCGGTTGTAGCGGCTCGGTCAGCACCGTCGTCGCCGGGTACCCGGCCAGCATCTGCGCCGCCGTCAGGATGCCCGGTTCGCCGCCGGGCGTGTTGAAATTCGACTGCAGGACAAACCTGACTTTGCCGGGCTCGACATAGCCGCGCCATAGAGAGGACAGCGCAGCGGGCAGGTGTTGGTAGCCCTTTTCCTGCCGCGCATCACCGAGGTAGACCGCCGTCAGCTTCTGCCCCTCCTGACGCGGCGCTCGGGCCACCAGGGCCGCGCGCAGAGGCTCCTGCGGAAACGGGATCGGCGCGGTGGCAAAGGGCAGTCCTGTCAGCTCGGCGAAGACGCGCGACAGCTGCTCGGTATCGGCGTGAAATCGCAGCCTATCGCGCAGATAGGGGGAGCACGCGATTGTCGCGAAACAGCGCGCGAAGCGATCAAAGGTCTCGACCAGAGTATCCGGGTCACGCCGCAACAGCAGGTGAAACACCGGAATCGGTTCACCGGGAAGGAGGCGGCCCGCAAACCATTGCCCCAGGGCCAGCAATTCCTGATAGCCGATCGTGTGCAGGAAAACGCGATCGCTTGGCGCCGCCTGCAGCCGCTTCAGGGCGCGGTGCAGCTCGAAGGCGATATTGCCGTCGCGCCATTCCAGCGTGCCGTGGCGCTCCGCTTCGGACCAGGTATGCGTAAAGCACGGGACGACCGAGCCCTTGTCATCGGCGGTGACGCGGAATTTCCGGTTCGCCAGAACGATGGGCTGCAACCCGAGCTGGCGGGCACCATCGGCAACACAACCGGTATAGGAATAGTAATGACCGCCGACATCGAGACCGCTCTGGTCGACGATGAAAAGACGGATCATGTGCCCTTGCCGCCGACGCGCCGCATCCAGAACGACACGCCTTCGGAACACAAGCCGAGCCGATGCAGGTATTGGATCGGCAGCACCACTTCGTAATCGTGATTGCCGGCAAGGAATGCCGCCAGCAGCTGCTGCTCGTTGTAAAAGCGGTTGCGCAGCCGCTCGGGATAATCGTCGGGCAGGAAGATGTCGTGCAGGTGGACATGCACGCCCGGCGCCAGCAGCGGCAGTATCTCGAGCACGACGTGACTGCAATCGGAGCCGGAAAAGCTCAGATGGCTGCCGTCGAAAAACAGGATGTCGTTATCGCTCAGCTCCGCGAAGATCGACAGGTCGGCGCGTAACACGCTGTCCGAGACAATCCGGTCGGCGAGGCGCGCGATCGGCTCGCGCGGTGCCGGGTCGATGCACAGGATCGATGTCGCCAGCTCGGCTTCTTCGACGGCGCGGCGCGCAACCCGCGTGCTGATCCCGGAGCCGATCTCGACATAGCGGCGCGGGCGACGCTGTTGGATAATCCCGGTCAACGCGGTTGCATCCATCGGGCCGAAATAGGGATTGGGAAAGAACGGCGTTACCCCGTCGATGTCGTGGTTTGGCAATGAGGCGGCATCGAACACCGTTCGCAGGCCGTCGAGGCGCCGCTTGAACCCGGGCAGGTCGCGCGCGAAGGCGGTTCTGAGCCAGGATACCGGCCGGTTGATCACCGGATCCTCGACGACGTAGTGCCCATCGAGCGGCACGACCAAGGCGGGGCGCGTCCATTGCGGCGGCAACAATCCGCGTCCGGCCGCGTGGAAATAGGGCACGGCACCGGAGGAATGCGGGAACCCCCGCCTGAAAGCCTCGTCAGCCCGCCCTAGTTCATTCACCGGCTCGCCGCCAAGAGGAACCTGGTCGGTACCGTTGCCGCCGGATTGTTGCATGGAGAGCCCCGAGACTTTGTTCTTGCCGCAATTTCCCCCGGCTGCGGTTTGACCGGTGGTATGGGAATGGTAGCCTCCGTCCATCGCGGAAGCCAAGCGTTGGAGAAGTAAATGGCCGTCGTCGAAACTGAAGAGCACGGACAAATCCTCGTCGTGCGCATGAACCGGCCGGAGAGGCTCAATGCGCTGAGTGGCGAGATGCGCAACATGCTCGCGGAAACCTGGGCTGAGTTCCGCCGCAACGACCGTTTCGAGGTGGCGATCTTTACCGGCACCGGGCGCGGCTTTTGCGCCGGCGAGGATATGAAGGAATCGCTGCAGGATGGCGCGCCGGGTGGCCGCCGCCCGACGATCGAGGACCCGTTCATGTCGGGCGTTCTGGAAAAGCCGGTAATCTGCGCGATCAACGGGTTCGCCATGGGCGGCGGCTTTATGCTGGTGGAGCGCACCGATTTGCGGGTCGCGGCAAGCACCGCGATCTTCGAGGTGTCGGAGGCTAAGCGCTGGCTGCTCGGCGGCTACAATCACGGCCATATCGCCAACGTGCCGTACCCGATTGCGATGGAGATGGCGCTCGGCTTCCGCTTCACGGCCCAGCGCTTCTATGAGATCGGCTTTCTCAACCGGGTCGTCGAGCCCGAGGAATTGATGCCCACCGCGATCCAGATGGCCGAGCATCTGCTGACCCTGCCGCCGGCATCGCGGGTCAACACCGTGCACATGATGCGACAGATGCGGCCCGAGCCATCGGCCGAATTGCAGCGTCTCGCCGCCGCCTTGCACGAGCATGGCGCCAAGAGCGACCGGATGGAGTCGCGCGCTGCCTTCGCCGAGCGGCGCAAGCCCAATTTCAAGGGCTGGGATAACCCCGACGATCGATACCGCCTGCCGACTCTTGACAGCGTAAAGGGCTAGGCGCTTCGTACCGTCGGACTCTCCCGCTGGGGGGTGGGGGGATTATGAGGGGCCGGTCGGCTAGATCTAACCGCCGCGCGCGGGTGGCGCATGGCTGAACCACCGTTGCGCGTCGAGCCGGGCGAGAAGCCACGGCCGCGACCGCCTGGGGGCGGCGTATCGCGACCCGCAGCTTCTGGTTTTGGCGGCCGCCTGCTGCGGCTCGGCGTCCTCCTCGGCTTGTGGTGCGTCATCATCGGCGGGCTGGTGCTCGGCTATTTCGCGCTGACCCTGCCCGACACCAGCCAGCTGACCACCGCGGAACGCCGCCCGAGCATCACGATCCTCGCCGACGATGGCAGCCTGATCGGCAATTTCGGCGATCTGTTCGGCCAGCCGGTGACCCTGAAGCAGATGTCGCCCAACCTGCCGAAGGCCGTCATCGCAACCGAAGATCGCCGCTTTTACAGCCATTTCGGCGTCGACCCGGTCGGGCTGGTGCGCGCCCTGGTCAGCGATGTGCGCGCCGGCCATGTCGTGCAGGGCGGCAGCACGATCACGCAGCAGCTCGCCAAAAACCTGTTCCTGACGCCGGATCGCAGCCTCGGCCGCAAAGTGCGCGAGGCCCTCTTGGCGCTGTGGCTGGAGCATCGCTTCACCAAGGACCAGATCCTCGAAGTCTACCTCAACCGGGTTTATCTCGGCGGTGGCGCGTTTGGCGTCGATGCCGCGGCACATCGCTATTTCGGCAAGTCGGCGGGCAAGCTCAACCTGTTCGAATGCGCCGTTATCGCCGGCCTGCTCAAGGCGCCGAGCCGGTTCAGCCCGGCGAATGACCGCGAACGGGCGATCGGCCGCGCCGACCAGGTGCTCGCGAATATGGTGGAAGCCGGCTACATCAGCGATGCCGATCAGGCCGTCGCGAAACGCGAAGGGGCTACGCTGGCAGTGGCGGGACACCCTGGAGAGCGCTATTTCGCCGACTGGATCGCCGACCAGATTCACGATTATGCCGGTGCCAACGACCGGGACCTGACGGTCCGTACCACGCTCGACCCGCGGATGCAGGCGGCGGCCGAATCGGCAATCGGTAGCATTCTCGCCCGCTATGGCGCGCGCGATGATGTCAGCCAGGGGGCCCTGGTCGCATTGGGGACGGATGGGGCGGTGCGCGCGATGGTTGGCGGCCGCGACTATGCGCAGAGCCAGTTCAACCGCGCCACCCAGGCGCAGCGCCAGCCCGGCTCGTCGTTCAAGCCGTTTGTCTATCTCGCCGCACTCGAGGCGGGGTTGCGGCCGAGCGACCGGTTTGTCGACGGCCCGATCCGCATCGGCAACTGGCAGCCACATAATTATGGCAACAAGTACCTGGGCGAGATGAGTGTCGCCGACGCCTTCGCCCAATCGATCAACACGATCGCTGTGCAAGTGGCACAGCGCGCCGGCATCCCGCGGGTGGTCGCGGTCGCCAGCCGGCTCGGCATCGCCTCCGATCTGGCGAATGACGCCAGCATTGCGCTTGGCACCAACGAGGTGAACCTGCTGGAGCTGGTGTCGGCCTATGCGCCCTTCGCCAATGGCGGCAACGGGGTGCTCGCCTATGGCATCAGCGACATCCGCGACAGTGACGGCCACGTCGTGTACCGCCGTGCCGGCTCGGGGCCGGGCCCGGTGGTGCCGTCGGAAGTGCTCGGCATGATGGACGATATGATGAGCGGGGTGATCACCCGCGGTACCGGCAAGAGCGCCGCCTTTGGCCGCCCCGCCGCCGGCAAGACCGGCACCACGCAGGATTACCGCGACGCCTGGTTTATCGGCTTTACCCCCGACCTGATCGCGGGTGTGTGGTTTGGCAATGACGACAATTCGCCGATGAACAAGGTGACCGGCGGCTCCCTGCCGGCGACCGCATGGCGCAATTTCATGATCGCGGCGACCCACGGCACGCCGGCGCGGGCGCTGCCGACCGCGCCGATTGCGGTGCAGCCGGTTCAGCCGGTCGCCGGCAACCCGCTCGACCAGCTGTTCGGCTGGCTCAGCGGCCCGTCCGCCCGCGCCGCGCCGCCGCCCGGCTTCCCCGACCCCGGCGGCCGCTACCCCGGCCCGCCGCCGTCGAACTAGCTGGCAGCGGCCGGCCCCTCGCCCCGGCCCACTCCCCGTGGGCGGGGAGTGGGAGGGAGCCGCGGCGGAGCCGTTGGGGGGGTGAGGGGCAGCCTTCAGTCTTGCAGCCTTCAAGCCTAGTGCAGCGGCGAGAACTCGGCCGGGACGACCAGCATGTTTTCCTGCTGCACGAACATGCCGCGGGTGGCCGGCGGCCAGGCACCGGTGTCGCGCGCCTTGTCGCGGGTGTTGAAGCGGTCGGCGGCGTCCTTGTAGGCCCAGACATGGATCCACTGGTTGAGCCCACCGATCTCGGTGTGGCCGCAGAAGGCGAGCGGCGACAGCTTTACCCGACCCTCGATCCGCTCGGCCCATTTTTCGGTCACCTGGGGAGCAACACCGGGCAACATCGTGTAGGTGCGTATCTCGAAGAGATTGCCGATCTTGCGCGGCTCCAGCTTGGGCGAGAACGGCGCCGGGATGATGATCTTGCTCTCCATGTCCTCGATGAATTCCTGGATCTTCGGCGGCCAGCCGGGGATCGACTGCGAGCGGACCTTGGTGCGATGCGCCAGATCGTCATACGGCCAGCAATGGATGATGCGGTTGAGCGGGCCGACCTCGGTATGGAAGAAGGCGCCGAGCGGCGACACCTTGGTGCGTTCGTTCAGCCCCTCGGCAAAACGCTTTTCGACCTCAGGCGTCGAGCCCGGCTTGATGCGGTAGGTGCGCATTTCGATGATCATGTCGTTTCCTCCGTGCGTTGGGTGAAAACTCAAGTGCTGCGCGCGCATAGTAGCGCACGAGCCAGAATCGTCATGGCAGATTCGCCACGCGCTCCGCGAGCAGCTGGTAGATGCCGGCGGCATCCACCGTTTGAAGCACGCGGGCATTCGCGGGACGCGCGGTGCGGCCGCGCCAGTCGATGACAGACATGCCGCGGGTGAAGTCGCCGGCAATCTCGATCGTCACATTTGCCGCCGCTCCGGCGAACAGCTCCGGTGCCAGCACATAGGCGATGACGCACGGATCATGCATCGCCATCGCCGGACGCACCGGTGCCCCCTTATCGCCCGGCGGCCCCGGCGACAGCAGATCGGCGACCGCCAGCGCGCAGCGCGTGCCGACGCGGCGGATCGCCGCGACACGCTCGGGGGTGCTCTTCACCGTCTCGGTGACGTCGAGCGGCACGAGCGTGATCGGCACCCCGGCAGCGAATACCAGCGACGCGGCGACCGGGTCGGCGTGCAAGTTGAACTCCGCGGCCGGGGTGACGTTGCCCCGTGACCCACCCCCCATGATCACCAGCTCGGCGATGGCGGGCGCGACCTCCGGCGCCATGATCAAGGCCACCGCGATATTGGTCAGCGGCCCAAGCGCGCAAAGCGTGATGCCTCCCGGCGCGGCGCCGCGCAATGTCTCGATCAGATACGTGACCGCATGGGCGGCGTGCGGCGCGCGCGACGCGGGTGGCGGGATCAGATCGCCGAGGCCGCCCTCCCCATGCGCCGCCGCGGCGTTCTGCTGAACCTCGCCCATCGGGCGCGGGCAACCGGCATAGACTGGCAGATCGGCGCGGCCCGCGAGCTCGGCGACAGCCAGCGCGTTCCCGACAAGCGGCGCGAGCGCAAGATTGCCGGCCACCACCGTAAGCCCCAACACCTCGAGTTGCGGCGAGGCCAGGGCCAGCAAAATGGCTACGGCATCATCGATCCCCGGATCGGTGTCGATGATGATCGAACGCGGCATGTTCGGTCCGCGAGTTGAAATTACCTCGGCATGATGAATCTAGCGGCGGGTTTGTGCAAACCGATTGACCGCCGCAACGAACCAAAGTAGAACACCCGAATTGTTTTTGATTTGTTCCCGAATGGGAAGACCAGCAATGCTTACGAAGAAACAGCACGAACTTTTGACCTTCATCAACCAGCGGTTGACGGCAACTGGTGTGGCGCCCTCGTTCGACGAGATGAAGGACGCGCTCAATCTGCGATCGAAATCGGGCATCCACCGGCTGATCAGCGGACTTGAGGAACGTGGCTTTATCCGGCGCCTGCCGCACCGCGCCCGCGCCCTGGAAGTGACGAAATTGCCGGAGGAGAGCGCCGCCGTGGCATCGGGCGGCGATCGCACCCGCTTTTCGCCTACGGTGATTCGCGGCGATTTCGCCAATGCCCTGCCGGGGACGCCGGTGGCGGCCGACAGCGTGGCGGTCGATCTGCCGCTTTACGGGCGCATCGCGGCGGGAACCCCGATAGAGGCGTTGCGCAATCAGAACACCGTCGGCGTGCCAAGCAGCCTGGTGGGTCGCGGCGAGCATTACGCGCTTGAGGTGGCCGGTGACAGCATGATCGAGGCCGGGATCCTCGACGGCGATACGGTAATCATTCAGCGCTGCGACACCGCCGAAAACGGCACCATCGTGGTCGCCCTCATCGATAATCTCGAGGTGACGCTGAAGCGGTTGCGGCGGCGGGGCGCCTCGATCGCGCTCGAACCCGCGAACAAGAATTACGAGACGCGGATTTTCGGACCCGATAGGGTGCAGGTTCAGGGCCGTCTGGTCGGATTATTGCGCCAATATTGAGAAACGTTTGACCCTGGAGGACGCTCGTTTACCGCGGTCTCCTGCTGCCTGCCCCCGGGTCAGTGTCGGGCAAAGACGCCCGGGCTCGATATCTGCAGTGAGAGATTTCGGCGCGCCGGGTGTTGATCCCCTTGATATGGTTGGCATCAGGGACAGCATGCCGGAAGCCGGTGATCGGTGCGCATGCGACATCCTGTCATCCGATTTGCCGCGCAGCTTGAATCGCGTAAAACGCGAGCCACGTACGCGCTCTCTACCGGTGCTTAAGCCATCCCCCCAAATTAATAAGCGAGTAAATGTCATGAACCGCACGCGTTCGGGAAAGCGGCGAGCCCTTGGGTTTGCCGGTGTCGTAACGGCCCTTACCCTCGCGCTCGCCACGCCGTCGGTCAATGCGATGGGCGCCGACGGCACCTCGACTGTGCGCAGCCTCTACGACACGCTCCTCGTGACGATGCGGAACGGGCCGAGCCTGGGGGCGCGCGGGCGCTATGCACAGCTGCAACCGGTGGTCCGCCAGGTCTTCGACATCCCCTTCATGACCCGGCTCGCCGTGGGTCCGGACTGGGAATCGCTCAATGACGCCCAGCGCCAGCAGGTGTCACAGGCCTTCGAGCACTACATCGCGGCGGTCTACGCCGAGCGCTTCGACAGCTACTCCGGTGAGCGGCTGCATGTCACCGGCGAACGCGCCTCGGCAGGCGGCACGATCATTACCAGCCAGATCGTCAAATCGACCGGCGAGCCGGTCAACATCAACTATCTGATGCGAAACAACGGCGGCATCTGGCAGATCGCCGATATCTATCTCGATGGCACGATCAGCGAACTGGCGACACGCCGCGCCGAGTTTTCGGCCATCCTACGGACCAGCGGTATCGCTGGCCTGATCGAGACACTGAACACGAAGGCGGCCGCGCTGACGCGCGCCTCCTGACGCCACGGGCCCGCCGCCGGGGCCCCAGCAGCGGATCACGGTGTCGCGACATAGGTCGTCGCGACATCGCCGCGTTCGAGCTGCCAGCAGGTCGAGGCACACGAGGTTTCTCGCGATGCCTCGATCCGCAATTCTATATCTGAGCCGACCGCAAGCGGCGTCGCCGTCGTCGAAACTCGCTGCCAGGAGCCCCGCCGCGTCGGATCGGCAGCGGTGATCTCGGGGTCGGCCGCCTGAGTCAGATGTAGCGTCACGGCGCTGCCCGCGAAGTCGCTCGGCAGCCAGATCCAGCACGACGCGGTGTAACGCAGTCCAACGATGAGCTCAATCGCCGGCCATCGCCCAACCACCGCACCAGCCCCGCCAGTCACGGCGCCATGGTTGATGACAGCATTTCCCGCGATCAGCGGCGGTATCGATTGGCGATCGCCCCCCGCATCGGAGGATCCGGCGAGCCGGGTCGGCCATCGCGAGCCAGCAAGCAGGTTTGCCGGTCCGCCCCATACCGGCCGGCCGGCGCCCGCTGCAAGGAATTCGGTAAAACGTCCAACCTGCGCCTCGTTGACAGTCAGGCCCGCCGCGTCGCCGTCGCCGACAATACCGACGTGCGGAATATGACCGGCGGCGGCGATGAAGGCGTAGGTATCGGTGCCGCCGAGCGGCGACAATAGCTCGACAACCCCCCGCGCCCGATCGGCCGCTATCAGGTATGTCAGGTCAAGGCCATAGGGCGCCACGACCAGATCGGCCTCGCGAAACAAACCGATACGCTGCCGCGCGGTAAGCTCCGCGAGGCGCAGCGGGGTAAATCCGGATTGCCCAAGCCGGGCGATCAGCGCCTCCTCGTTGGCGACGCGCGTGTGCCCGGCTGCCGAGCCGCGCAAGTAGACGCGGCGACACTCCACAGGCGCCCCCGGCAGGGCTTCGACTATCGAGCGTAACAAGGCGATCGAGGTCGGATGCGCCATTTGCGCCGGATGCAGGTAAGCCTCGACCTGATCCGAGAACCAGATGCAGCGGCCGGTAGTCTCAAGCGTCACGGAATGGTCCGGGAATAGAATGTTCTCCGGTTCCAGGTTCAGCATTTCGCACAGCGCGTTGCAGATCGAGGCGTGCATCTCATCTGGGATGCCGCCAAAGACCAGCAGGGACGATCGCAGATTGCCGAGTGCCTGTCCCAGGAGCAGGGCGCGGGTGATGCCGTCAAAGAGGAAATGCGAGAGCGCCGTGAAATTGAAGCGGTCCTGCAGGACGATAATGTCCTTATCGAGCGCGATGATTTCCGTCGCCCCGATCGCGTCGCGTGACAGACCACGCGGACTGCCCGATGCCCAACTGCGGCTCCGGTCGCGCGAGAGGACCTGGTAGCGGAATGGGTGCGCGTAAACACACGCATCATTGCTGACATAAGCATGCATCGGCGGCCGGTCCGCGCGGTGCAACAGCATGTTCATGGGCGGCGGAAATCGCCGATTGGCGATTTCGTTGCCACAGCCCTCGAGCAATGGCAGTCGATCGAGCGCGTCGCTCGTGCTCGCTCCGTAAAGGTTTGGCAGCAGATCGGGACACAGCGCCGCGGCGGCCTCGCGCGACAAGCCATGCCCAGCATCAAACAGTAAACCGTCGGCTGGAAGCAGTCCCTGGCGTTCAGCCACGGCGCCTATCAGATCCCGCGCGGCATGGTGGAGATGATCGAAACAGGAGCAGACACCGCGACCATAGGCGTAAAGCAGTAGCGGCAGATCGGGCGGCAAATGGCCATCGAGCATAGCCCGAGCGAGGGCGAGGAACTGATTACTCTCGGTGAGGTGCGCGTCGAGCTGTCGGCTTACCTCGACCCGCGTCGCTTCGCTCCACATCGAATGCACTCTTCCCGGGTATTGGTTCCGAAAGGATAGTCAGCCCGGCAGCCGCGCAGCGTAAAGCTTCGCGCCGACCTGGCTCGCCGTGACCCGATTCGGCTTGGCCGGCATACCCTACTCGGCGCCCGATCGAAAGCGCTGTGATATGGTTGCTGCCGGCGAAGGGCAGCCAGAGCTTATGCTTACCGTCCTGGTAAAAGGGCCGCGTGATTAAAGACGACTGGCAACTGCGCAACCTGCTCGGCTGGGACGAGCCCTGGTACCTGCAGCGCTATCCCGACGTCGCGCAGGCGTGCTCGCGCGGCGCGTTTTTTGATGGATTGCAGCATTATCTCCTGTTTGGTCGCCACGAGGGGCGTTACCCCTCGGCCGCGGCAGAGCAGGCACGGCGCTCGCCCCTGCCGGCGCGATTCAGCATCGGGCGCTACGAGGTCCCATCAGATTGGCCCGTAAAGGGTGAACCAGCCACGACGTTCCTGGTTCGCCTCAGCAACGGGTTCTTTTGCGACTATCTGTCGGGCGATGTCGTCCTGGACATCGGATACAAAGGCGGCGGCAAAGAGGAGGCCGTGCCGATTTTCCCGCACGCCTTCGGGATCGACCTGGATTACCCCGGCTATGACGGGCTGCATCTCCCCTTCGATGACGAGTCGGTCGATGCGGTCTTCGCCAGCCATGTGCTGGAGCATATTCCCCAATATCACACCGCGATCGGCGAGTGGTTCAGGGTCCTGAGGCAAGGCGGGTTTCTCGTGTGTATCGTGCCGCACCAGTTCCTCTACGAGAAACGCGCCGGGCTCCCCTCCAAATGGAACCCGGACCACAAGCGGTTCTACACACCCGCCGGCCTTCTTCGCGAAATCGAAGAAGCACTCCCGAGCAATACGTACCGAGTGCGCCATTTGCGCGATAACGATTACGGCTATCTCTACAGCATCGAGCCGGACAAGCACCCGGGCGGCTGCTATGAAATTGAGCTGGTGATCGAAAAGATCGTGCCGCCAGCCTGGTCTTTGGCCGGAACACCCTAGTCTCGCGCATTGACGGAAGCTGCCGGATCTCCATTATGCCTGCCATGAGCGCCGAACCGATTGCCATCCGCCGCACCCCCTGCGACGCGTGGCGCCCCCGCGCCGTATGGCGCTCGCTGAAGATCGGAGTCGGCATGCTGCTGGTGGCAGCCGGCGGGATCGGCGGGTATTGGGGCATCCTGCAATACGAGGGCAATGTCCACACCGTGGTGTCGGGCCAGTTGTATCGCGCGGCGCAACCCGACCGCGCCGATCTGGTCTCCGACCGGCAGGCCTATGGCATCAAGTCGGTGCTTAACCTGCGTGGGGCGCATCACGGTGAACCCTGGTACGACAACGAGGTCGCGGCCGCCGGCGAGCTTGGCATGGCGCATTACGACTACCCATTATCGGCCAAGCGGGTCGTTACCGAGCAACAGATCGCCGAATTGCTCGCGCTGGTCCGTGCCGCGCCCAAACCATTGCTGATCCATTGCAAATCGGGTGCCGACCGCACCGGCCTGCTATCCGCGCTCTATCGCTACGCCGAAAGTGGCGCCACGGCGGAGGAGGCCGATGGCGAACTGACGCTGATCTACGGGCATTTTCCCTATCTGACCAACCGCACCGCCGCGATGGACGAAAGCTTCTGGGCCTACGTTCGCGATCACAACGTCAAGCGCTGATGGCCTGATCGGCCGGAGGCCGGGTTAGCCCGGCGCGACACGGTAGAGCGTCAGCACCATGTGCTGGCCATTTGAGTAGTCGATCCCGGGGACGTTGCCGAGCGGTTCGGGCGACAAGCCGCCGGCCGCCGCCGCCTGTCGAAAAATCGCATCCTCGCGACTGCTGACCAGCACCTCGCCGCCGCCCGCGAGCGTCTCAACCGCCGTGCGGGGTGTTGCCAGCCGCAAATTCGTGCCCAGCAGAAACACCAGGCTTGGCTCGCTGTATCCGACGGCGACCAGGGGTTTGCCCGGAGCCGGTGGGTATTGCGCGACCAGAGCGGCGGCGGATCGGCTCAGCCACAACCGATCCAACCCTGGCAGGACCGCCCACGCGGCGGTCACGACAAAGGCGAGGCTGAGCGCCACGGATAGCGCGCTGGTGCCGCGGCGGCCGGGACGATAGCGCAGCCACACACCGATGAGCCCCAGCAACACAGCCACCCCGATCAGATCGAAGATCGAGAGCTGGCCGCCAAAACGCAGCGGCGTCACCACCAGCGCCGCGGCGAGCGCCACCCCGACCAAAGCCCAGACAGCCTTCACCGCGATGTCGAGCCGATGCAGCCAGATGTTCGGGAACATCGTGGGCTCATCAGCCAGCGATTGCGCCGCGATCAGCGCCAATGCCGGGTACAGCGGCAGCACGTAGTGCGGCAGCTTGGTCGGCACCAATTCAAGGATAACCCAGGCCGGCACCAGCCAGGCCAGCAAAAGCCGTTCGAGCGGCCGGGTCCGGCGACGCCAGCACCGCACCATGGCCGGAACGAAAAGCAGCGAGCCCGGCCAGAAGGTGGCAAATGACAGCACCAGATAGGAAAATGGCGGCGCGCCATGCGATTCCTGCGCATCGACGATCTTGCTGAGCAGATCGGCACCGACCGATTCGGCGAGGAACCGGCCGCCGGTCGCGCCCTGAATCGCGACCAGCCACGGCGTGATCGCCAGAACCACCGCGGCGACACCCGCCATCGGCCACAGCGATCGGACCCAGCGCGCGCCCCCATCGGCGATGGCGAGCGCGACCACCGTGACCAGCGCCAGCGCGGGACCCGGCGGGCCCTTGACCATGATTGCGACGATTTCCGCCGCCCAGAAAACCACCGCGACCCATGGCGATACCGCGCCACCCCCCCGGCCGCGCACATAGGCGATACCGAGCGCGCCCTGCGCCGCGGTAATCGCCGCGAGCAACACGGCGTCGCTCTTGGCGATGTGCGCCTCGGCGACGACGCCCAGCGAGCTTGCCAACAACACCGCCGCGATCGCCGCGGTGGCGCGCGGCTCACTCTCCAGCCCGGCGCCGCGCAACAGCGCTGCGGCGAAGGCAAAGGTGATCAGACACGCGGCGATCGCCCCAAGCAATGACGGCACCCGGTATGGCCAGATCGCTGTCGATTGCGGTGTGCTGAACAGCTGCACCGAGGCCGCCTGCAGCCAGTAAATGCCGGCTGGCTTCTTGTTGCGCGCCTCGTCCTGAAAGCGGATGCGGAGGTAGTCGCCGGTCTCCAGCATCTGCCGTGTCGCCTGCGCAAAACGCGCCTCGTCGCGGTCGAGCGGCGGGATCACGACCATCCCTGGCAGATAGAGCAGCAGGCACAACGCGGTCAGCCACAGATAGGGCTGCGGCCCGCCCAGCCAGCGAGAATCCAGCCAGCGGGACGGTCGCTCGTCAACCTTTAGGGGTGGCGTGGTGCTATCCGATATCACGGAGAAGACTTCAGGGTTCGTTCGACAGACCGATTCGCGAGTGCGGTCAGCCGGGTGCGCGGCAACGGGCGGAGTACAAGAGGCCCTCGCCTACCACAGCCCTCATTCCGGTGCCAGCGCATCGCGCAAACCGGCGGTGTCGCACGGCGCTGCGTCGTCGAGAGGCAGACGGCCGGGCCTGGGAACGGTGACACCGAGGGTCCACGCCTCCTCGCCCTCGACGACCGCGCGCTGCGCCGCCGAAAGCCCGGGATCGGCCTTGAACAAGCGCGGCAATTCGCCCGCGCGATGCCGGCCGGCGAGAAAGCGCGCCAGGTCGCGCACCTGGGCGGCGTCCTTTGGCTCACCGGCAGCCGGCCGGATGCGCCACAGCGAGGGATATATCTCGGCCATGACGAGCTTCATGTCCGGGTCCGGTGGGCGCAACCCGGTCTCGCACGGCCAGACCCGCGCCGTCGCCGCCCAGCGCGGATCGTCGCGCAGCACCCGCGCCACCGGGATGCCGGTCAAGGCCTGCCCGCCAACCGAGCCGGTCCCCAGCAATTTCCAGCAGGGCTGCGTTGCCGGCACGTAAAGATCAATGAGGCGCCGCTCGGCGAGACCCAGTTCTTCGTGCTGCCGGTGGTGCTTGATACCGAGATTGGGGCCGGCGAGCGCTGCCGGACTTCCCCAGAACGGAAACGCGCCGCCGGAAATCCGCCGGTTGAAATCAGCCGCCACCGCGAAGCGATTGTTGCGATTGCGGGCGTCATCCTCGATAGAAGTCGCGATCTCGTCCCACACCGCGCGCCAGGCGGGGCCGCGCAGGCCAAGCCGGGCGGCGAAGCCTGCGGGATAGCCAAACGGAAAGTCGAACCCGAGCAACACGCGGCGGCCGGCGGCGTGCGCCGCCGCGAGCCAGTCCGCAAGAATTTCGCGCGCCGCAAGCCGTGTCGGCGGATTGACCAGCCGCTCCGAATTGGTATCGACGCAGCACATCCAGACGCTGTCGGCACCGGTCTTCGGCTGGTTCGCGGCGCTCCAATCGACAATGACAAAGGTGTCGAACAACGTGCGGCTCCGTATGCTGATCCGCTCTTATACCCGATGGCATGCGCATGCTTGTCCCGGCCGCTGGCATCGCCAACATCTCAGCAGCAATGCAAGTCTCGCTGATCTCGCCCGATCCGCATAACCGGCTGCTGCTGTTGCTGTTGGGATTGCTGATCGACGCAGTGTTCGGCGACATGCCGTGGCTGTTCGCGCACGTGCCGCATCCCGTGGTCGTGGCGGGGCGCGCCATCGCGTTTCTCGACCGCAAGCTCAACCGCAGCAACCGCAGCGAGGTCCGGCGCCGGGACCGCGGCGTCCTGACCGTGGTGCTGCTGGTCGGTGCCGCCGCCGCGGTGGGTGCCATGTTGCATTGGCTGTGCGGCTTCGGCTTCGTGGGTGCACTTGGCGAGGGATTTCTGGTCGGCGTGTTGCTGGCGCAGCGCAGCCTTTCTGAGCATGTCGCGATGGTAGGCATCGCTCTCGACCACGGCGGCCTTATCGCCGGCCAGAGGGCGGTGCGCCACATCGTCGGGCGCGATCCTGAACAGCTCGACCGGCACGGCGTCGCGCGCGCCGCGATCGAGAGCCTCGCCGAGAATTTCAGCGACGGCGTGGTGGCGCCGATCTTATGGTACCTGCTGCTCGGCCTTCCCGGGCTCTTCGCCTACAAGATGGCCAACACGCTCGACAGCATGATCGGTCACCGGAACCCGCGTTACGCCAGTTTTGGCTGGGCCGCGGCGCGACTGGACGATGCGCTGAACCTGATCCCCGCGCCGCTCAGCGGCCTGCTGCTGGCCGCCGCCGCCATGTTTTCCGGCGCCGCGCATGCCGGCCGCGCCTGCGCGGTCATGCTGCGGGACGGCCGCAAACACCGCTCGCCCAATGCCGGCTGGCCAGAGGCGGCAATGGCGGGCGCGCTCGACCTCGCACTCGCTGGACCGCGCGTCTACGCCGAAGGACCGGTGCCCGGTGCATGGCTCGGCGACGGCAATACACCGCACGCGACGCCCTTCGACATCCGGCGAGCGCTGCAGCTCTACAGCGTCGCCGGTCGCCTTCTCGCTGGGCTGCTGTTTGGTGCCTGGGCCATGTGGCAGCTGGCGCTGCCGGCGCCGGACCGGGACGACAGGGGCTTCGCCGGCGGGCATGCCGCCGTGATAATGCAGGATAGCGTCACGACGGCATCGACCGCACCCCAGAGGCACCTACGATGACATCTGAACAACTGCCGGCGGGATGGCCGGAGGGCGGCTCGCTGGCCGTATCGGTCAGCATCATGCTCGAAGGATGGACCGATGATTCCGCGCCGGGAATCGGACCGATGGGCAACCCGCTGAAGCCCGGCGCGCTCGATCTGCAGGCGCGATCCTGGGCCGATTATGGCCCAAAGACGGGCGCCGCGCGGCTCCTGGACCTGCTCGGCGCCGCCGGGTTGCGCGCGGTCTGGTACACCAGCGGCATCGTCGCCGAGCGCTGCCCACAATTGATTGCGGACATCGCCGCCGCTGGCCACGTGGTCGCGGCGCATGGCTGGGCCCAGAACATCCTGCCCGCCTATCAGAGCGATGCCGAGGAAGCGGGCGATCTGGCGCGCTGCAGCACGGTATTGCGACAGACCTCGGGGGAGGAGCCGCGCGGCTGGCTGAGCCCGCGTTGCACGCCGAGCCCGCGCACCACCAAGCTGCTCGCCGGCGCCGGCTATGAATGGCATGCCGATTTCTTTGACACGGACCTGCCGCGGCGGGTGGCAACAGATGCCGGACCGATCGTGGCTATGCCATTTACCATGGAAATCAACGACATGCCGCTCTACGTCCGCTATGGCAGCGAGCCGCAAGCCTATTCGCGGATCTTCGAGCGGATCGTCGCGAACTGGCAGGGGATCGGCGGACGGCCTGGCTGCATCGACCTTACCGTGCACGCCCACGTATTCGGCCGACCCTTCGGCCTGATCGAATTGCAAAGCGCGATCGATGTCGCCCGCTTCCATCCGTGGTTATGGCTTACCGACCACGCGCAGCTCGCCGCACTCTGCGCGGCATAAGCCGGAGTTCGTCTAGCCTCTGGTGGCTGGGGGCGCGGTAATCATGGGGCGCTGGGTGATGCGCAACTGCATCCCCTCCAGCGGATCGTTGTCGGTCGGGGAGCGGCACGGCGCGCCATTGCGTGCCGGGCCGGCGGTCGCGCCGGAACGGAAATAGCCGGAATACTCGCAGTCGAGGCGCAAGCCTAGGGTGCCGGGCTTCTGGCGAATCGCAAAGCCGAGCAGCGGCATCGCGCGGTTCTGCGTGCCGCATGCCGAGCCGCCGGGCACCCAGGGCGTCTCTTCGCCGCCCTGGATCAGTCCCTTGCATTCAAGCGCCGCCGCCACACCGGGCTGGCGCGACAGCAGCGTGAACGATTCGATCCACAGGCCAGGGCCGAGCCGGCCCGCCCAGGGCGCGTCGATGAACCGGACATTGCCGCGGCTGCGGATATGCGCGATCACATCGATGGCGATCTCGCGCGGCGCTGCTGCATCGCCGCCCTCGAAGGTGAGCTCCCGCGCGGGATCGTCGGCACCATCGAGCCGCTGGATCCTGAGCCGCAGTGCAGCCGTCTCGGGATCGGCGGACAGAAACGCGGTCACCAGCGCGAGCGCCGCGTCGTTGCCGGATTTGACCAGGAGAGTTCGCCGGCGGGCACCGAGCCAGGCGATAGCGGCACCGTGCTCGTCGCCAATGTCGAGCCACCCCGGCTGGCCCGGCGGCTCGCAGACATGCACGGCGGGGATAGAGAGACCGCCCGTCATGTCGCCGCCGCGGGTGTCGTCACCCAGACCGATGGCGTAGAAGCCGGCCGCCAGCGGAACCAGCCTCGCGATTGTCTGCGGCAAGGCGGCGGCGGGTCCGGCGCCGGGTCCCCCCAGCCCGGCCGGAGCAACGGGGCGCGTCGCGCGGCGGGTCCGCGACCGCGCGATCATGCGGCCCTGTCCATCATGAGGCCCTGTCCATCATGAGGCCCCGGCGAGCGCGGCGCGGGTGGCCTGGGCGCGTCGCTGGCGCGAGCGCGGGACAGGATCGATGCCGGCGAGGCGATGGATCAGCGCCAGATGTGCCGGCAGGCAGACGCGGCTCAGATCGAACTGGTCGATCACAAACCGCCGCGCCGCCTGCCGGATCGACTGGGTTGCCGCCTGGCTTTCGAGCGCCTCGCAGATCGCGTCGGTCCAGCCGGCAATGTCGAAGAAATCGACCAGCCAGCCGTTGCTGCTGCCGTCCATCACCTCCTCGATCGGAGGGGTGCGCGAGGCGATGACCATGCATTCCGAGGCCATCGCCTCGAGCAACCCCCACGACAGTACGAAGGGGTAGGTGAAATAGACATGCGCCGAGGAGACCTGCAGCACCGCCTGGTACTGCGCGTAGGGCAGCCACCCGACAAAGTGCACCCGGCTCATGTCGAGCCGGTCGCCGACTTCGGCGAGCATGTGCTCGCGCCAAGTTTTGTGGCGCGGTGGCGCGCGGCCATAGCTGACCCCATGCCCGCCAACAATCACGACGCGGGCCTTGGGACAGCGATCGAGCACACCCGGCAGGGCGCGCATGAAGATGTGGAACCCGCGATAGGGTTCGAGATTGCGCGCGCTGTAGGTCAAGACCTGCTCGTTGCGCGACAGCGTCACGCCATTGCCGAGCCACAGGGTGGCGGTCGGGTCCGGCTTGACCGCGTCGGTGTCGACGCCCTCATGAATTACGCTGATGCGCGGGTGAAACTCGGCCGGATACTGGTCGCGCTGCCATCGGGTGGGGGTATGCCCCCAATCGGCGGCGTCAAGGCTCAGCAGGTTGGTCGCGTTTTTCATGCGGATGCGCATCGCGTCATCCGCCACCGAGGGAAATTCCGGATCGAAATCAAGATCCGACCCGACATAGCGGTAGAAGAACTCGAAATAGCCAAGGCACGGCACGTTCGGCCAGACATCCTTGACGAACATCAGTTCGCCCCAGCCGGTATGGCCAACAACGATATCGGGGTCGAAGCCGTCCTGCTTCAGTCCCTGGCACAGCCGCGCCACAGCCATACCGTTCATCATGTTCATCTCGAGGTCGACCAGATAGGGCTGCACCCCAGTCGAGACCGGCAGCGGGACATATTCGAGCGTCGGCACACCCTCGACCTCGCGGTCGCGGCGCTGCGTGACAAAGCGAATGCCATGCCCGGCCTCCTGCAGGTAGCGGACGATATGCAGGTACTGGCCGGGGAAGTTCTGGTGAACGAACAGGAATCTCATTGTGTCTCGCGGCGGCAGGCGCCCGGCGAGCCGTTTCCGCTAGGAGGCGGGTCGGGCTGTTTCTGAATCGGCCGCCTCGATTTCGTCGGGATCGACATCGGCGATACGCTCGGTGATGCGCACATTGACCGCTTCCAGTGGGTCATCGGCGATCCGGGCGCGGCAGGGTGCTCCGTTTCGCTGCGTCTCGGAAATGCCGCTGGCAAAGAACGACCCCTGATAACTCACCTCGAACTGGTCCGATTTCTGCGCGGTCATGCGCACGGCAAAGCCGATCAGCGGCAGGCCGCGGCCGCGCGTGCCGCAGAGAATGCCGCCGGGGATCCACGGCGTCTCGCCGCCATTCGGCAGAAACGCCTTCATCTCAATGTCGCCGGGGGCGAGTTGCGCGGTCGGCCGGATGCTGTAGGCCTCGATACGCATGCGGCGTCCCAGCGCGCCGACCCAGCCCCTGCCGGGGAACAGCCGGTCGCCGGCCCGCTCGATGTGCAACAGGATTTCGGTCGGCACCTCGCGCACCTCGTCCGACGGTCCGGCGCCGGTTGGGATAGCGGTCTGCAGGTTTGCCGCGGCCGGCCCGTCGAGGCGCCGCAAATCATAGGCGATGTCGTGCTGCGCCGGTGCGGCGCCATAAGCGGTGATGAGGACGTAGCCGCCGGCCCGCGCCGCGCGCACCACCAGCGTGCCGCCGGGCTTGCGGATCCACGGCCCCTGTTCGGGGAACGAGGCGACGATTTCGACGCCGTTGCCATCGCCCGCGAACGGGGCCGAGACATGCGCCGCCGGTACCGCCATGCCACCGATTTCGGCCGACCCGCCCGGCAACTCGCCGAGCCGCAACGCATACAGCCCCTCATCGATAGGCAACAGCTTGACCGCTGTCACGGAGACCGCGACGGCAGCAGGTGCGGCTACCATGGCGGGTGCGGCCGCGGTCGCTGCCTCCGCCGGCGGCGAGCCACGGCCGCGGCGGCCACCCCCCGTTTCGCGAGCCGTTTCGCGAGCCGCTGTCGCCGGAGACCGTGTCGCTTCGGCTGTCGTCCTCATATCCGCGATGTTCCCGATCTCACCAGCAACCTTCCGAAACGCCGCCCCGAATTCCCGGCAGATCCCCAGGGACCCGCGCGCCGCCCGTACGTCAGCGTCAGCCAATCGGCTTGTGCTGGGCGGCTGGCTCCGAGGCGGTGCAAACATAAATGGCAGTGCCGCCAAGGCCAAGCAACATGGGCGTAAATTCTCGCCCCTCCCTGTGCTCTGCATGTGACGACCAGAGTCCGGTCTAGCCGCGGCATGATCAAGCCGGCGCAACGGTCGTCACGGTCTGGTCGCCTCGGGCTCGGTGCGCCGGCCCGGCATGCCTGATATAATCCGGCGAAAGAGCGAGGGAGGACTTCGATGTCGGCAAACGGCCAGCGTTACAATGTTGGCGGCATCATGCTGGAGCGGCCATTCAAGGTGCGCCGCCTGGGGCATTTCGGCTTCAACCTGACAAAGCTCGAAGCCGGCCGCGACTTCTATGGCGACCTGCTCGGCTTTACGATTTCCGACAAGGCCGATTTCTCGCGCGCGCCGTGGTTTCCGAAGGATGCCGGCCTCGGCGAGTGCCACGGCTATTTCATGCGCCACGGCACCGACCACCACGCGATGGTGCTGTTCGCCAGGCCGGTGATGGACCGCCGCGCCGACCGCAAATTCGCGCCGGAGATCACCATCAACCAGATCACCTGGCAATGCGGCAGCCTGAAGGAGATCGCCGACGCCTACGGTTATTTTCAGGAACAGCAGGTGCGTATCCAGCGGGTCGGGCGCGACATGCCGGGCAGCAATTGGCACACCTATGTCTATGACCCGGATGGGCACACCAACGAGTTCTATTACGGCATCGAGCAGATCGGCTGGAACCAGCATTCGAAGCCGCGCGACCTGTACTATCGCGGCTTTCAGGAAAAGCCTGACCTGCCGCAGATCAGCGAGGCGGCGGAACTGCGCGAGGCGCTGGCAAAGGGCATCGACATAGCTTCCGGTCACCGCCCGGCATTGCCGAACGGCGAGGCACGCTTCGATGTCGATGGGGTGCTGTTACCGCGCCCGTTCAAGATTACCAAGGTCGGCCCGGTGCGCCTGTTTGTCGATGATGTCGATCGGGCCGAGGCGTTCTATGTCGGGCATGTCGGGCTGACGAAAAGCGAGGAGACGGTTTATCGCGGCGCTCGCTGCGTCTTTCTGCGCTGCGGTGCCGAGCATCACAGCATCGCGCTCTACCCCAAGGAACTGCGCGGCGTGCTCGGGCTCAGCCCGCACACCACCTGCCTGTCGTTCGGCGTCGAAGTGGCGAACTACGCGCAATTGCGGGCCGCAGTCGACTTCCTCAAAGCGCGCGGCTGCACCTTTATCGATACGATCGCACCGGAGCTTTATCCCGGGATCGACTATGCGGCCTTTGTGCTCGACCCGGACGGGCACTGCATCCAGCTCTACTACTACATGGAGCAGATTGGCTGGGATGGGCGGGTTCGCACTGCCGCCGAGCGCCGCCCGGTATCGTGCGAATGGCCCGAGGCGCTGGAGCCGCTCTCCGACAGCTATACCGACCAGGTCTTCCAAGGCCCGTTCGGCTAGTTCGCCGCCGCCTGCCTCCGCGAGCCATCAAGCTAACAAGTAAACTCACAGTATGGTGGTTGAGTTGTCGTATTTTTCATAGTTGTCGTCCCTGCGAAAGCAGGGACCCACTGCGCAACAACTCATCAGCCCGACCGCGGGTCCCTGCTTTTGCAGGGACGCATATTTATTTATTTGATTTAAATTCGATCGAGCCTTGCGGCGCTTGAGGCGCGGGGTCAGGAGGCCTTGCGGCGGCGCTTTGGCGCCTCGTCCTCATGCGCGGCGGGCTTGGCTGGGGATTTCGCAGGGGTTGGTTTCGCGGTGGTGCGCGGCGTCTTCGCCTTGCCGCCCTCAACCGGCAATAGCAGGCTGCGCTGATTGCCCGTCGCTGCCTTGCGGCCGCGCGGCGCAGATTTGGCCGCCGGCTTCTCCTCCACCGCCTCGCCTTCATTCGCCGCCGCGCGGGTCCGACGCGACGCCGGCGTCTCCTCGGTGTCCTCGGCCGCCAGACTGCGCTTCAGGGCATCCATCAGGTTGATCACCTGGGCCGGCTTACGCTCCGGCTCCTGCGCCGGCAACTTGCCGTCCATCTTTTCGGCGATCAGTTCGCGCAGAGCGGTCTGATAGCGGTCGGTGAAGTCGGCGGCATCAAACGTCTTTGTCTTGCGTTTGATGATCTGCTCCATAATGGCGAGTTGGTCCTCGTCGGCCCCTTCGGCTGATATCGTCGAGAAATAATCCTCGGGCTTGCGCACCTCGTCATGGTAGCGCAACGCGTTGCCGAGCAGCCCGGTGCCCATTGGACGGATCGCGATGATCCGCTCCTGCCCGTTGATAACGACCTGGCCGATCGCGATCTTGCCGGTGTCGCGCAGCGACTCGCGGATCACGCGATAACCCTCCTCGGCGACGCTGCCGTCCGGGGTCAGGTAATAGGGCGAGTCGAAGAAGATCGGATCGACATCGTCGACGAATTCGACGATGTCGATCGTATCGGTGGTCTCCAGCCGCAATCGCTTGATGTCGTCGGGGTCGACCGTGATGTAGTGGCCCTTCTGGTATTCGTACCCCTTGACGATCTCGTCGCGCTCGACCGGGCCGACACCCGGTACCGTCAGCTGCTGCTTCACGCGCTCGCCGGTCGGCTCGTGGATCATGTGAAAGCGCACCTTTTCGCGCTCGGTTGACGCCGTATAGAGGCGCACGCCGATCGTCACCAGCGACAGCTTGAGAAATCCGGTCCAGTACGGACGTGCGGCGGCAGCCATTCGAATGCTCCGTTTTCCCTTGGCTCAACGATACCGCGTGCCCTGCCGTTCCGCTATGGCGGATCGCGCCGGAATTGAGTAGGTAAAGCATCAGGGAGGATTCTAGATGACGCAGGATTACGCGCCCCGCCTGAGCCATGTCGGGCTGTATGTGACCGATGTGCCGACGATGATCGAGTTTTACACAAAGGTCCTCGGCTTTGTGGTCAGCGATGGGGCAGAGGACGGCCGCATTACGTTCCTCAGCCGCAACCCGGCGGATCACCATCAGGTTGTATTGGTGCGCGGCCGGCAGACCGGCAGCGACACGCCGATGGTCCAGCAGGTATCGTTCAACGTCGGCACCTTGGCGAATGTCCAGCGCGCCTATCGCAAGGTGAAGGCGGCGGGCTGCACGGTCATCGACCCGCGCTGTCACGGTAACGCCTGGTCGGTCTATTTCAGCGACCCCGAAGGCAATCGGATCGAAATGTTCTGCGACACTCCGTGGTACGTGCCGCAACCGCTCGGCTTCGAGATCGATCTGGAAAAGTCCGAGGACGAGCTTTATCGGGAGACTGAAGCGATCTGCCGCGCCAAGCCCGGGTTTCAGCCGATGGAGCAATGGCGGGCGGAGATTTCAAAGAAAATCGCCGCGCAAGCCGAAGCCTGATTAGGCTGCCGAAATCGGCGGCCGCGTTCTCTCCGCCGGCACGCCCGAACTTTCTTAATCATCACGCTGTTGGTGGCGGTAGGCGCCTCGCAACGAGGGGTTTGGCGCCGACTGCTCAACACGTTCAGCGTTGAGCCATTCAGTTCAGCACAGGGCAACCAGCTCAGCGTTGGGGATGAACGAACAACCGATATACCTGCAGCGTGCGTCCACCGGCATCGAGGGGTTCGACGACGTGCTCGCCGGCGGCTTGACCCGCGACCGGCTGCACCTGCTCGAAGGCAGTCCCGGGACCGGCAAGACAACGTTCGCCCTGCAGTTTCTGCGCGCCGGCGCCGAGGCCGGCGAGGTCGGGGTCTATGTCACCCTTGCCGAGTCCGAGCAGGAGCTGCGCGATGGCGCCGCGTCGCATGGGTGGTCGCTCGACGAGCACATCGTTGTGCTCGAGTTGATCGCGCCGGAAACCATCCTCGACCCCGACCAGCACCAAAGCCTGCTCTATTCATCCGATCTTGAGCTGGGCGAGACGATCCAGCGGATCTGCGAGGCAATCGAGCGGCTGAAGCCCAAGCGAGTGGTTATCGACAGCCTGTCGGAAATCCGTCTGCTGGCGCAAAGCTCGCTGCGCTATCGCCGGCAGGTTCTGGCGCTTAAGCATTATTTCGCACAGCAGGGCTCGACCGTCATCCTGCTTGACGATCTCACCACTGACGCGACTGACAGCGCGATGCACAGCATCGCGCATAGCGTCATCCACCTCGACCAGCTTGCGCCGCTTTATGGCGGCGAGCGGCGCCGCCTGCGTATTGTCAAATGCCGCGGCCAGAGTTTCGCGGGTGGCTATCACGATTTCACCATCCGGTCCGGCGGCGTACTCGTCTTTCCGCGGTTGGTTGCCGCGGAGTACCGGCAGTCGACGCTGGATCAGACGCTCCACAGCGGGGTGGGCGAACTCGACCAGTTGCTCGGTGGCGGGTTGGCCATGGGGTCGAGCACATTGATTATCGGGCCGGCGGGTGCGGGCAAATCGATCCTGACGCTGCAATACATCACCGCGACAGTCGAGCGCGGCGAGCGCGCTGCGCTGTTTGTCTTCGACGAGGAACTCGGGCTCCTGATCTCGCGGGCCAAGGCACTGGGCATGCCACTTGAGGAGATGCGCGCCAAAGGTCAGTTGATCATCGAACAGCTTGACGCGGCGGAGCTGTCGCCGGGTGAATTCGTGCATCGCGTCCGCACGCTTGTCGATCGCCAGCACAGCCGGTTCGTCGCGATCGATAGCCTCAACGGCTACCAGGCAGCGATGCCCGAAGAACAGTTCCTGATCCTGCACCTTCATGAATTGCTGCAGTACCTCAATCGACAGGGGGCGGCGACGTTCCTCACCGTCGCCCAGCATGGATTGATCGGCGAGATGACCCAGAGCCTCGATGTCACCTATCTCGCAGACAGCGTGATCATGCTGCGCTTCTTCGAGGCTCGCGGGCGAGTGAGGCGCGCCATGTCGGTGATCAAGAAGCGAACCGGATCGCACGAAAACACAATCCGCGAGTTCACGATCGGCGAGCGCGGGATCCGCGTTGGACCGCCGCTCGAACAATTTCAGGGCGTCTTGCGCGGCATACCGACGTATCTCGGCAGCGACGCACCGCTGCTGGAGGAGCGGAATTGACCTCTACGGCAGCAGCTGCTGCCGAGCGGGTACTGATCCTGGCGCCTAATGGACGCGACGCCATGGTGGCGCAAAACATCCTCAAGGATGCCGATATCCGGGCCGACATCTGCCCGGACCTGTCGCAGCTCGTGCAGGAGCTGGCGAGCGGCGCCGATCTGGGGCTGGTTACGGAGGAGGCTCTGCGCGGCGATACGCGGGCACTGATGAGCTGGGTCAGCACACAGCCGGCGTGGTCGGACCTGCCGTTCGTGGTCCTCACCGAACATGGCGGCGGCCTGGAGCGCAACCCTTCGGCGGTGCGACTGATGCAGGCCCTCGGCAACGTCACCTTTCTCGAGCGGCCGTTCCACGCAACGACCTTGATCAGCGTCGCACAAACCAATCTCCGCGGCCGGCGCCGCCAGTACGAATGGCGGCGCCTCAACGAGGAGCTCGAATCCCGGGTACAGGAGCGCACCGGCGAACTGGCCGCCGCCAACCGCGTGCTACTGGCGCAGATCGAAGAGCGCGAAAAGGTCGAGATTACATTGCGCCAGATGCAGCGGCTCGAAGCGGTCGGGCAACTGACCTCCGGTGTGGCGCACGATTTCAACAATCTGCTGACGGTCGTCCTTGGCAACGTCGAGGTGCTCGAAAGCGCGATGGAGCGGGCCGGGGTCGATGCCAAACTGACCAAGCGCCTCGGCTACATGCGCAACGCCGCCGAGCGCGGCGCCCGGCTGACGAGCCAATTGCTCGCCTTCTCGCGGCGCCAACGCCTCGAGCCCAAGGCCTGTGACCTCAACGAGATCGTCTCCAATATGCAGGACCTGCTGCAAAGTACGATCGGCGGCAGCATTCGCATCGACACCCGGCTCGAACCTTCGCTATCGAGCGCCATGGTCGATCCAACCCAGCTCGAACTTGCGGTGCTGAACCTGGCGATCAACGCGCGTGATGCCATGGGCGTCGGCGGCACCCTGTCGGTCGCAACCGCCAATGTGACGCTGAGGGCGCCGGCGCGCCCCGAAGAGCCACCCGCCGGCCATTACGTCTCCATCTGCGTCAGCGATACCGGCAGTGGCATGTCGGAGGAGGTTCGGCAAAAGGTTTTCGAACCGTTCTTCACCACCAAGGATATCGGCAAGGGTTCCGGCCTCGGCTTGAGTCAGGTTCTCGGGTTTGCGCAGCAATCGGGGGGCGGCGTACGCATCAGCTCCCGGCTCGGCCGCGGCACTTCGGTGTTTATCTATCTGCCGCAGACGCAAGCCCATCCCCGCACCACGCGGCGATCGGCCCGCGTCGGAGCGGCGAGCGATGCGGCCGGACGCGAGCACATCCTGCTGGTCGATGACGATGCCGGCGTGCGCGAGGTCACGGCGACCATCCTGCGCGGGCTTGGCTACACCGTGTACGAGGCGGGCAGCGGCGGGGCGGCGCTCGAATCCCTGCAATCGCATCCGCAGATCGATCTCGTGCTGATCGATTTCGCGATGCCGGGTATGAGCGGCGCCGATGTGGTGCGCCGGCTGCGCGCGACGCATCCGCGCCTGCCGACCGTGTTCATCACCGGCTTCGCCGATCGCACGGCTCTGGCCGACGTCAGCGAGACGCACATCATCGGGAAGCCGTTTCACCCGGATGAGCTGGCCGGTAAGGTACGCGCCGCTCTCTCCTCGGTCGAGATGGGCCACTCCGCCCAATAGCAGACCGGCGGGCCGTCAAAGCACAGCGTGCAAGACGGGTTGGCTGTACTTGTGCAGACCCGGTATGGTTGCGCTGACGCGTCTCGCCTCCAGTGGAGCCCTCATGCCGATCATCTCCGATGTACGCGAGTACCTCGATGAACTGACCGAGATCCGCCGCGATATCCACGCCCATCCCGAGATCGGCTTTACCGAGGAGCGGACCGGCGATCTGGTGGCGCAGAAACTTAAGGAATATGGCTGCGAGGTACATCGCGGCCTGGCGAAAACCGGGGTGGTCGGCACGCTGCGCAAGGGTAATTCGCTGCGTGCGATCGGCCTGCGGGCCGACATGGATTGCCTGCCGATGCAGGAGCACAACGAGTTTGCGCATCGCTCGACGCAGGACGGGCTGATGCATGCCTGCGGCCATGACGGGCACACGACGATGCTGCTCGGCGCCGCCCGCTACCTGTCGCAGACGCGCAATTTCGAGGGCACCGTGCACTTCATCTTCCAGCCCGGCGAAGAGGGCTACGGCGGGGGCCGGGTCATGGTGCAGGAGGGGCTGTTCGAGAAATTCCCCTGCGACGCGGTGTTCGCGATGCACAACAAGCCGGGCATACCGATCGGCAGTATGGCAATACGCCCCGGCCCGATGCTGGCGGCGTCCGACCGTTTCGACATCCGCATCAAGGCCAAGGGCGGGCACGCGGCGCACCCGCATCTCGGCACCGACCCGTTTGTGATCGGGGCGCAGATCGTCATGGCGCTGCAGACGATCACCGCGCGCAACATCGATCCGGTGGATTCTACCGTCATCAGCATCGGCTTCATGAAGGGTGGCTCGGCCTATAACGTGATCCCGGATGACCTCCATATCGGCGGTACGGTGCGCAGCTTCCGCCCGGAGACGCGCGACCTGCTGGAACAACGGATGACCGAGATCACCGCCGGCACCGCCGCGCTGTTCGGCGCCAGTGCCACCTGCGATTACCGGCGCGGCTATCCGCCGACCATCAATCATGCCGATGAGGCCACCTTCGCCGCCGATGTCGCCGCGGAAATCTGCGGCGAGGAACAGATCGACCGCAACGTGGCGCCATCCCTGGGAGGCGAGGACTTCTCCTACATGCTGCAAAGGGTGCCGGGCGCGATGATGTGGATCGGCAACGGACCGGGCGAAGGCGGCTGCCTGCTGCATAACTCCCGCTACGACTTCAACGACAGCGCCTTGCCGGTCGGGGTGAGTTTCTTTGCCCGCCTTGCCGAGCGCTTCCTGGCGCCGCAGGAATAACCCGCCCAAAACGAGTCGAGGGAAACGCCATCATGAGGGTGCATGTCGTCAACGTGATGCGTCCGGAGCCGGGCAGCGCGGCGCAGACACTGGAGCGGTTCAGCGAATTCTCGCGCAAGGTCGAGGCGCACGGCTTTACCGGGTTGTGGATGACCGACTCGTTCGGGCGCGGCCGTCCGACGCTCGACCCGGTTGTGTTGATGACCGTGACGGCGGCGGTAACCAAGAAGATCGAGGTCGGCACCTGCGTGTTGCAGGTCCCGGTGCGACATCCAATCGAACTGGCGCATCGGCTCGAGGGGCTGCATGCGATGCTCGGCGACCGGCTGATGCTGGGCCTCGGCAGCGGCTCGACCAAGGCGGATTTCGACCTGGTCGGCGCGGATTACGACGCGCGTTTCAAGACATTGATGAGCTCGCTCGAGCTGATGAAAAAGGCTTGGCGCGGCGAGCCGGTCCCGGGCGGCCAGCTGACACCGTGGCCCGGCACCGAGGGCGGCCCCGCAATCATGCTGGGCGCCTGGCGCAACAAGCGCTGGATCATCTTCTCGGCCGAGCAATGCCAGGGCTGGATCGCATCCGGCCTCTACTCGCAGCCGGAAGAACTGGAAGTCGGCATGAAGATCTACCGCGATGCCGGCGGCAAGCGCGCGGTGCTGGCCAATGTCATTGTCGACCTGAAGGGCGGCGGCGAGAACATGCCGCTGGGCGGTCGTGCCACGGTCATGCTGACCGGCGGCGAGGCGGCCGCGCTCGACAAGTTGCGCCGCATCAAGGCGGTCGGGTTTGACGATGTGCTGTGCATGACCAATCCCGAGGGGCTAGACGATCTCGCGCGGCTGCGCGACGCACTTTAGGGGCGGCAGCCCGGCCGGCCTCGTTATTGACGGGTGCGGGGCGGCGGCTTACCTAGGCCGCATGGCTCTGTTACCGATCATTACCGCGCCGGACCCGCGGCTCAAGCTCAAGGCGAAACCCGTTGTTGGGGTCGACGACAAGGTGCGTCGGCTGATGGACGACATGCTGGAGACGATGTACCACGCGATCGGCATCGGGCTCGCGGCGCCGCAGGTCGGCGCGCAGCACCGCGTGCTTGTGATCGACGTGGCGCGCGAGGGCGAGAAGCCGCAGCGGATGCGCATCGCCAATCCGGAGATTCTCTGGCGCTCGGAGGAGATGGCGACGGCGAATGAAGGCTGTCTGTCATTGCCCGAGCATTACGCCGATGTTGAGCGCCCGCGGGCGATCCGGTTGCGCTATCTCGATCACGAAAATGAAATTCGCGAGATCGACGCCGAGGGTCTGCTCGCCACCTGTCTGCAGCACGAGATCGACCACCTGGACGGCCTGTTATTCGTCGATCACGTCTCGTCGCTGAAGCGCGGCATGATCCTGCGCAAGCTGGCCAAGACCAAGCGCGCCCGCGCGATGGCGGCGGATTAGGACAATCGCGGGGTGCACCCGCTCAATCTCGTTTTTATGGGTACCCCGGACTTCGCCGCGACCAGCCTCGCGGCCCTGCTTGCGGCAGGCCACCGTATATGCGCGGCTTATACGCAGCCGCCGCGCCCGGCCGGTCGCGGGCATAAAATGCAGGCTTCCGCGGTGCAGATGCTCGCCGAGCAACATGGCCTGCCGGTGCGCTACCCGACCAGCCTGCGGGGTACCGAGGCGCAGGCTGAGTTTGCCGCGTTCGGTGCCGATGTCGCGGTGGTCGCGGCCTACGGGCTGATCCTGCCAGCGGCGATATTGCGAGCGCCGCGCCTTGGGTGCCTCAATGTGCACGCCTCGCTGTTGCCGCGCTGGCGCGGTGCCGCGCCGATCCAGCGCGCGATCCTGGCGGGCGACGCGGAAACCGGCGTCACGATCATGCAGATGGATGAAGGCCTCGATACCGGCGCGATGCTGCTGCGCGAAGCCGTGCCGATCGCACCGGATTCGACCGCCGGCCAGTTGCACGATGTTCTGGCGGCGCTGGGGGCGCGGATGATTGTCGAGGCCTTGACCGCGATCGACCGGCTGCGGCCGACTCCACAACCGACAGCGGGCGTCACCTACGCCGCCAAGCTCAGCCGGGCCGAGGCCTTACTCGACTGGCGTCGCCCGGCGGAGCAGCTGGAGCGTCAGGTGCGCGCCTTCGACCCGTGGCCTGGCACGTTTTTTGAGGCCGGCGGGGAGCGGCTTCGGCTGTTGCGGGCAGCCGTGCAAGCCGGCCAGGCCGGAGCCGCACCCGGCACGATTGTCGACGATGCGCTGACCGTCGCTTGTGGCGAGGGGACCTTGCGGCTGCTGAGAGTGCAGCGGCCGGGACGCGGCGCGATGGATGCCGCGGCATTCCTGCGCGGGTTCGCGCTGCCGAGGGGAACCGTATTGCCGTGCCCCGCTATAAGCTGACGATCGAATATTGCGGCACCGGATTTGTCGGCTGGCAGCGCCAACCGAGCGGCCTGTCGATCCAGGAAGCGCTGGAGACCGCCTTTCAGCGGTTTTGCGGCGAGGCGATCGGCGTGTTCGGGGCAGGCCGGACCGATGCCGGCGTCCATGCCTGGGCCCAAGTGGCGCATGCCGATCTGCCGCGCGTCGTCGAACCAGAGGTCATTCGCGGCGCCCTCAACCATCATCTGAAGCCGCATCCGATCAGCGTTATCGCGGTGGAGCCGGCGCTCGGTGCATTCGATGCACGCCGCTGGGCGATCGAGCGGCGCTATCTCTACCGCATCCTCAACCGCCGGGCGCCGCCGGCGCTGGAGCGTGGCCGCGTCTGGCATGTCGCGCCGGCGCTCGATGCCGCGGCAATGCGGGAAGCCGCGTGCCATCTTGTCGGGCTCCACGATTTCACGACCTTCCGCGACTCGCAGTGCCAGGCAAAATCGCCGATCAAGACACTGGATGCCCTGGACGTGTCGCAGCTTGGCGACGAAATCCACATCGCGGCCCGCGCCCGTTCGTTCCTGCACCATCAGGTGCGCAACATGGCCGGCACGTTGAAGCTGGTCGGGCTTGGGCGCTGGTGCCCGGAGGATGTCGGCCGGGCGCTCGCCGCCTGCGATCGACGGGCCGGTGGTCCGACCGCGCCGCCAGACGGGCTGGCACTGGTCGCGGTACGCTATCCGGAGACCACCGCAACCTAAAACGGCTGTCATCGCGAGCGCCGCGAAGCACCCCCGATCCGACAGAGACACCGCCGACGGAGATTGCCGCGTCGCCTTCGGTTCCTCGCAATGACACCTGATACGGTGGATTGCTGGTGAAAAGCGGCTTAGTAGAGGGCTTGCGCGATCCGATCGAGGCAGGCGCCGAGCAACTGGTCGATGATGACGATCAACGTTGCCTGTGCGCCAGTCGCGCCGAGGGCCACCCGCCCGATA
>JAFAYW010000025.1 GCA_019240125.1 Alphaproteobacteria bacterium
GGGAAGCGCCAGGGCTTTTGTCTGCCGGAAGGACGGCCGTGGCGCGGGATCCTAGACGTTGAAGTCGAGGCCGAGAGCGGCATAGCGTTCGGGGTCATCGACCCAGTTGTCACGCACCTTGACGAACAGAAACAGGTGTATACGGCGATCAAGCAGGCGCTCCAGCTCGGCGCGGGCGCGGGCGCCGATCGACTTGATGCGTTGCCCCTTGTCGCCGAGGACGATGGCGCGCTGGCCGGCACGCTGCACATAGATCACCTGGTCGATCCGGGCGCTGCCGTCCTTGCGCTCCTCCCATGCCTCGGTCTCGACTGCGGCGGCATAGGGCAATTCGTCGTGCAGCTGCAGAAAGACCTGCTCCCGGGTGATCTCGGCCGCCAGCCAGCGCTCGGCCGCGTCGGAGAGCTGGTCTTCCGGGAACAACCAGGGCCCGGCAGGCATCAATCCCGCGAGGTAATGCCGCAGATCGGCCACCCCATCGCCCTTGAGCCCTGAAATCATGAACACCTTTTCGAATACCCCGGCCTGAAACAGGGTATCGGCCATCGCCAGGAGTTTTTCCCGGCGCACGAGGTCGATCTTGTTGAGCGCCAGCACCGCCCGCCGCTTGCCGGCGGCGAGCTGCTCGATGATGCGGCGGGTATCCCCGGCTTCCGGTCGCGTCGCATCGACCAGTTGCACCACCTGATCGGCATCGGCGGCACCGGCCCATGCGGCGGCGACCATTGCGCGGTCGAGCCGGCGGCGCGGCTCGAAGATGCCGGGTGTATCGACAAAGATCAGCTGCGTCGCGCCCTCGATGGCAATGCCGAGCAAGCGGCTGCGGGTGGTCTGAACCTTGGGAGTGACGATCGCGAGCTTGCGCCCGATCAGTTGGTTGAGCAGCGTCGATTTGCCGGCATTGGGTGCTCCGATCAGCGCGATATAGCCGCAGCGGAGTTCGCCCTTCTCACCCGCCGTGAGAGAGGATGGCCCCGGCGGCATTTGGGAGACGGGCGAGGGACTATCAAACGAGTCGATCGCCACGCTGTCATCCGGCACCGCCTTTCGGCGGCGATCCTCGGGCTGCGAGTTTTTCACGGTGTTCATGTCGGGACGCCGATGCGGCCGAGGAGCGCGGCAGCGGCGGCGAGTTCGGCGCCGCGCTTCGAGGAGGCGGTGCCGGTCGCCTCCTCATGCCCCGAGACCCGCACCGCGATCGTGAACAGCGGCGCGTGATCCGGGCCGCTGGTATCGACCAACTCATAGGCCGGAAGCGGCAAACCGCGCCCCTGCACCCACTCTTGCAGGCTGGTTTTCGGATCCCGGGGCGGCGCTGCCATTTCGGTCAGCATCGGCTCCCACAGCCGGATGATAAAGGCCTGAGCTTCGGGAAAGCCGCCATCGATGTAGATTGCCGCGATTACCGCCTCCATGACGTCGGCAAGGATTCCAGGATGCTGTGCCGCGCCGGCGGTGACCTCCGCCGCCGACATCTTGAGATAGGGCGCCAGGCCGATCTCGCCGGCAACGCGGGCCAGCGCCTCACGGCGCACCAGATGGGTCAGGCGCCTTGTCAGGTGGCCTTCCGGCTCATGTTCGAAGCGCCGCCACAGCAGCTCGGCGATAACCAGGCCCAGCACACGGTCGCCGAGAAACTCGAGGCGCTCGTAACTGCTGCCGGGGGGCACGCGGCGGCGGCGGCGCGTGCCCCGATTGAGTGCCGGCAAGGCGCTCGGGTGAGTTAGCGCCTCGCTGAGCAATTCGGGACGCTGAAAGCGGTACCCGGCCAGTTCGGTCGGATCTCCTCGGGAGGGGGCGATCGACTCAGCTGATGCCATGGAACAGCCGGCGATAGCGGATCGCAAACGGCCACTTCCACACTTCCCACCAATGCGCCGATCCATCTGTCGAGAAGAAGAGGAATTGCGCCTGCCCGACGAGGTTCTCAGCCGGGACATAGCCCACCGCTGACAAGACGCGGCTGTCCTGCGAGTTGTCGCGATTGTCACCCATCGCGAAATAATGGTCGGGCGGCACCTCGTAGACCTGCGTGTTATCCAGCGGGCCATCATCGCCGACCTTGATGATCGGATGCTCCACGGGCGCTTCGCCCGAATCGCGCGGCAGCTCTTCGAGATAGCGGTGCAGCACGATCGTCGTGCCAGCTTCCTCGTAGACATAGTCGCCAGCCGGCTTGCGCGGCACCTGCTGATCGTTGATGTACAACATGCCGTGGCGCATCTGAATGTGGTCGCCAGGCAACCCGACAATCCGCTTTATGTAATCGGTCGACGTATCGGTCGGCAACTTGAACACCGCCACGTCGCCGCGCTGCGGGTGATGCGAGATCGGCGTGTAGAGCCGCCCGGAAAACAGCGGCAGGCCAAACGGCAGCGAATAGCGGCTGTAGCCGTAGGAGAATTTCGACACGAAAAGGTAGTCGCCGACCAGCAGGGTCGGGACCATCGAGCCGGATGGAATATTGAACGGCTCATAGGCAACCGTCCGCACGACGAGCGCGATCAACACCGCGTAGACGACGGTTTTGACGGTCTCGATTATGCCGCCGGAGGCTTTTTTCGCGGAGGCCATCTTAACGCTAGTTTTCGCTTTCATGACGATCGAGGCCGTCGTTAAACGCGGCGGATAGAGCCGCGCGGATGGGGCCGAGTCAAGCACGACACCAAGGCGATCATAATGCGCCGACCACCGAGGCGGCGGGGATGGCGCTGATAATGACAATCGCCTGGGCTAATGGCGGCTCGTCGGTCAGCGAGACATCGAGTCGCGCCTGCATGCCGGGCGGCGTGATCGCCTTCAGTCGCTCCAGCGCGCCGCCAGTTAATCTAAGTCCCGGCTGGCCTGAAGGCAGGTTGACAACCCCGAGATCACGCCAGAACACTCCAGCCCGAAACCCCGTGCCAAGCGCCTTGGCGGCTGCTTCCTTGGCGGCGAAACGCCGCGCATAACTGGCGATGCGAATTGCGCCCCGGCGGTCGCAACGTCGGCGTTCGACCTCGGTAAAGATGCGGTCGAGAAAGCGATCGCCGAATCGCTCGATCGCCTTTTCGATGCGGTCGATGTCGATCAGGTCGCTACCGACTCCGAGGATCATCGCCGGCCCTCTGACGCCGCGAGCTCGCGGCGTCGCTCCGCTCCTCGCAACGACCCTGCTTGTGGTGTTGTTGCGAGCGCCCCAAAGCACTCTCGATGGCCGGCCGGCGCACTATCCACGGGCGCGTTCGACCGAATTTATGACCGGGGTGGCGCGCAGCGCCGCGATGATGTTGGTGAGATGCTTTACGTCGGCAACCTCGATATCGACCATGATCTCGAAGAAGTCGGTCGAACGGTTGGTGATCTTGAGGTTGCTGATATTGCCGCCCTGTTTACCGATCGTGGTGGTCAGGCTGCCAAGATTGCCGGGCTCGTTGGCAAGCGTGACATTGATGCGCCCCGTATGGCCGGCATCGGCCTCCTCGCTCGTCCAGGCGACATCGAGCCAACGCTCCGGCTCGTCGGCGAAGCTGCCCAGGGTATCGCAATCGATGGTGTGGATCGTCACTCCCTTGCCGGTCGTGACGATGCCGACAATGCGGTCTCCCGGCAATGGGTGGCAGCACCCGGCGAAGTGCAGGGCCATGCCGGGGATGAGGCCGCGGATCGGCACTGCGGTTTCATTCGGCCGCCCCCTGCGCCGCGCCTGCGACAGCGGCACCACCTTGTTGGCGGTGTCAGGCGGCTGCGGGAAGGCGGCATTGACGACCAACTTGCCGGTCGTCAGCCCCTCGCCGACGGCGGCATAAAGATCCTCGACAGTTTCGCAGTTGAACTGTGCGCGGATAGCTTCAAGCGGCCGCTCTGAAAAATCATGCCCGGCCTGGCGAAACGCCTTCTGCACGATGGCCCGGCCGAGATCGAGGTACTGCGTGCGCTGCTGGGTACGGACAAAGCGTCGGATGCGGGCGCGCGCCTTGCCGGTGACGACAAAGCGCTCCCAGGTCGGCGATGGCGTTTGCGCCTTGGAGGTAATGATCTCGACCTGGTCGCCGTTCGACAACTCGGTGCGCAACGGCAACAGGCGGCCATTGATCTTGGCACCGACGCAGGTATCGCCGATCTGCGAATGCACCGCATAGGCAAAATCGACCGGCGTCGCGCCGCGCGGCAAGGCAAACAGGTCGCCCTTGGGGGTGAAGGCGAAGACCTGATCCTGGAACATCGCGAGCTTGGTATGCTCGAGAAATTCCTCAGGGTTTGAGGCGTGTTCGAGGATTTCGAGGAGCTCGCGCAGCCAGCGATACTGCCGCCCGTCGACCCGGCCACCTTGTTGCTTGTAAATCCAGTGCGCCGCGACACCGAGCTCGGCGATCTCGTGCATGTCGCGGGTGCGGATCTGGACTTCGATGCGCTGCTTCTGCGGCCCGATCAGACCGGTGTGCAGGGAGCGGTAGTTGTTCGGCTTTGGCGTCGATATGAAGTCTTTGAACCGCCCCGGCACCACGTGATAGGCCGAATGCAGGATGCCGAGCGCGTGGTAGCAATCGGCCGCGTTGTCGACCAGCACACGGAACGCCATGACATCGGCGAGCTGCTCGAATGACACGTTCTTGCGCTGCATCTTGCGCCAGATCGAGTATGGCGACTTCTCGCGGCCCGAGACGCTTGCCTTGAGGCCGCCCTCATCAAGGGTCTCGCTCAACTCCTCGACGATGCGCGGCACAATGCCGCCGCCCTGGTCGCGCAGAAAGCCGAGCCGATTGGTGATGCCGGTGCGGGCATCGGGGTGCAGCTCGGCAAAGGCGAGATCTTCGAGCTGATCCTTCAGCCGGTGCATGCCCATGCGCTCGGCGAGCGGAACGTACAGCTCCATTGTCTCGCGGGCGATGCGCCGCCGTTTCTCGGTTTCGTCCAGAAAATGCAGGGTCTGCATGTTGTGCAGCCGGTCGGCAAGCTTGACCAGCAGGACGCGGATATCCTGCGACATCGCAAGAACGAGCTTGCGGAAATTCTCCGCCTGCTTGGTGTTGTCGGATTGCAGCTCGATGCGGGAAAGCTTGGTGACGCCATCGACCAGTCGTGCGATATCGAGGCCGAACATGCCCTCGATATCCTCGAGCGTGGCGACGGTATCCTCGACCGTGTCATGCAACAGCCCCGTCACGATCGAGGCGCTGTCGAGTTTCATCTGCGCCAGCAAGCCGGCGACTTCGACGGGGTGGGAAAAATACGGGTCGCCCGAGGCGCGCTTCTGCGACCCGTGCGCCTTCATTGAATAGACATAGGCGCGATTGATCGCCACCTCGTCAGCCTTCGGATCATACGATTTGACGAGCTCCACGAGCTCGAATTGCCGCATCATCGGGATATCACCGGTGCGGCAAGGCTCTGGCGCGAGGCCTCAGAAGGTGGCGCGCGCCAAGATGCGCCGGACCCTGCGTCGGTCCGGCGCGGCAACGGGAGGATGCAGCCTTCGATCACGCCTCTTCGTCGCCGAGGTCTTCCTCGGGCAAGGGCGCTTCGCTGAGATCGCTCTCCTCCTCGATAGACAGCATGTCCTCTTCAAGCTCGTCCTCGACGGCTTCCTCGTCAGTCGCATCTTCGCCGATGATCGGACCGGTGGGATCGGCAATTCCGAACAGGACCTGATCGAGCTCCGGTGTCTCCTCCGGCTCATCCATCTCGACATGCTTCTGCATGCCGCGGATCAGGGAGTCCTGTAAAAGGTCGAGCTCAACGGTCAGGTCAGCGATCTCGCGCAACGCGATAACCGGGTTCTTGTCGTCGTCGCGCTCGAGGGTCAGCTGCGCCCCTGACGAGATCTCTCTCGCGCGCTGCGCGGCAAGCAGAACCAGATCAAAACGGTTGGGAACCCTGACCACGCAATCTTCGACCGTAACACGCGCCATACCGCAATCCTCGGCACCTTTGGGGAGACTTCAAATATAGGCGTCGCCCAGCGATGCGGCAACACAATGGAGGGCGATGGATGGCGATCAGCGGCGGCCGTGCTTGACCCTTCTCGCGCACCAAGCCTATATCAACGCCCGCCGTCGGCCGGATGGCAGAGTGGTTATGCAGAGGACTGCAAATCCTCGTACAGCGGTTCGATTCCGCTTCCGGCCTCCACCAACGGATTGAAAGCCTATTCCGCCCCGCTCGAGCCACCGAGCTCTACTGCGGGCAGAGGTGGGATGTTCGTATTCGACCGCTCCCGCCGCAGCGGCGCCGTGCGGGCTACGATGCCAGCGCGCTGGCGATAAGTGCCAGCACTCTCGCTACTCGGCGCAATCGCGTATCCCGCGGGCGCCTGATATCAGCCTCGGCCAGGCACTCGCGCAGCCGGGCTACCTCACGCCGAAGCGCAGAATTATCCAGCTGCTCCAGGGTCGGCATGCCGTCCGGCGTGTATTTCGCCGCCGGGTCGCGGCGCAATTCGCGGCCGACTCTGATCAGCTCGTGCCTGGCAATTCGGCGATGCGCCCGGCGCAGCTCTTCGCGGGTGAGTTGTGGCGGCAAGATCGCCGCCAGCTTGTCGTACATATAGTCGGCGTCTTCTGCGAAACGCGGGAACGCCAGAAACAGGATCGGTACGTCGGCTTCGACGAGTTGCTCGATGAGCCGGTGAAAACCCACCGCGAGGAGCCGCGATTGATCAAGCGGGTTCAGCGAGAAAACGGTGCCGCCGGGGGTATGGCCCCAATCGCTCCAGCTGCCGTGCATCCGGGCCATCCAGGGCAAGTTTTTGTGCATGGCCCGCAACTCGATGATCGTGCGGCTTGCCGCCGCCTCAACCAGGTCCCGCATCGGGATGATCGCAGCGCTCAGTTCGATTCTCTTCTCGGCCAGCATCTGTCCGATGAACTGGTAAGCCCAGGGCGACTTGATGACCTGAGGCAGTTCTCCGAGGTCACTGAAGGCTGGATCGAACTCAAGCCCGGCCTGCGCAGCCTCGTCCCATGCACCATCGCCAAACCGGGAGACATGCGTGTCGAGTCCGAGTTCGGTCAGCAAACGCACCAGGAAGCTCGTCCCGGCACGCCCGGTTCCGGCAATCAGCAAGCGGACCGCCGATGCGGGATCGGGATCTTCCGGCTGCACCTGCGAGGCGCCCCCCATCGGCTCTCCCTTCCCGGAAACGCGACCGCAAGTCCACCGCGCAGGCTCGGCACTGCGCCTGGAACTGCTGACGTGATACGCGCGGAGGACTTAGGCCATCCCTGTCCGTGCTGCGGCCGGCCGGTTACTCGGCGACGGCTGAGAGGGCCTCTGCGGGCGATACCGTCGAAGACGCGGCAGCAAGGCGCTGCACGGCGGGATAGTCGGTCTTGCCGGAGCCGAGCAGCGGCAACGCGGTCACGGTCATCAGGTCGCGCGCGACGGCGATCGCCGGCAAACCTTCGCGAGCCGCGGCTTCGGCGAGCGCCTCGCGCCGCAGCATCGGGGCCTCGCTGACCAGAACGAGCCGTTCCCCGCGCTGCGCATCGGGCAATGCGACGACCGCATGGCGGTGCTCCGGGTAGGCGGCCACTGCTATACGCTCGGCAACCCCGAGCGAGACCATCTCGCCACCCAGCTTGGCAAACCGCTTGACCCGGCCGGCGATCGTCACAAACCCCTCATCGTCGATCCGCACGATGTCGCCGGTGTCGTGCCAACCCTCCTCCGGCGGTTCCAGAGCGCCCGGCCGCTCCGCGCGATAATACCCGGACATGACGTTGGGACCGCGCAGCAGCAAACGGCCGCCATCGACTCCGGGGACCGGCTCGAGCCGATGCTCGATCAGCGGCAACAACCGGCCGACCGAACCGGGCTTGAAGTGCATCGGAGTGTTGACGGCGATGACCGGCGAACACTCGGTTACACCATAGCCTTCGAGCAGGCGCTTGCCGAACCGTTCTGACCAGACACGCCGTGTTTCCTGGCGCACCGGTTCGGCACCCGCGAAAACATAGCGCAGGGCATAAAAATCGTAAGGGTGAGCCGCGCGCGCGTAGCCGGCAAGAAAGGTGTCGGTGCCGAACAGCAGCGTCGCACTCACGCCATAGACCAGTTCGGGGACGATGCGATAGTGCAGCGGCGACGGGTACAGAAAGATTCGCACACCGGACAACAGGGGCAACACAAACCCGGCTGTCAGGCCAAAGCTGTGGAACATCGGCAAGGCATTGAACAGGTGGTCGGCCGGACTGAAATCCACCCGCGCGGCGAGCTGAGCGCAATTCGCCAACACATTGGCGTGGCTAAGCACAACCGCCTTCGGGGCACCTTCCGACCCGGAGGTGAAGAGGATCACTGCGGGATCGTCGCCGTTCAAACCCCGTCGGCGATCTCTCGGCTGGGCGATCCGTGGCGCGACAAGGCCATAGAGCTTGTCGAGCAGCCCGAGCTGGCTTCGTACATCCTCGATCCAGACGAGGGTGACCGCGTCGCCGAGCGCCCGCGCGAGTTCTTCGAGCCGCGCCAGCTGAACGAACCGCCGCGAGCTAATCACGGTGCCGACCCGCGCGGTGCGGCAAGCCGATAGCACCGCATCGGCGCCGGCCGTGTAGTTCAGCATGGCCGGCACCCGCCCAGTCGCCTGCAACGCAAAGAACGTGAGCGCGGCTCCGATCGAGTTCGGCAACATGATGCCGACGGTGTCACCCGCCGTCGTCATCCGGGCGAAGCGGCGTCCCAGCACAAGGCTCGCGGTCACGATCCGGTCATAGCCGAGCGGCCCGGCGGTGGGATCGGCGAGCATCGGATGCCAGCCGCCATGCGCGGCACGCGCCGCCAGGACGGCGCCGAACAGGTCGGACGCGGTGCGCCGGCACGCCATCATGTCCGACATCACATCGTACAGCATCAACCCGGCGTGCTGCCGGCGCGCCCGGCCACGCAGTGCCTCCGGGATCGCGAGCCGCCTCGGCTCATAGAGCGTGATGGTGACCTTGGGGAACCAGCGGCGGCGCAACCGGCCGCCGAGCCGTGAGAACGGGGTGAATTCGACACCGTCGATACGTACCGGCACAACGCTCGCGTCGCCCTTGTCGGCGATCAGCGCCGGCCCGTCATACACCTTCATCAAGGCCCCACCGGTGACGTTCAGGCGGCCCTCGGGGAAGATCACGCATTGCCGCCCGGCGCGCAGCGCCTTCACCAGTGACTTGGTCGCCATCGGGCGGGTCGGGTCCATGGGATAGATATCGGCGCCGGCAAGCAGCGGACGCGCCCACCACCGCGCCGCCTGCGCCGTGTCGATCGCGAACATAGGATTGCCGGGGAGAAACGCCGCGATCAGTGGCCCGTCGAGAAACGATACGTGGTTTGGCACGATGATGGCCCGCTCGCCGGCCGCGGCGAGATGTTCGAGCCCGATGACCTCGACCCGGTAGGCCAGCCGCAATACGATGCGCGCCAGCATCCGCAACGTGTCCTGCGGCAACAACCGGCAGATCCACAGCGCGACCCCTAGGCTCAGTATGCCGAGCAGCAGGTAGAGGTCGGGCGTGTGCAGGCCGGCCGCGAGCAGCAGCGCGGTGACTGCCGCCGCGCCGACCATGAACAGCGCGTTGACGACATTGGCGGCGGCGATGATGCGGGCCCTCGCCGCCTCCTCGCTGCGCCGCTGCATGATCGCGTAAAGCGGAACGACGAAGAAGCCGCCGCTGATCGCGACGCCCATCAGATCGATAAAGATGCGGATGCCGAGACCGCGCGACAGTAGATCAAGCACGCCGAGGAGGTCACCACCGGGCGGGCGGGCGATCTCACTGGCGAGGCCGAGATCGATCGAGAAGACCGCCATGCCGAGCGCCGCGAGCGGCACATAGCGGGCGCTGATCTCACCGCGCATCAGCTTCCCGCATAGAACCGAGCCGCCGCCCACACCAATCGAAAACGCCGCAAGAAACAGAGTGACGACGCTGCTGCCGGCGCCCAGCGTGTCCTTGGCGAAAGAGGCGATCTGCGACAGAAATACGGCCCCGACCAGCCAGAACCATGAGTTTCCGAGGATCGACAGCCAGACATCGCGCCGCTCACGAGCCTGCCGGAGAATGCCTACCGTGCCGCTGACCGGATTGTAATTGAGGCGCAATCCGGGGCACGGCGCGGGGGCGCGCGGCACGAGCAGGCTGGCCACGAAGCCGCCCATGGCGCACACGATCAGCAACACCGCCGCCGCCATGGTCCCATTCGCGAAAGCCACGGTCAGTCCACCACCGATCGTGCCAAACAGGATCGATAGGAAGGTGCCGCCCTCCAGCAGCGCATTCCCGCTGACCAGCTCATCCGCAGCAAGATGCTGGGGCAGCAGCGCATAGCGCACCGGACTCGATAGAGTCACTTGCGTCCCCAGCGCGAAGAGCGCCGCGAAGCACAGCGCCGAACTGTCGGTAAACAGCGCGGCTACGGCAAGCAAGACGGTAGCAAGTTCCGCCGCCTTGAAAATCTGCAGCAGACGCGAGCGTTCGAAACGATCGGCCAACTCGCCGGCGATTGCCGAAAACAGGAAATAGGGCGCAATCAGCGCCCCTCCGGCGATGGCGGCGAGCACACCCGGGTCGTACGCGCTGTGCAATGTCGTGCCATAGGTCACCAGCATGATGAAGCTGCTTTTGAACAGATTATCGTTGAATGCGCCCAGGAGCTGGCTGGCGAAGAGCGGCGCAAAGCGGCGCGACGTGAGAAGCAGAAGCTGGTTGCTCATCGTGTGGTGGAGCCCCCGAAATTGTTGCCGCGACGGGTGCGGCAGCGATTGCATGATCGCCAGCGAATGTTATAATGAGCGAACGTTCACTTACAAGACCTGATCGATGCCACGGGCGGTTGGAGCACGCGGAAAGGTTGAGCAAGCCGCGATCGAGCTGTTCGCAGCGAAGGGGATCGATGGGGTTGCGATTGCCGAGATCGCCGCGGCGGCTGGCGTGTCTCAAGGTGCCCTCTATCGCCACTACCCCAGCAAGGAGGAGCTTGCCTGGACGCTGTTTTCAGCCGCCTATCTGCGCACTGGCGCCGAGCTCGACGGGATCGCCGCGGAACACGTCGCGCTCGGCGCCCGGATCGACGGCATGGTCCGGCATTTCTGCGCGCTTTACGATCGTGACCCGGCACTGTTCCGTTTCATGCTGCTCGCGCAACACGGGCTACTGCCGCGCATCGCTGCCGGCCAGCGCACGCCGGTCGACGCGATCGCCGACGTTGTGGCGGCCGCAGTACGGCAGGGCGAGATCGGCCAGATCGACCCGTTCGCCGCCACCGCCGTGATCATGGGCATCTTGCTGCAGACTGCCGTATTCCACATCTACGGCCGAGTGACGGGGTCGTTGGCCGCGCGAGCGCCAGCCTTGGCGCACGCCGCCACCACCGCGGTCGCCGCGCTTGCCGCGGCCTCGGCATGATGCGGTTGCGGCAGCGTGGGCCGGACCGGGTTTTCGACCGCACCGGAGACGTCGCCTCGCCGTCCTGGCGCGACCGGCTCGCCGATACCGGCGACCTGCTGCGCCAACTATCCCGCCCAGGCGGGCCGCAACGGGTGCTCGATCTGCCGCGCGGCGACGGTCATCCGGTGCTGGTTATCCCCGGCCTGTTCGGCTCGGACTACATGCTTCGTCATTTCCGCGCTCAGCTCGGCGATATCGGGTATCGGCCGGAGGGCTGGGGCGCCGGTCTCCATCTCGTGCCGACGCCCGCGGCCTGGCGGACCGTCGAGCAGCGTCTCATCGCCGTCTCCGAGCAGTCCGGACACAAGGTCAGCCTCGTCGGGCACAGCCTGGGCGGGGTATTGAGCCGCGCACTCGCTTATGAGCATCCGGAACGGATCCGCCGAGTAATCACCGTCTGCTCCCCCTTCAGCCTGCCCACGGCCAGCCCGATCGCGCCGCTCTATTCGATGCTGCGCCACCGTTGCGACGTGGAGTTCCTGCTGGCGCGGCTGGCCGAGCCACCGCCGGTGCCCACCACCGCGATCTACTCGCCGCGCGATGGCGTTGTCGCCTGGTCAAGCTGCATCGACCCGCCATCGCGTGGCCGCGACTGCGTCGCGATCGACGGGGCGCATACGACGATGCTAAGCCATCCCGACGCCATTCGCGTCATCGCCGAACGTCTGGCACGGCGGCCCGGCAGCCGCGCCACGGTCGCGCGACGTTAGCCCGGCGTCACGCTTGCGCGGCGGGGTCTCGCGGCAAGACCATCTGTGTCTGGGTCATCAGCGCGGCGAGTTTGCCGTCCGGGCGGTAGATCGACGTCTGCAGCACGATCGTCCGCCGGCCGACATGGATCGGCACGGAAACGCCGACCAGCCGTCCCGGCAGACAGGCGCGCAGGATGTTTATCTTGGATTCGACCGTCGTGGTGCGGAAGCCCGCAGCGACGTTCAGCCCCGCTAAGGTGCCGCCCAGATCGTCACCGAACGCGGCCAGCGTGCCGCCATGCACATGACCGCCCCGATTGACGTGGCGTTGATCGGCATCGAGCTCTCCGACAAGCTTGTCCTTCTCGGCGCTGGTGATGCGGATGCCGAAATATTCGGGCATACCGGGGTTGGTGAATTCTGTCATCACAGCATCATCGAGACCCGCGCCGCGGAGTGCAAGTTCGCTCGCGGTGCCCGTCAGGCGCTCGGACCGGCGCTGAACGCGCATGAACCCGTGACGCGCCGCGCCTCGTTCTGTAAGAAAGCCGGCGGGCCGACAGGCGAAGATGGGGGTGGCAATGATCATCAAAGAGCATCGTTTTGCCGATGTTCCGACACCAACCGGCACGATGCGCCTGCATGTCCTGGAACCGGCCGCGCCGGGCCGTTATCCAGGCCTGGTGCTCTATTCGGAGATTTATCAGATCACCGCACCGGTGCGGCGCATGGCGGCTTATCTGGCGGGACATGGGTTCATCGTCGCCGCACCCGAAGTCTACCACGAGTTTGAGACCGCCGGCACCGTGCTCGGCTATGACAAAATCGGCACCGATCGCGGCAACGACCTGAAATTCACCAAGGTAACGGCCGCGCACGACAGTGACGCCCGCGCCGCGCTCGACTACCTTGCGGCACAACCGAACTGCACCGGCCGGCTCGGTGCCATCGGCATCTGCCTCGGCGGTCATCTCGCCTGGCGGGCCGCGTTGCAGCCGGATGTGCTGGCGACCGCCTGCTTCTACGCCACCGACATTCACAGCAAGACGCTTGGCAAAGGCGACGACAGCCTGGCACGGGCCGGCGACATCAAAGGCGAATTGCTGTGCATCTGGGGCCGCCAGGATCCCCATATCCCGCTCGAGGGGCGCAACCTGATCCGGGCCCGGCTGGAGGAGGTTGGGGCGCATTTCACCTGGCACGAATTCAACGCGGCGCACGCCTTCATGCGCGATGAGGGGCCGCGCTACGACCCGGCGCTGGCGCATCTGTGCTACGGCCTCGTCACCGAGCTGTTCCACCGCCGGCTTGGTTTGGGCGACCTGAACGGCTGACCGGCCGCTCAGGTGCTGTCGGCGTAAAATACCGCCTGTTGATAACAGGGAGAAACGCGATGGCCGAACGGGAGGTGATGCTGGTGCGGCGCTGGTTCGAGGAGGTTTGGAACCAGCGGCGCGTCGAGGCGATGGACGAACTGCTCGCGGCCGATGCGCGGGTTTACGGGCTGGGTGCCGGCAACGATGTGGTGATTGGTCCGGCCGGCTTTCGGCCGGCCTACGAACAGCTGCTGGGCGCCTTCCCCGACATCCACTTCACGGTGGAAGACGCGATCAGCGTAGGCGATCTCGTGGCGTTGCGCTGGACGGCACGAGCGACACATACCGGCGACCATCTCGGCGTCCCCGCCACCGGCGAGACGGTGACGATCACCGGCATGGTCTTCGCCCGCGCGCAGGACGGCAAGATGGTCGAGGGCTGGAACAACTGGGACATGCTGGGCCTGATGCACGCCACCGGTCAGGTCCCCGGCCCGAAGATCGTCGGGCAGTAGAAGGTACCAATTCCTGCAAAGGACGCATAAGGATTACGCGAAGGACGCGATGGCACTCCGACGCTTAGCGTCTAAAAGCCTGCCTGTTTGATTTAGCTAGCTGGCGTGTTCCGATAGAAGAACCCCCGAACGGTGTCGTCCCTGCGAAAGCATGCGAAAGCAGGGAGCAACAGTAGTGCAGGTTCATGCGCGGCCGGTATGACGCCACGCCGTGGTGCCAAACTCCGGGTTAGGAGCGCGCTGCGGGGTGGGTCCCTGCTTGCGCGGCGACGACAGCGTTGTGTGTGCTTCTGCCTGAATGCAGCATGCGCCGGCCGGCGCGTCGCGCCGATCACCTCGTCTTCGCGACATTTGCGTTACCTTCTAAGTTTTCAGTCAGCCCAGCTTGTGACGCCCGCCAGCTTTCGGGCGTAAGCGGGCAGGGTTTCTGCGATCGAACCCGGGAAACGTTCAGCGAGCTGAGGAGCGTCGGGGTGAAGCTCGGCATTTAACTCCACGGTGCGGGCGCCGGCACGGGTGGCGTCGACAATGAAGCCGCGCACCGGCTCGGTGTGGCTGGGAATGCCGATCACCAGCAGCAAGCGGCACTGCGCCAGGGCCTGGTAAACCGCCGCCATGCCAAGCGGTTCCTCGCCCACCCATACGATATGCGGGCGCAAATGGCCGGCATTGCCGCAGACCGGGCAGGCGGTCTCGGCGGTGATGTCGTCATAGCGCTCCGACACCTTGGTGCAGATCAGGCATTGCGCCTTGAGCAATTCGCCGTGGGTGTGGATCACGGCTTGCGAGCCGGCGCGCTCATGCAGATCATCGATATTGCGCGTGACCACCAGCACCTCACGCGAGCGCAGCGCGTCGAGCGCGGCCAGCGCCTCATGCGCCGCGCTTGGCTGGCACGCGAGCAGTTCGCGCCGGCGCCTGTTATAGAAACCGCGCACCGTCGTCGGATTGCGGCGAAAGGCGTCGGGCGTCAACACATCTTCGAGGCGCAACCCGGTGGGCAGCGTCGCCGGATCGAACGGCGCGAACCCCGCTTCCCGGGCCAGTCCACCACCCGTCAAGGCGATGATGCTGGGGAGCTTGCTCGGCAGGGTCACGCCCGCTCCTCGAACTCGGGCACGCGGTAAAACACCCAGATCAGGTTCAGTGCCATGACCGCGCCGGTCATCAGAAATACCCAGCTCAGCCCCATCGAGGCCGCCACCGCGCCGCCCAGCATCGGCCCGAGCGAGTTGCCCATGAACATCGCCGACGAGGTCATGCCATAGATCGCGCCGCGGTCGGAACGCGGCACCAATCGGCCGACCAGGGCGTTGGCGGTCGGCAACAACCCGCCGATGAACAATCCGACCGCGAATCGCTCGAGCGTGAACAGCGTGTAATTGTCGGTGAAGGCCTGCGGCAACGTCGTCAGCGTGCCGCCAAGCAAACAGATCAGCAGAACCCGGCGATAGCCGATCTGGTCGCTGCGATTGCCGAGAAACGGCGCGGAGATCACATTGGCAAAGCCGGTGATCGAAAAGGCGATGCCGGCCAAGGTGCCGATATTCGGCTGCATACCCACCATGTCCTGGACATAGAGGGTCACGATCGGCTGCACCGTGCGTACCCCGAACTGCGCCATCAGCAAGACAAAGAACAGCGCCAGCAGCGCTGGGGTATGGAACAACGCAATCAGCCCGGCCATTACCGAGCGGCTGGCGGCTCCGGTTTTCGGGCGGGTAAAGTCCTCATGCACAATCAGCGTGACGAGGATCACCGCCACCAGGATCATCGCGGAGGTGCAGAAGAACGGCAGGCGATAGCTGCCGGTGATGTCGGCCAATACACCGCCCAGCAGCGGTCCGATCAGCGACCCGACCAACTGCCCGGTCGACAGCCAGCCGAGCGAATAGCCGAGCCGGCCCTCCGGAACCTGGCTCGCGACAAGCGCAATGGCGGCGCTGGAAAACCCGGCAAACACGCCCATCAGCGCGCGGCAGGCGAAAAACTGCCAGACATCGCCCGACGCCCCCATCAGCGCCGTGAAAAAGCCGATCGCGATGCCGGAGCGCAGCAGCATCAATTTGCGGCCGCGGCTGTCGGCCAGCCTGCCCCAGAGCGGCGCCGCCAGTGCCGCGACAAACGAGGTGACGCCATTGAGGATGCCGGCCCAGATGTCGATCGCGCGTGGGCTCTGTACCCCGAGCACTGGCAGAAACAGCGGCATTATTGGCGACAGCATCGAAAACGCCGCCGTCATCACGAATTGGATGCCGACCATCGCCCACAGTGTCTGCTGCCAGTGCTGAGAGGCGCCAGCATCGGCTAATTCAAGTGTGCTTATACCGGCGCGCTCGTCCGCCATCCCCTCAGCCCGCCATTTCTCGTTCCGCCATTCCCTGCGTCGCTAACGCTTGTTCCGGCAGCGCCGCGGCCACATCCGGCCGGCGCCATTGTAATGCGAATTTCCCGCGGGCATCATTCTCCGCACGTGCCGAGGGCACGCGGATGAGGCATGCGATGAAATTCGGCATTTTCTATGAGCTGCAATTACCGCGCCCCTGGGAAGCCGGCGGCGAGCATCGGCTGTACCAGAACGCGCTCGACCAGGTCGAGTTAGCCGACAAGCTCGGCTATGACTATGCCTGGGAGGTCGAGCATCATTTTCTCGAGGAATACTCGCATTCCCCAGCGCCAGAGGTATTTCTCGGCGCCGCCAGCCAGCGCACCAAGAATATCCGGCTGTGCCACGGCATCATGCAGCTTACCACGACGCACCCGGCGCGCTGCGCCGAGCGCATTGCCGCGCTCGACCTGGTCAGTAATGGCCGCGTCGAATTCGGCACGGGCGAAAGCGCCAGCATCACCGAACTGGAGCCGTTCGGCGTCGATTACGACAACAAGCGCGAGATCTGGGAAGAGGCGATCCGCGCCATCATCCCGATGTTCCGCGACGGCGGCTGCGAGCACCACGGCAAGTATTTCGATATGCCATTGCGCAATGTCGTACCCAAGCCGATCCAGAAGCCGCACCCGCCGCTGTGGGTCGCGTGTTCGCAGCTCGACACGATCGAGATGGCCGGGCGGCGCGGCTTTGGCGCGCTCGCCTTTCAGTTTCTCTCGGCTGACGCCGCGCATGCCTGGGTGCACGCCTACTACAACAGCTTCACCAAACGCCAGGAGAAGCTGACGGATTACGTGACCAACCCCAACCTGGCGCTGACCAGCTATTTCATGTGTGCCGAGACCGACGAGGAGGCCCGTCGACGCGCCGACGGCATCCCATTCTTTCAGTTCGCTCTGCGCTTCTATGGGCAGAACGCCAACCGCGCCCGCCCCGCTCCCGGCACGGTCAACCTGTGGGACGAATACGAGAAGTGGAAGCGCGAGAACCCGCAAGGATTGCAACGCGCGCTTTCCGGCGGACTTATCGGGTCACCCGAGACGATCCGCCGAAAATTACGCCGCTTTGAGACCTCGCATATCGACTCGGTAATCCTGCTCAATCAGGCCGGCAAAAACAGCCATGAGCATATCTGCGAGAGCCTCGATTTGTTCGCCCGTGAAGTGATGCCGGAATTTCACGACCGCATTCCCGAACAAGAGGCGTGGAAGGCTCAGGTTCTGTCCGGCGGTATCGAGCTTGAGGAAATCGATACCCAGCCATTCCGCGATCGTTACGGGCCGAACTCAGTGCAACTGCGTCCGGCGCAGGCCGCGGAATAGCTGGTTTCTTAGACTTCGGGCTAACCGATGTTAGCGGCCGTGCATGCTACCGGTCTGATAGGCATCGCTGCCGGTACCCGATGTGGGGCCACTGCTTGGCACGGTCCCCGGTACAGCAGCGCTACCCATGCTGCTGCCGCTCCCGGTGGTGGTGCTGTAACCCGGGGTCGGGTTCATGCTCGAGCCGCTCGGGCTCATCAAACCCGCGGCGGCCGGGTTCTGACCGGTCATCGCGCCTTGCGAGGCGCTTGGCGCTGACGTTGTTTGCGCCATCGCGCTCATAGAGGTCACGGCCAATAACATACCCGCTGCGGATAGGACGTTTAGCTTTACCATAGATGTCTCCGTCGCAGTTCTAATCAAGCGACCTTCATCGCCGCCTAATGAGGGCTAACACGGCTAGTCGGACGGGTGATCCACAATAATATCAGCAGGATCGATCAATTTATTTGATCAATCTTTGGTTGTTATTGGAACAACGAGTTCCTGTTCAAATGTAGACTTGCTCAGAGTTTTGTTCCGATAGTGTGGAATACTGAGCTAAGCCCGGACCCAACAGCTTGAAACGCAGTGATGGCGGCGACGGCAATCAAGGCTGCTATCAATCCGTATTCAATAGCCGTTGCACCTTCTCTCGATCTTGCAAGGTTAAAAAGAAAGTCCCGCATAAGGTCAATCCGATGATCGTTTTATTGGGTGAGCACGTAAGGTTCCACCCGCCTGCACACGTGACAATCTAGCCAAGGTGATGGTGATCCTTCCGCAACGGCGCGGCGGATGACACTTTAGAAAGGTGGCTCCCACCCTCTAGCAGAGGCCTTGTCTAAGGCTTGGGGCTTAGATTTTCCGGCGCAGCAGGAGCGCGGTGACCTCGTAATTATGAGCGAGCCAATACAACTTGCGCATCGAGTGTCGCCATTTCTCGCGATTGAGAAACGGCACCGGCAGCCGGGCGACATGCCGCATCAGGATCAAGGGGCGGCGGCGGACCTCGTCCCGATACGATTCACCAACATCGATGATGGTGCTGGCGAGCACCACGGTCTCCGGGAACAGCGCCGCCGCCTCCAACGGCGTGGGACGATAGAGGGTATCTATCGGATCGCCATGTCTGGGGTAGCTGCGCGGCACGGTCACGACAATGAACCCGCCGGGAGCAACAAGCTCCACGCAACGCCGGGCGAGCTTCGCCGGCTCCCGGACATGTTCAAGAATGTTGCAGCACATCAGCGACCGGTAGCGCCTGTCGCCCATCTGGGAGTCGACCCGGGCGAAATCATCATCGTCGAGCAGATCGACGCAAAGATCGATGCCGTCGCCGCGCCGGAAATCGAGATGCACCGTATCGATACCGCGTGCCGCCAGCGGAGCAAACAACAGCTTGTCCATCCAGGGCTGGGTCTCCTGGCGAAACTGACGGGTGCTGCTGCCGACGTTTAGTAGCGGCGACAACTCCTCCGGCGTGTGCGGCCACAGCGTGTCAGCGACCCAACGCGCCTCGGCGGCGAACATTGTCGGTCGGCTGACCGGGGCTATTCAACAACGCGAGCCCGCACCGTCCGCGGGCTGACGGTTTGGCGAGAATCGGCCCCAGCTACCGTCTGGGTCCGGATCGGAACGGTGCGAACCCGGGTCTCGGCCGGCGGTCGCACCATATCGATATGCAGCAGACCATTTTCCAGCCAGGCCCCGCGAACCTCGATGCCATCCGCCAGGACGTACGAGCGTTGAAATTGCCGAGCCGCGATGCCGCGATGCAGATAGACCCGCGTTTCCTCATCGGTCTGCTTGCCGCGCACGACGAGCTGATTGTCTTCGATCGTGATGCTGAGATCGGCCATCGTAAAACCCGCGACAGCCAGGCTGATGCGCAACTCGTTCTCGCTCAGCTGCTCAACATTGTAGGGAGGATAACCGTCGCTGGAGACTTTGTTGACGCGGTCGAGCGCGCGCTCGAAGTGCTCGAACCCCAGCAGCAACGGCGAGTTGAATAGAGACAGGCGCGACATCGGGGTCTTCTCCTCGTGACTGAGCGAGAACCGGCGCCGGGCCCGACTGGCACCCAGCAACGAACCAGCAAGGAAGACGCGAACAACCCGCCTAGATTTAAGCAGACGCGCCAGGCAGATCAAGCAATCCCGGGAACCCTGGGCAGGAGGCGCGCGGTCTTTTCACCTGTTGATCGCCCCACCATATGTCGCTCGATTGACGCTCGCCCGTGGGGGCTTGCGCATGAACGGGGATGGCGATGTCGATACGAGCGCACATTGGAACCACCGCGATGCGGTGGCGCGTTGTGCTGTCGCTGTTTTTCTGCCTGATGCTGGCGCTGGCGCCGAGCCTCGCGGAGGCGCGGGCTGGCGGGTCATTTTCCGGCGGCGGCATGCGCTCGGCCCCCTCGGGGATGGGCAGTCGCGGCACCCGCACCTTCGAGGATAACGGCGCCGGCTCGATCACCCGCAGCATGCAGGCGCCGACACCCAGCCCCAGCCCGTCCTTTGGTGCGCCCTACGGTGCCCCGGCTTATGGTGGCAGCTTCTTTCAGCGGCACCCGTTCCTGACCGGGCTGTTTGGCGGATATGTCGGTTCGATGTTGTTTGGCGGATATGGCATGGGCCATATTTTCGGGGGCCTGATCCAATGGATCCTGATTGGGTTCCTGATCTGGTTTGTGATCCGTCTGTTCGCCGGTCGGGGGGCATCCTTCGCCTCGGGTGGCGGGATGATGCCGCGCTCGCTCGGGGCGGCGGCGGCGCCAATGACGAACCGCTATCGCGGCCAGGACGTGCAGGTCACCGATGCTGACCTCAACGCGTTTCAGGGACTGCACGCGGCCGTGCAGGACGCCTGGAGCCGCGCCGATCTCGGCCGGCTACGGCAGCTGATGACGCCGGAAATGCTGAGTTACTTTTCCGAGGAGTTGACCCGCAACTCCAGCCAGGGCGTGCAGAACGTCGTGTCGAACGTGCGGCTGCTCAAGGGAGACGTAAACGAAAGCTGGGTCGAGGGCGATCTGCAATATGCCACCGCCTATATGCGTTGGAGCGCGATCGACCATGTCGTGCGGCTCGGTACAGCTGCCGGTCAGCCCGATTCCGTCGTCAGCGGCGATCCGCGGACGCCCGTTGAATCGGAAGAGGTTTGGACCTTCGTGCGCCGCCGCGGCGGCAACTGGCTGCTCTCCGCCATCCAGCAGGTGTGACGCCCCGCCGCGTCGCGCCAGGGGCGACGCTGATCGGCTCCCCTTAGCGTTTGTCGAGGAGCCATGCACCTGCCGATCCCGCTCACAACCGCGCCGATGGAGGCGCGCTCGGTTGATGCGCTCCCTGAGGGCGACAGGTGGTGCTATGAGCCGAAATGGGACGGCTTTCGCTGTCTTGCCTTTCGCGACGGGGCTGCGGTGGAATTGCGCTCCAAATCGGGGCAGCCGCTTGGCCGGTACTTCCCGGATGTGATCGTGGCGCTGGCGGCGTTTCCGGCCAATCGCTTTGTGCTTGATGGCGAGATCGTCATCCCGATCGAACGCCGGCTCTCCTTCGAGGCCTTACAGCTGCGTCTGCACCCAGCGGAAAGCCGGGTACGAAAGCTCGCCGACGCGCATCCCGCCTTGTTTGTCGCCTTCGACTTGCTGGTAAACGCGGCGGGCGAGGATTTGACGGAGCTGCCGCAGCAGGCACGCCGCAAGGCGCTTGAGGGCTTTGTCGCGGTAGGGGGTGCGGCCGCGGCTTTTCGCCTCTCGCCCAGCGTCGCCGACCGCGACCATGCGCTTGGCTGGCTCGACGCACTTGGCGGCGATATCGACGGCATCATCGCCAAACGTGCCGACCTGCCCTATCTCGGCGGCAGCCGCGACGGCATGCAGAAATACAAGTTACAGCGCACCGCCGATTGCGTGGTCGGCGGCTTTCGCTATGGCAAGAACAGCAAGCTGGTGGGGTCACTATTGCTCGGGCTCTATGACGAGCGGGGGTTGCTCGATCATGTCGGCTTCACCGCCACCCTGCCGGCGCGCGACAAGCCCGAACTCACCCAGCGCCTCGAAGCGCTGATCGAAACTCCAGGGTTTACCGGCCGCGCGCCCGGAGGCCCAAGCCGCTGGAGCACCGAGCGTACCGGCGATTGGCAGCCGCTAAGCCCGCAACTTGTCGTCGAAGTGCGTTACGATCATGTCTCCGAGAACCGCTTTCGCCACGGCACATCGCTGGTACGGTGGCGGCCCGACAAGGCGCCGCGGCAATGCGGGTTCGACCAGTTGCCGGTAGCGGCGGGTGGTGGGCTCGGCTTGTTGCAGAGGGGAGGGCCGGCATGACCCGGCAAAGCCTGACACTCGACGATCAGCTTTACGACTACCTGCTGTCGGTATCGCTGCGCGAACCGCCCGTGATGGCGAGACTGCGTGCCGAGACGGCACAACGGCCGGGCAGCGGCATGCAGATCGCGCCCGAGCAGGGCCAGTTCATGAGTCTGCTTGTCGAGTTGATTGGGGCCCGCTTGTGCCTCGAAGTCGGCACCTTCACCGGTTACAGCGCATTGGCCGTGGCGCACGCCCTGCCACCCGATGGGCAACTGATCTGCTGCGATATCAACGCGGAAAATGCCGCGGTCGCCGAGCGTTATTGGATGGAGGCGGGATTGGCCGACCGCATCCAGCTGCGGCTCGGGCGGGCGGCTGATACGCTCGCCGAACTCGAACGCGAATACCCGGCCGGCAGCTTCGATTTCGCTTTTATCGACGCCGACAAGTCGCCCTATGATTTGTACTATGAAACGGCGTTCCGCCTGATCCGGCACGGCGGGCTAATCCTGCTCGACAATGTGCTGTGGTCCGGTCGGGTTGCCGATCCCAGCCGCAACGATCCCGACACGGCGGCGCTGAAGGCGCTCAACAGCAAGCTTCGGGATGACGACCGCGTCAGTCTCAGCCTTCTGCCGCTTGGCGACGGCCTCACCTTGCTGCGAAAGCGCTGACGCTCAGGAGGCGTTCCCGAAGAATTGCGGGAAAATCACCCTGTCGCCCGGCTTGATGCCGAGGCGCGCGGCGGTGCCGCCGTTTAGCTCGATGACGGCGCGCACCAATTTGGTGCCGCCGATGGTGTCGAGCGATTCCGGAACAGCCCGCTCGTGGACATCAACAACGCGGCCCTGTGCGTCGACGAACAGCATGTCCAGCGGAATGATCGTGTTCTTCATCCACATCGCCGCCGGCGAAGGTGGGTTGAAGTCGAAGATCATCCCGGCATCGGCCGCCATGTTTCGGCGGAACATCAGCCCCTGCTCCATCTGGGCCGGAGATGTCGCGACCTCGACGGTGAATTTCTGCGGCCCGCTCGCTGTTACTACGCTCAGCTCGGCCTTTGGGAACTGGGCGAGTTGCGCCAAGGCCGGCGGCCCGAACGCAGCCGGCAGCAGCAGGATGGCAAACAGGAGAAAACGGCGCGGCAGCATTCCGGGTATCGCCCTCGCAGGGTAAGGTCGGCAGCCTCACTCTAGCATGGCCCCCTCGGCCCGGAGACTGCCGCGATGCCGCGCAACATGCCCCATCCCGCCACACTCGCCGCACAGGCGCTCGGCTGGACCGACGCGACAACCGGCGCCGTCGTAATGCCGCTGCATACGGCGACCACGTTCGAGCGCGATGCCGATAACCAGTACCGCCGCGGCCGCGTTTATGGCCGCGCCGACAATCCCTCCTATGACCAGCCGGAGGCGCTGATTACGGCGCTCGAGGGCGGTGCCGCCTCGTTGCTGTTCAGCTCCGGCATGGCGGCGGCGACCGCGGTGTTCCTCAGCCTGCCGCTTGGGGCGCATGTCATCGCGCCGCGGATCATGTACTGGGCGTTGCGGCGCTGGATCATGATGCAGGCCGAACGCGGCGTGCTGACCGCTGATTTTGTCGATGCGACATCGCTCGACGCGATTCGCGCCGCGGTGCAGCCGGGTCGAACCCAGCTGATCTGGCTCGAAACCCCGGCGAATCCAACGTGGTCGATCAGCGACATCGCCGGCGCCGCGCAGCTCGCGCGCCAGGCCGGAGCAATCCTGGCGGTCGACAGCACCACGGCGACGCCGGTGCTGACCCAGCCATTGGCGCTTGGTGCCGATATCGTCATGCACTCGGCGACCAAATACCTCAACGGGCATAGCGATGTAATTGCCGGCTCATTGACCGGGGCGCGCCGGGATGCGTTGTGGGAGCGGTTGGTCGCCACGCGCGGCGGCAATGGCGCGACCCTCGGGAGCCTCGAAGCCTATCTTCTGTTGCGCGGGATGCGCACGCTGTACCCGCGCGTCGAGCGCGCCTGCCGCTCGGCCCAGCGCATCGCCGAAGCGCTCGCCGGCCACGCGCATGTCGAGGCGGTGCTGTACCCGGGATTGCCGGATCACCCCGGCCATGCGATCGCCGCGCAGCAGATGACCGGCGGCTTTGGCGGCATGCTGAGCGTGCGGGTCAAGGGTGGCGAGGCGGCGGCAATCGCCGCGGCGGCCCGGGTCGAGCTGTGGAAACGCGCGACGTCGCTCGGCGGCGTCGAAAGCCTGATGGAGCACCGCGCCTCGGTCGAGGGACCGGGCACACCGGTACCCGCCGACCTGCTGCGCCTGTCGGTCGGCATCGAAGACCCGGACGATCTGATCGCCGATATCGAAGCTGCGCTGACGCGGTGAGCCGCGCGCGCCTACAGCAAGCCGACTGATGCCTCGAACGCCTCGATCGTGAAATCGACGTCCTCCGGGGTATGGGCGAGCGAGATGTAGTATTTCGACTCGCCCTTAAGGATCCCCCGTTCGCGCAGCAGCGCGTTGAAGCGGCGCATCAGTTCGGCGTCTCCCTTCAGCGCGGTGCGATAATCGCGCACCGGGTCGGGTGAAAAGACCACATCGAACAGCGGCGGCTCGCCGCTGATCTGTGCCGGAATACCAACCTTCTGAAAGAGTTCGGCCAGCGCCCCCATCAGGCGCCGCCCGGTAGCGTGGATCTGTTCATAGGCGCCCGGGCGGCGCAGAATCGCCATCGTCGCGAGGCCGGCCGCCGCCGCCACCGGGTTGCCCGATAAGGTGCCGATCTGCACGAGATAGTTCTCGTCGCTGACCCTGTTCTTGTCGAAATGCGCCATGATCTCGGTCTTGCCGGCGATCGCGGCGAGCGGGAAACCGCCGCCGATCACCTTGCCCAGGGTGCAGAGATCGGGCGTAACACCGTAATATTCCTGCGCTCCGCCATAGGCGAGGCGGAAGCCGGTGACCACCTCGTCGAAGATCAGCGGAATGCCGTTGTACTCAGTGATTTTGCGCAACGCCGCGAGAAAGCCTGGCGCGGGCGGGATAATGCGCTGAAACGGCTCGACAATGATGCCGGCCAACTCATCACGGTGCTCATGCACCAGGTTGGCGACGGCATCGGCATCGTTAAACGGAGCGATAATCATGTCGTCGCGCACGCTTTTCGGAATGCCGCCAGAATCCGGCACCGCCAGCGGGAAATTGCCCGACTGCTTGGGCGCAAGGCTCATCAGCGAATAATCGCTCATGCCGTGATAGCCGCCCTCGAACTTCAGGATCTTGTCCTTGCGGGTAAAGGCGCGGGCGACGCGCATCGCGTAGAGATCGGCCTCGGTCCCGGAGGAGACGAACCGCACCTGCTCGGCACAGGGCACCGCATCGACGATCGCGGCGGCCAGTTCGATGCCCAGCCGGTTATTGGCAAAAAACGTGGTGCCGCGCGCAATCTGCTGCTGCGCCGCTTCCGTCACCTCGGGATGCGCGTGGCCGACCAGCATCGGCCCGGAACCCAGCAGGTAATCGACATATTCCTTGCCGTGCTCGTCCCACACCCGGCCGCCCTTGCCCTCGCGAATGATGACCTCGGCAGCGTAATTGCCAAACGTGCCGCCGGGCAGCACGCGTTGCGCGGTTTCAAAGATGTCGTTGCCGACCGGCTCATCCACTGGCGTCTCCATACGCGACCGCACTGCCCGATGAAGCTCGCTCGGGCTCGCGCAAACTATAGCGCCACCATGCCCATCCAGAACATCTGGCGATTGCCGACATCCACATCGTATTTGCGCACATAATCGAGCTTGCCGTCGTCGCCGATGCGGAACACCGACAGGCAGGCCGGCACAGTCTTGATGGTACCGCCGTCGCGCACCGGCAACCCCATGATGTGCGAGGCCACCAATAGCCGGCCGCTCGGGTCGATGTGGAAATTGCGGCAGTGGATGCCGTGCGTATCGACATGCTGGATCGGCTTGGGTTCGCCGGTAGTCTGGTCGAGCGCGAACACGGCCAGCGAATTTTCGCCGCCGACAAAGACGCGCTGCCCGTCCACCTCGGCCGAGGAGGAGGCACGATTGGCGACATAGGCAAAGCGGCCGTTCGGGTGCACCTTCACGGTGCCGACCGCCTGCCGCCCCCGGATGTTGTCGGGCTCGGCGAGCGTACCGGCCTGATAGATCGGGGTCGCCAATAGCGTGTCACCGTGAAACGCGAACATGTCCAAGCGGTTCTGCCGCTCGAGCGACACATAGACCCATGGCATCGTCGGATGAAAATCGAGATGCCGGGGCCCAAAGCCGAACCCGCCATTTGGCGCGATCGATACTTCGTCGGTGAGCTGCCCGTTTTGGTAGTCGAACACCTTCAGCGCGCCGGGCTCTTCCGCGTTACCCCCGGCGGCGTCATGCCCGCGCGTCACCAGGATGACCTTGCGGTTGTCGAGCGTCACCCGCACCTGATGGCCGTAGATGCCGGGATCGATGTCGTCCGGCTGCTCCACTTCGGCGCCAGGCGTGCCGTCCGGGTTGACCCGATATACGCACAGGCCGCTCGGATTGCTGAACGCCACCAGGATATTCGCTGACGGAATATCGGTCGTCATATGGATCGGCCGGGTCGGCAGTGGGATCGGCGCGCCGTGCTTGGCGAGCGCGCCGCTGGCCCGGTCGATGCCGAGGGCCGAGACGTGGTGGTTGGCCCCCACATGCCCGCCCACGCCGGAGGCGCTGTCGCTCGACGCGGCATAGAGAATGGGCCGCGACGCGTGGGGCCAGCAATAGTGGATGTTGGCCGGCAGGGCGATGGTGTCCTGGCGGGTCAGCGTCGCGTTTTCGACATCGACGTCGTAATGCGTCAGATCAGGCCCGACAGCGGCGTATAGCGCGATGCGGCCGGTCGTGTTCTGTGCGTGTTGCGCCATTGGCGAGCCCTCCCTGTCGGTTGCGCAAATCTATCCGCGTTTCCCGCCGCGGGGCTACACTGCCGGCTCAGCCAATCGGGGAGGACAGGCATGCCGACCGCTCTGGAGGAAAAGGACGCGATCCGCGAGGTAATGGCCGAATACTGCTTTCGCCTCGATGGCGGTAATTTCGACAGCATGGCCGCGCTGTTCACCGAGGATGGCGTTTGGGATACAGCCTTTGGCGCCGGCACCGGCCGCGGCGGGATCGCCGCGCTGGCCCGCGATATCCGCGCCCGCAGCGGTCACGACCGTCCCCGCGGCATCCATCTCGTTACCAATATCGTGATCGACCTTGACGATGACTCCGCCAGGGTTCACTCGAACTGGATTGTCGTGACGAACAGTCCCGATGGCCCAAAGATCGGCTCCGGCGGCGGGTATGTGGACCATATGGTGAAGCAAGGCGGCGCGTGGCGATTCCGTCGCCGCAAGATCGACCGCTTTATCGCGCCCTGACACTCAACGCTGAACGGCGTTGCAGCAACAGGCGCCAGCGGTGTGATATCCTGCGGTATGGTCAGGCGGCCTCTCTCGGGGCGGATGCACAGGGCCGGCAGTGACCGACAAACTGGGCCGCGCTCGCCGCCCAGGAATGCCTTTCGGCGAACGCCCGGCAGGCATCGCGCGGGACCATCAGCGCCTGCAGGCACGCCTGGCGTAAATCCTGGTTGAGCACCCCGACGGGAGCATCACCGATAACGTCGAGGGGTCCCGGAACCGGGTAGGCAGCAACAGGCACACCCGAGGCCAATGCTTCCAGTTGCACCAGCCCGAACGTGTCGGTCCGGCTGGGAAAGACGAAGACATCAGCGGCGGCCATGTGGCCGGCCAGCATGTCGCCGTGCAGCGCTCCAACGAAATGCGCATCGGGAAAAAGCGCCTTCAGCTCCGCCTCCTGCGGCCCCTCGCCGATCACGAGCTTTGAGCCGGGTAGATCGAGCGCGAGAAAGGCGGTGAGGTTCTTCTCGATGGCGATGCGTCCGACCGTGACAAAGATCGGCCGCTTCAGGGCGAGCGGGAGGGCACGACGCGGGTGAAACAAGGCTGTGTCGACGCCGCGGGCCCAGAGGCCGAGATGCTGGAAACCGCGGCCCTCAAGCTCGGTTCGCAACCGTTGGGTCGAGACCATCGTGATAGCAGCGGGCGCGTGGAAACGGCGCAGGAATGCATAGCTCCAAGTTTCGGGAATCGGCAGACGGGCTGAAATGTATTCGGGAAAGCGGGTCATGAAGCTGGTCGTAAAGGCCAGCCCCCGGCCAAGGCAGAAGCGTCGCACGGCGTGCCCGATCGGCCCTTCCGTGGCGATGTGGATCGCGTCCGGGTTAGCCTGCTCGATCCGCCGGGCGATTTCGGCGCGGGTCGGCAGTGCGCATCGGATGCTTTTGTAGGCAGGAAGCGGAAAGCCCGGGAACCCTTCGGGGGTCAGGAACAGAATCTCGGCACCCAGTGCCGGGGTATGGGCGGCGAGCGCCTCAAGCGTCCGCACCACCCCATTGATCTGCGGCCGCCACGCGTCCGTGGCGAGGATGATTGTCTGCACTTCTGTCCGATTTCCAGTCTGCGGCACCTTTCAGTAAGCGCGATTCAGTAAGCGCGATCTGTTACTGCAATATGTCACCTCGGCGATGCGTGGCCTGAGTTCGGCGCTTCGCTGCCCGGCCCGGATATAGGCTGTCTGGTTGGGGAATCTTTTGGTCCCACCCTATCTGGCACGCTGCTTGCGGCGCTCGCGTCGGAGGAGATGCCGGGAGCACCCGCAAAACAGTTTCAGGCGAGGTTTCCGATGACGCGCGCACGTTTAATTGCGGCCGGGCTGGCACTGGCGGCCGCCTTGTTGCCGGCCAGACCAACTCCGGCGCAGACCCTGCGCATTGCCATGACCGCGTCGGACACACCGACGACGACGGGCATCCCAAACAACGGCGGCGAGGGTTACCGGTTTTGCGGGTTTCCCGCGTTCGACGGGCTGATCAACTGGGACTTCACCCATCCCGACAAGATCGCCGGGGTGACGGCGGGCCTTGCAAGCGAGTGGAAGGTTGACGAAGCGGATCATACCCGCTGGATCTTCACCATCCGCGACGGCGTTACCTTTACCGACGGCACGCCGCTGACGGTGGACGCCGTCACGTGGAACATGCAGCGGCTGTTCGATGAGAAGTCGCCGCAATTCGATGCGCCGGCATCGGCGATCGTGCGCTCCTCGGTCAACATGGTCGATCATTGGCAAAAGATCGACGACACGCATCTCGCGATCTACACCAAGTCGCCGTTCAGCTTCTTCCCCTACATGGTGCCCAACATCCTGATGGTCAGCCCGGCGCAGTACGAGAAGGCGGGCCGTAACTGGGCGGAATTCGGCAAGGTGCCGGCCGGCACGGGGCCGTTCAAGATCACCAAGGTGGTGCCCGGCCAAATGGTCGAAATGACCCGCAACGAGAATTACTGGGACAAGACCCGCATCCCGAAACTGCAGAAGCTGATCCTGATCCCGATGCCGGAGGCGACGACGCGGCTCGCCGCCTTGCGCGCCGGGCAGGTGGATTGGATCGAGGTGCCGCCACCCGATGCGATCCCCTCCCTCAAGGCTGCCGGGTTCCAGATCAGCACCTGGCCCTACCCGCACACCTGGCCCTACATCTTCAATGTCACCGACAAGTCGGTATTCAAGGATGTGCGCATTCGGCAGGCGCTGAATTACGCGATAGACCGCGATGCGATCGTCAAGTTCCTCAATGGCACTGCGAAACCGGCGGTGGGCCTCTATCCACCCGATTCCCCGGAATTCGGCAAGCCGACACAGCGCTATACTTATGACCCGGAAAAGGCCAAAGCGCTGCTCAAGGAGGCAGGCTATGGGCCGGACCATCCGGTCAAGGCCAAGATCATGATCTCGACCGCCGGCTCGGGCCAGATGTTGCCATTGCCGATGAACGAGATCATCGAACAGACGGTGAAGCCTATCGGGTTCGACCTCGATTTCGATGTGACGGATTGGGGCAGCATGCTGGTGGCCAAGCGCAGCGACCCGGCCGCGCCGGCCTCGCATGGCGACGACGCGCTGAACAACAGCCTCAGCTTCCCTGATCCCGGCGCGATGTTCCGCTATTACAGCAAGACCAGCTTTTCGCCGAACGGCATCAATTGGGGCCATTACAGCGACCCGCAGGTGCAGGATTTGCTGGACAAGGCACAGCAGAGCTTTGATCAGGAGCAGCAGACCGAGCTGCTGGCGCAGGCGCATGCGCGGATCGTCGATCAGGCCGCCTGGCTCTTCATCGTGCACGATCTGAACCCGCGCGCGATGTCGGCCAAAGTGAGGGGCTTCCAGCCGGCCCAAAGCTGGTACCAGGACTTTACCAAGGTAACGGTGGAGTAGTTCAGAGAAGGCCGCTCACGCTCAGGCCGGTCGATTGGAAGGCCGACCTGACGTTATCGCAGCGGCGGATCCTGTTCAGTCCCCGGCTGCGCAGCGAGACTGAAGAGGTTGCGAGCGACTGCATATGCTTAAGGGACGCGGTCACGCCTCCGCACTTCGGACGAGGGGTGCGGCAGCCCGCACATGCGATAATCCGAGACGCTGGCATGGCGATTGCTGCGACGCAGCACAAGCGCTCCCGTTCGCACGTTGTCGAGTACCCATGGCCCGGTTCATAACCCTGCGCCTGATGCACACGATCCTGATCCTGTTCGGGGTCTCGATCGTCGCCTTTGGCCTGATTCACCTGATACCCGGCAACCCGCTCGACATCCTGCTGCCGCCCGAGGCACCGAAGGAGGTCGTGGAGCGGCTCAAGGTCGAATTCGGCTTCGATAAGCCGCTCTACGTTCAGTATTTCGCCTGGCTGATCCGGGTGGTGCACGGCAATCTCGGTACGTCGGTGTTCACCGGACTGCAGGTCACCGGCGAATTGCTGAGCGCCCTCGGCAACACCTTCATCCTGGCCGTCCCCGCTGCCGTGCTTGGCTTCTCCCTTGGGACGCTGTTCGGCACCCTGGCCGCCTTCAATTATGGACGGTGGCTGGACAAGGTCTTCTCGGTCATCACGATCCTCGGGCTGTCGATGCCGCATTACTGGCTCGGCATCGCGATGGTCATCGTCTTCGCGGTGCTGTGGCCGGTGCTTCCGGCCGCGGGGATGGGACCGAGCGGCGGCATCCCGGCGAGCTGGGAAGACCTCAAATTCCTGATCCTGCCGGTCATCACACTGTCGATGATCCCGATGGGTGTTATCGGCCGCATGGTGCGTTCGACCGTGCTGGAAATCCTCAGCCAGGAATTTCCCAACGCGCTGCACGCGAAGGGGCTGCGGCGGCGGCGCGTCATCTGGCACGTGCTGAAAAATGCGGCACCACCGGCGCTGGCGGTAATGGGCTTGCAGCTCGGATATCTGATGGGCGGCTCGATCCTGGTCGAGACCGTCTACAACTGGCCCGGCTCCGGCCAGTTCATGAACCTCGCGATCTTCCGCCGCGACATCCCGGTACTGCAGGGCACGGTGCTGGTACTGGCGAGTTTCTTTGTCTTCATCAACCTGCTGGTCGATATCGCGCAGGCGCTGATCGACCCGCGTATCCGCCGCTGAACGGAGCGCGCCCTGTGACCGAGATCACCGCCGCTCAACCCCTGCTCCGCCCCGACGCGGGCGCGAACAACGAGCCGCATGGCTACTGGCGCGGTGTGGGCGCTCGCCTCTTGCGCGACCACGTCACACTGGCGGTCGGCGTATTGCTGCTGGCGATCATCCTGCTCGCGATCTGTGCCCCGCTGGTGGCAACGCACGACCCGCTGCAAGGCAGTGTCTTGCGGCGCCTCAAGCCAATCGGTACACCGGGCTTCTGGCTCGGCACCGATGAAACCGGCCGGGATATCTGGTCCCGCCTAGTCTATGGCGCCCGCTTATCGCTCGTCTGTGGCATTACCCCGGTGTTCTTCGCGACGATGATCGGAGGCTCGCTTGGCCTGATCGCCGGGATCAGCGGTCGCTTCATCAATATGCTGGTGATGCGCGTCGTCGATGTGTTCTACGCATTTCCCTCGGTGTTGCTGGCGATCGCGATCTGCGGCGTGATCGGGGCTGGTATCGGCAATACGATCCTGTCGCTGAGCGTCGTATTCATCCCGCCGATTGTCCGCGTCACCGAGAGCCTAACGACCCAGGTCAAGAGCCGCGACTTTGTCGAGGCGGCGCGGGCCAGCGCGGCGCCGCTGCATGCGATCATCCGCCACCAGATCGTGCCGAATGTGCTGGGCGGCATCCTGGTCTACGCCACCAGCCTCGTCAGCATCAGCATCATTCTGTCGGCCGGCCTGTCGTTCCTCGGCCTAGGCGTGACCCCGCCCAACCCGGAATGGGGGCTGATGCTCAACGCGTTGCGGCAGGCGATCTTCGTCAATCCGATCGTCGCCGCCCTGCCCGGCGTCGCCATCGTCATCACCTCGCTTTGCTTCAACCTGCTGAGCGACGGGTTGCGCAGTGCAATGGACATAAAGCTCCAGACATGATGGTCACCCACCCTCTGCCAGAAGATCGGGGCGGCCCAGCGCAACCGCTGTTGATCGTGCGCGATCTGAAAAAGCATTTCCCGGCGAAAGGCGGCTTCTGGGGGTTTGGCGGCGATACGGTACAAGCCGTTGACGGCGTCTCGTTCTCAATCGCAAAAGGCAGCACGCTGGGTGTGGTTGGCGAGTCCGGCTGCGGTAAATCCACCACCGCACGGCTGCTGTTGCATCTGATCGCCCCGGATGCGGGCGAGATCATCTTCGATGGCGACGCGGTTGGCACTTCCGATGGCATCAGCGTGCGCGAGCTGCGGCTGGCGGCGCAGATGGTATTTCAGGACAGCTATTCCTCACTCAACCCGCGCTCGACGATCGCAGATATCATCGCGTTCGGGCCGCGCGCCGCCAGAGGTGTCTCAACGCGCCAGGCTCATGACCGGGCCGAGCGGCTGCTTGACCAGGTTGGGTTGCGCGCGTCGCTGTTCGCCCGCCGCTACCCGCACGAGCTGTCGGGCGGTCAGCGCCAGCGTGTCAATATCGCGCGGGCGCTCGCCCTCGAGCCGCGCCTGCTGATTCTCGACGAGGCGGTCTCCGCCCTCGACAAATCGGTCGAGGCGCAAATCCTCAACCTGCTGGCTGACCTGCGGCGTGATCTCGGCCTCACCTATCTGTTCATCTCGCACGATCTCAACGTCGTGAGGCACGTCAGCGATCAGGTCGTCGTGATGTATCTCGGTCGCATCGTCGAGATCGCGCCGGTCGCCGATCTGTTCCGCCACCCGGCGCATCCTTATACTCAGGCGCTGCTGCGCGCGATGCCGAGCATGGACCCGGATAATCGCACGAGCGTGCCGCCGCTGACAGGCGATCCACCGAACCCGATCAACCCACCCTCCGGCTGCCGTTTCCGCACCCGCTGCACGTTTGCCGAGGGGGTATGCGCGCGGGTGTCGCCCGTACTTTCGGCGATCGAAGAAGAACCCTCTCCCGCAATGCGAGGGAAGGGGGACCGCTTGCGCGCGCAAGCGGTGGATGAGGGTCCGATGCAGGAAATTTCGCGGGTCCGCCTCACCCCAACCCTGTCCCCCAGTGGGGGCGAGGGGGCGCATCTTGCCGCTTGCCACATGGTGATCCCCGGTTCCGGGCACAGCCAAGCCGCTGTCGTGGGGGCCGGCCATGATTGAGGGCGCCGCGGTCGAGGTCGAGAATCTCACGGTTCACTTCCGTCAACGCGACCGCACGATTCACGCGGTCAACGGCCTCAACTTCCGGTTGGCGCGGGGCGAGGTGTTGGGCATCCTCGGCGAATCCGGCTCGGGCAAAAGCGTCACCCTGCGTGCCTTGATGCGGCTCCTGCCGGAAACCTGCGAGATCGGCGGCCGCGTCGCGATTGAAGGCGAGGATATCACCGCCGCCTCGACCAACCGCCTTGAGGAGATGCGCGGCAACCGCATCGCGATGATTTTTCAGGAGCCGGTTACCGCACTCGACCCGGTATTTACGATCGGCGAACAGATCGCGGAGACGATGATGCGACACCAGGGGATCGGGTGGCGCACGGCCAAGGCGCACGCGCTCGAACTGCTCGAGCGGGTGCAGATCCCCTCGGCCCGGCGCCGCTTCGATGCGTTTCCGCACGAGATGTCAGGCGGCATGCGGCAGCGCGCGATGATCGCCCTCGCCCTTTCATGCAACCCGGCGGTATTGCTGGCAGACGAGCCGACCACCGCGCTCGATGTAACGGTGCAGATCCAGATCCTCCTGCTGCTGCGCGAGTTGCAGCGCGAGCTGGGCATGGCGGTGATCTTTGTGACCCACGATGTCGGCGCCGCGGTCGAGGTCAGCGACCGGCTGGCGGTAATGTATGCCGGTCGCTTCGTCGAGACCGGTCGTGCCGCCAGCGTCTTGAAACAACGTGCCCACCCCTATACCGAGGGGCTGCTCAACGCGAACCTGCATGGGGTCGAGCCAGGAAGCCGCCTCACTACCATCCCAGGCGCGCCACCGAACCTGTCAGCCTTGCCGCCGGGATGCAGCTTCGCGCCACGCTGTACCTATTCCGAGGCAGCCTGCACCACCGCCTTTCCCGACGTGGTCGAGTTGGACGCTGACCATCGCGTACGCTGCCGGCGCGCCGATCAGGTGGCCGGCCTGCGCATGCCGCCTTAGCTGTTGCTCGGACAATGGTGCTGCACTGCGAGGAGAGCCGTTTCGCAACTGCGGCATAACCTCGCGGAAACCGCCTTAAGCGCTTGAATTCGTGGCGTTCACAGTACGGCGCTGGGTAGCGTGGCGGCGGCACGCTCCGCCTGGTGAGCGACCTACTCCCGCTGAGGTCAGATGCAATACGAAGAGGTTCGATCATTACCTGCGCCCGGGTTGCTTGGGCTCACGTCGTATCAGTGGAAAATCTTTCTGGTCACCTGGCTCGGCTGGGCCCTGGATTCTACCGATTTCGGCCTGTTTGCCTTTGTCTTGCGACCTGCGTTGACGGAGTTGCTGGGCGGCAATCCCAGCCCGGCGCAAATTGGCCAGGTGGGTGGCTATCTGGCGATGGCCGGATTGCTTGGCTGGGCGTTCGGCGGCTTTTTGTTCGGCATCGTCGCCGATTACATCGGACGGGTGCGGGCGCTGGCGCTCAGCATCGTGATCTTCAGCGTGTTCACGGCCTGTCAGGGGTTTGCCCACTCAGCGTTCCAGTTGGGAATATTCCGCTTTCTTGGCGGGCTCGGGACCGGCGCCGAGGGGATTGTCGGAATCGCACTCACCGCCGAGGTTTTCGCCAACAAGAACCGCGCCAAGGTGCTGGGCTTGATGATGACGGGCGGCGCCTTCGGTCCGCTGATCGGCGGGCAAATCTACAGCCTCGTCGGGCCGTTCGGCTGGCGCTATGTGTTCTTCGTCGGCATCCTGCCGGCCATCCTGTTATTGATCCTGCGCCGCGGCGTGCCGGAGCCGGATCATTTCAGCGCTGTGCAGGAGCGGCGCGCCGCCGTTCGCGAAGCCGGCGGAGCGACCAGCCATGAAGACCGCGAGTTCATGCGCTTTCCGTTCGCGCAGCTGTTCTCGCCGGCTCTGCGTTTCGGCACCTTTGTCGGCCTGCTGTTCTGCCTTGGTACGCTACTGTCGATCTGGACCAGCCAGATCTGGCTGCCGACGATCCAGACCATGATGCTGCAAAAGGAGAACATCACCGGCGCGGCCGCCATCCCCTATGTCGGCAACGGCATGATGCTGTGGGGTCTTGGCGGTATTGTCGGATATGCCAGCTTCGGCTTTATCGCCGACGTGATTGGCCGCCGCCTGACGATCATCTTGTTCAATATCGGGGCGATCGCCAGCGGCCTTGTGCTGTATCTCGGCCTCGACACCTATTCATGGTATCCGCTGGTGTTACCGATTTTCGGCTGTTTCGTGTTTGGCGTCTTCTCCGGGCACGCGGTGTACCTGCCGGAGCTGTTCCCGACGCATGTGCGGGCGACAGCGGTGTCGTTCTGCAATGGATCGGGCCGCATCATCACCAGCTTCGGCCCGCTGGTCGCCGGCCTCCTGGTGGTGCCGTTCGGCAGCTTCAACAACGCCGCCGCCTTCATGACCTGCTTCGCAGTGCTCAGCATAATCGCGATGCTGATCGGCCGCGAAACCCGCGACGACGAGTTGCCGACTTAGATAGCATTAATGTTTTGTTAATCGGTTCGTGCGCTAATGATCGACAAGCAAATACAGCGCTGGACCGGATAAACCGGCAATTTCTGCGAGCGCGCGGGCGGGGATAAAGAGATCAGGGTCGCGATCTCTCCCGCCCGCCATTTGCGCAGCACCGCGCATGACGCGCGGCGCCGAACTCCTCTTTCCGACCCGCTCCGGACTAGGCTTGGTTTGTCATGATGATCGTGCCCGACGCGGCAAACATGCCGCCGACACCATGACACACTGAGATTTTCGCGCCGGGCACCTGCGCCGGGGCGCTGCCACGCATCTGGCGCACGCTTTCCTGCAACGCATACATCCCGTACATGCCCGAATGCATGTAGCTGAGGCCGCCGCCATTGGTGTTGAGTGGCAATTTCGCGCCGGGGGCCGTATTGCGCTCCCAGATGAACGACGCCGCCTCGCCCCGCTTGCAGAAGCCGAGATCTTCCAATCCGTAGATCGGCAGATGCGCGAAGGCGTCGTAGATCATCAGGTGGTCGACATCCTTGTGGCCGATGCCGGCTTCGGCGAAGGCGGTCGGCCCCGCCACCCGGAAGGCGCGCGACGTCGTGAAATCCTCCATCTGGCTGACCATCGGCGTCTCGGCCGACTCCCCGGTGCCGAGCAGATAGACTGGCTTGGTTGGAAAATCCTTGGCGCGGTCTGCGGTGGTCAGGATCAGCGCGCCGCCCCCATCGGTCACCAGGCAGCACATCAGCAACCGGAACGGATAGGCGATCATCCGCGAGCTGAGCACATCTTCGACATTGATCGGGTCCTTGAAGGTGGCGCGCGGGTTTTTCGCGGCCCATTCGCGCTGGATCACCGCGACCATCGCCAGCTGTTCCTGCGTCACGCCGTAGGTTTTGAGATACCGCAATACCGGGATCGTAAAGAGGGTCGGCGGCCCCATCGGGCCGTAGGGCAATTCGAACTGCCCTTGCAGGCTGCCCGGCGACACCGCCGGCCGGCTGCGCGCGACGCCGGAGCGACCGCTTTCGCCGTGCGTGATCAGCACGGTCTTGCACAGCCCGCTTTCGATCGCGGCGGCGGCGTGGCGGACATGAATCATGAAGGAGCAGCCGCCGACCGCGGTGCCGTCGACCCAGCGAGGCGTGATACCGAGATAATGCGCGATCGTGACCGGGGTCTCGCCGGCTGTCGCGATGCCGTCGATGTCCTTGGGCCGAGGCCGGCGTCCTTCATCGCATTCAGCGCGGCGTCGGCGTGGAGCCCGATCTGCGACAGGTCCGG
>JAFAYW010000004.1 GCA_019240125.1 Alphaproteobacteria bacterium
CGCCACATCCCACTGCACCGCCGCCGGCCGCCCCGCATCCGCCGGAAGCGCCGCATCCCGCAGCGCCGCCGCCGGCCGCCCCGCGCCCGCCGGAAGCGCCGCATCCCGCAGCGCCACCACCTGCCGCCGCGCACCCGCCGGAAGCGCCGCATCCCGCAGCGCCACCACCGGCCGCCTCGCATCCGCCTGCACCGCCCCCGCATCCGGGAGCACCGCCGCCTGGCGGCAAGCCTGCCCCCAAACCCGGCGAAGAGGAGCACCATTAAGAAGCCCTCGACGGCTCTCCGACGGCGCCGGAGAGCCGTCTGGCAGTTCGGCTCGGGTTGTCGGCGCCGGTGCCTCGGCGCATGCGCGTCGCGCAACCCGGCCCGCGCCTTGCATCTTTACGATATGCATGAGCCGAAAAGCCGGTTATAGCGGCAGGCGGCGCCCACAGACCCGGAAATGATGGCCATGGAGCTTCCCGATTGCGTCTTGGAGCTGGGTGACCAGCTGCAAAAGGGCGATGCAATCGCCCCCGACCCCGACTTGTTCGAGGCCTATGAGGTCTTTTCCGCCGAAGTCTCCAATATCTTCGTAAAGCCCTGGTTGGCGGTCGACCATGCCAGTCGGCTGGCCGTCGATGGCGATTATTTCCGTGCCGATGTCGGCCCCCGCTCGGTCGTCATCGTGCGCGAGAGCGAGGACCAGATCCACGCGCTGCGCAATGCCTGTCTGCATGCCGGCTATCGCGTCTGCGAGGAGGAGAGCGGGCGCACCAACCGGTTGTTTTGCCAGTATCATGCCTGGTATTACGCGCTTGATGGGCGCCTGACCGAGCCGAACCTGCGGCCCGACATCAAGGATCGGTCCCGCTATCGCCTGCCACGCTATGCGATGAAAATCGACCGCGGGCTCATCCTGATCGACCCGTCGGCGGTGGCGCCCGAGCCGCCGCCCGCCGGTCCGGTAGACCTCGGCGCCATTCCCGCCGATCTCGGCGAGCGCAAAGTCAGTCGCCGGCAGCGCCACAAGGCGACGGTCAACTGGAAGCCGCTGCGCCAGCATCTGCTCAACGCACCTGAGCTGGTATTCGGTGGCGGCGGATGCGAAACCGTGGTGGAACTCGGCGCCCTCAGCTTTGTCGCGGTCAACGACGATGAGGCGGCGCTCGTTCGCATGATCCCGCGATACCCCGGCCAGACCGAGCTCGATGTCGTGCACCTGCCGGCGCCGGGCCGCGAAGGCCAGGCGTCCAGCACCGACAACATCGCGGAAATGCTGCGCGAGGAGGGCGACGATATCGCCGACGCACCTCTCAGCCGCGACTTCTATGACTGGTACTGGTCGAAGATGGCGCCACCAGCCGAGGCTGCCGACTAGCTGCCTGGCCTGACCGGGCTCGGGAGTGACGATGGAATTCCGTACGCTGACCGAGGGGCTGGAGTTTCCCGAGGGGCCCGTTGTGGTGCCGGACGGGTCGATCGTGCTTGTCGAGATTGCCGCAGGCGCTCTGACGCGGGTCGCGTCCAACGGAACGAAGCACGTCATCGCGCGTCCCGGGGGCGGACCGAACGGAGCCGCGATAGGGCCGGACGGCAACTGCTATGTCGTCAACAATGGCGGCTTCTCCTGGCACCGCGAGAACGGCCGTATTCGCCCGATGATGCAAGCCGCCGATTACAGCGGCGGCCGGGTCGAACGCGTCGATCTCCAGACCGGCGCCGTCGATGTGCTGTACCGCGCCTGCGGCGATGTCCCGCTGAAGGGGCCGAACGACATCGTTTTCGACACCGAGGGCGGTTTCTACTTCACCGATCTCGGCAAGGTGCGGGCGCGCGATATGGATCGCGGCGCCGTGTATTATGCCAAAGCCGACGGGTCATCGATCACCGAGGTGGCCTATCCGATGGTGACGCCAAACGGCATAGGCCTGTCACCGGACGGCACGACGCTGTATGTCGCCGAGACCGAGGCGGCGCGGCTCTGGGCGTTCCCGATCGAGGCACCGGGAGTGGTGCGCAAGGAGCCGTGGCCGTCACCGCACGGTGGGAAGCTGATCGCCGGGATGGGCGGTTATCAGCGCTTTGACTCGCTGGCGGTGCAGGCGGACGGGCGAATCTGCGTCGCGACGCTGATCAATGGCGGGATTACCGTGATCTCGCCGGATGGGCGGCATATCGAGCATCATCCGATGCCCGACCCGATGACCACGAATATCTGTTTCGGCGGCCCCGACCTGAAGACGGCGTATATCACGCTGTCCTGGACCGGCCGGTTGGTCGCTGTCGAGTGGCCGAGTGCGGGATTGCGCCTTAATCATCAGGCATGAACCAGGTAACCCGCCCATTTCGGCATCAGAACTGAATTCGCCGCGCCCCAATACAGTCGGTCCTCACCGCTTCGTTTACCACAACGGCCTGAATTTTCGCGCTAAACCACCTAGAAAGCGCGTCAGACCGCCTTTATTTCCGGCTTATTGCGCTCTATATCGTCTGGTATGGAATCATCTTCGCCTGCTTCCGGCGTATTGCAGCGCCTGCGGACCGCCGGCCTGCGGCCGACGCGTCAGCGCATGGCGTTGGCCACCCTGCTGTTCGAAACCGGTGACCGGCACGTCACCGCGGAGCACCTCCACGATGAGGCGCTTGCACGGTCGATACCGGTATCGTTGGCCACGGTGTACAACACGCTGCACCAGTTCACCACGGCGGGCCTGTTGCGTGAGGTCGTGGTTGAGCCCGGGCGATCCTATTTCGATACCAATATCGACGACCATCACCATTTCTTCTGCGAAAGCACCGGGCATCTGCAGGACATTCCGGGTGACATGGTGATGGTGGGTCAGCTGCCGCAGCCGCCCGAAGGCGCCGCGATCAGCCGGGTCGATGTCATCATCCGCATCCGCCGGGATCCAGTTGCGAGTCGCTCGCAGATTTAGAACAGTTCTAAATCGCGTTGACACGCGTCGGGTCGATCCCTATTAAGTGAAGGCGGGTTACCGGCGCTGATCATGCAGGCGCCAGCCTCAGCAAGGCCAGGCTCAGCAAGGAGGGAAGGATGCCGTCACTCAAAGGCTCAAAGACCGAAGATAATTTGAAGGCCGCGTTCGCCGGCGAGAGCCAGGCCAACCGTCGCTACCTCTATTTCGCCCAGAAGGCCGACGTTGAAGGCTTCAACGATGTGTCGGCCGTGTTCCGCTCGACCGCGGAAGGCGAAACCGGCCATGCACACGGCCATCTGGAATATCTCGAGGAGACCGGCGATCCGGCGACCGGCAAGCCGATCGGCAGCACCTCGAACAATCTGCAGGCCTCGATCGCGGGTGAGACCCACGAGTATACCGACATGTATCCCGGCATGGCGCGCACCGCGCGCGAGGAAGGCTTTGACGAGATCGCCGATTGGTTCGAGACCTTGGCAAAGGCGGAGAAGTCGCATGCCGGCCGCTTCCAGCGGGCGTTTGACACGCTAAGCTGATCGCGTCAATCGCCGCGACTGATGCAATAAGGACCATTGTATTAAGACAGGGCGCGGGGCCGTAGCTCCCGCGCCCTTCTCAATCAGGCGCCGCGCCGAACGGCGCGAAAGGTTACCAGATGCAAGAAGGCAGCCTGGGCGCACCGGTGCGCCACGTCCTCGCGTGGGAAGACCCCGATTTTGCCGACCGCGCCAAGACCGAGGCTGAGATGCACCGCATCTTCGACATCTGCCACGGCTGTCGGCGCTGCTTCAATCTATGCGACTCGTTTCCCCGGCTGTTCGATCTGATCGACAACTCGCCGACCGGGGAGCTCGATAGCGTGCCGGTATCGGCCTACCAACAGGTCGCCGACGCCTGCACGCTCTGCGACATGTGCTTTATGACCAAATGTCCCTATGTGCCGCCGCACGAGTTCGACCTCGACTTCCCGCATACGATGCTGCGCTACCGGGCGGTCGAGTTCAAGGAACACAAGGTCCGCTGGTCGCGCGAACAGCTCGGCAAAACCGACCGCAACGGCGCTATGGCCAAACTGGTTGCGCCGCTCGCCAACTGGGCCAGCGATACCAAGAATACGCTGACCCGGCCGATCATGGAAAAGGTCGCGGATGTCGACCGCAAGGCCGACCTCCCGAAATATACCGGCCGTACCGCGGTGATGCGTGCCAAGCGCAATCCGCCTTCCCGCGCCGCAGAGGCGCCGGCGAGGGCCCGCAAGGCGGTGCTCTACGCAACCTGTTTCGTTAATTACAATAATCCGGGCATCGGCGAGGCAGCGCAGGCAGTGCTGGCGCGCAATGGCGTCGAGACCGAGATGCTGCACCCGCAATGCTGTCAGATGCCGCAACTCGAGGCCGGCGATCTATCCAAGGTCGCGGCCGCCGCCAAGCACGTCGCCGCTGTCTTTGGCCCCTACATCGACAAGGGCTACGACATCGTCGCGCTGGTACCGTCCTGCGCCCTGATGCTGAAATTCGAATGGCCGCTGATCGTGCCGGATGACCCGGCGGTCAAGAAGCTTTCGGCGGCGACCTTCGACATCTCGGAATACATCGTCGACATCGCGCGCAAGGAGGGCCTTGCCCCCGGCCTCCAGCCGCTTGGCGGCGCGGTCACGATGCACATCGCGTGTCACGCGCGGGCCCAGAACATGGGCCAGAAATCGGCCGAAATGCTGCGATTGCTGCCCGATGCCAAGGTTAATGTCATCGAACGCTGCTCGGGCCACGGCGGCTCATGGGGCGTAATGAAGGAGAATTTCGAGACGGCGATCAAGGTCGGACGGCCGGTTGCGCGCCAGGCGCTGCGCGAGGTGACGCCGTTCCTGTCATCGGAATGCCCGCTCGCCGGCATGCACATTAAGCAGGGGATGGAGCTTCTCGCCAAGGATGAGGCTGTTCCCGACCGATCGCATCACCCGATCGAGCTTCTGGCGCGCGCCTACGGCATCCCCGAGGGCGCGCCCTAGCCCACAACGAGGATCATCGCATGACCATCGCGGAAGCCAATCCGTCCGCCCGCGGAAAGCGCCAGCTCACCGCCGCGGATCTGATGTCGCTGGCGGAATACGGTAAAATCCGCCGCGACAAGCGCCGCGAGATGAGCGACCTAAAACGGCGCCGCCGCGTCGAAGTAGGGCCGGTGGCGACCTTTTACTTCGAGAGCTACGACACGATGTGGCAGCAGGTGCAGGAGATGCTGTACATCGAAAAGGGCGGCGAGGCGCAGATCGCCGACGAACTGGATGCCTATAACCCGCTGATCCCGCAAGGCCGCGAACTGGTCGCGACGGTCATGTTCGAGATCGCCGACCCGGTGCGGCGCGCCCGCACTCTGGCCGAGCTTGGGCACGCCGAGAACCACGCGTTCATCGAGGTTGGCGGCAGCCGCATCCGCGGTGAGCCCGATCCGACCCGCGAAAATACCAGCCCGGAGGGCAAGGCATCCTCGGTACAGTTTATCCGGTTCCCCTTTGCCGCCGAGCAGGTTGCCGCCTTCAAGGCGCCCGGCGCCCGTGTTTTTATCGGGTTCGATCATCCGAATTACGGGCACATGGCCACAATTCCGGAACAAGTCCGGGCAACACTCGCCGAAGATTTCGATTGAGCCCCGCCCAGGCAGTCGGGCGAGACGACGGGGTGTGCTTTACGTCTGAACAATTTTTTGGCGCGCCGACATGAGAAAGCCATAATAACCAAGCAATAACCCGGTCCGCATCAGGGGAAGGCCGTGAGCGTCGTGCGCATTTGTTCCCGGCTGGTTATGGCCGGTGTCGTTACAGGGCTGCTTGTGGGGCCGACGTTAAATCTGATCGTGCCAGTCGCTCGCGCCGACAATCTTGTACCCGGCGGCTGGCTCGATAAACCCAAGATGCCGCCTCAACCACCACCGCGGGCTGAACCGCCGCCGGCGCCCGAGCCGATCATCGCTCGCCGTCCACCGCCGGTGCACCCCCACCCGCCGCCGCGACCGCGCGTCCAACAAACCGAGCCCGCCGCCCCGTCCGACGGTAGCGTCCGGTTTTAGCTGGGTGCGGTGCGGCGCGGTCAGTCAATGCTTGCGGTGGTGTCGATGAAGTCGAGAAATGCGGCCAGAAATGCCTCGCGCTGCTCGTCGAAAGGCGCATGCCCCGCATCGGGCAGGACGACCAGACGGGAACCGGGGATCAGCGCCCGATAGGCCTCACCAAAGACGGGCGGCACCAGACCGTCCTGTTCTCCCCACAGCAGCAGGGTCGGGATACCGATGCGGTGCAGCCATTTCGCCAGCTGCGGATTGTGGAACCGCGGCCGGTAGGCGAGCCGGCTGACCGTCGCCTTATTTTTCGCGACCATCTGCATGTCCGCCTTGGCCATGTCGCCGACGCGGCGGGCGGCGCGCGTTTGGTCGGCGTAGAAGCGCCTCAGGTTTTCCTCGACCGGCATGCGGAACACATCAGGGATTGGCTCGCCGCCTGCAGTGATCCCGACCGCCCCGACCAGTGTCAGCGACGCGAGCGGCGCGGTATCACGCACCGCCATCTCGGCCGCCACCCAGCCGCCGAGCGAGGTCCCCATCAGGTGCACGCTGCCGAGCCCCAAGGCGCGGATCAGGTCGAGGTGGAAATACGCGAGATCGTCGACGGTATCGAGCCAGGGCGGATCAGCTGACTGTCCAAAACCGGGATGCTCTGGGGCAAAGACACGGAAGCGCTGCGCCAGCGTGTCGAGAAACGTCATCCAGCCGGTATGGCCGCCGGCACCATGCAGGAACAGCAGGGGAGGCGCGTCAGCGCGTTCCTGGCTGCCACGATACAGCCGGATAGTCGCGCCATCGATGGTGACCGTTTCAATGATGTGTGGCATGCGCTCTGTCGCAGCTTATCGTCATCACGTCAGAGCCTCCTTGGGCCGGTTCAATCGGGCCAGCGGCTATGCAGCCAGAACCATTGTTCCGGGTTATGGCGTATCCAGCCTTCGACCTTGCGGTTTACCGCCGCCATAAGCGTGGCGACGTCGGCCTCGCGGTCGCCGCTGCCGGGCAGCGACATCGGCGGCTCGATGATCAGCCGGAATTTTGCCCCGCGCAATCGCATGACGTGCACCGGCAAGACGCTACATCCGAAGCGCAGCGCCAGTACCGCCAGCGCGGGCGCGGTCATCGCCGGGCGACCAAAGAATGGTACCGGGATCCCGTCATTGAGCTTCTGATCGATCAGCATCGAGAGGTGCGCGCCGCGCCGCAGCGCGGCAAGTGCCCGCCGCGAGGCGAGCGCGCCCTTCGGGATCAGTTCGCCATCGTCGCCACGAAATCGCGCGATCATTCGATCGACCAGCGGATTGTTGGCGGCCCGGTAGATCTGCACCATGTCGAGGCCGTATTGCCCGGCCGCCAGAGCGGCGATCTCCCAGTTGCCGAGATGCGCGCTGAACAGGATCGCGGAGCGGCCATCTGCCTCGGCCCGGCGGAGATGCTCGATACCGCGCAGTTCGACCCGCGGCGACGCGGGGAAGATCCGGATGTCGCGCAGATGCGGATATTCCGCCACGACGCGGCCGAGATTATCCCACATGCCACGCACGATTGCCGCGTGTACCGACCTGGATAATTCGGGGAGCGCCGCCTGGAGATTGCGGTGCGCCCGTTTTGAGATGCCGAGGCGCGGCCCGATCGATCGGGCGATGGCGCCACTGAGAGCCGAGGCGGCGCTGAGCGGCAACATGCGCATCGCCGCGAAGAATACCGCCGCGCCGCAAGCTTCCAGCCGATATTGCCAGGAAACCGGCGCGGTGGCGGCGACCACCTCAGCCGGCGCGGCTGCGTCGCCGGTCTTCATGCGTGCGTGGTTGGATGGCATCCAATACAAATTGCGTTATCGCCGGGTCGTCGCGCCAGCGTATCTCGACATCCAGCTTGTCGATGCCGACCCGCAGCGCCGGCGGCAGCCGAACCCAATCCTTTGCGGTGGTGATAAGCGTGGCGCCGGCACGCGCGGCTTCCTGCCGCAGTGTCGCGATTTCGGCGGGCCGGTAGACGTGGTGATCGCCAAAGGCATGTGCGGCGAGGATCGAGACGCCCGCTTCACGCAACGTGTCAAAGAATTTTTGCGGCCGTCCGAGCCCGGCAAAGGCCAGATATGGCCGCTTCGACGTCATCGGCTGCGTCGGCGTCAGGCATGCTCGGAACATGGGCCTGGCCGTCCCCCGCAGCTCGATCGGGGCTGGTGCATCGCCGAGCAGGACCATCGCATCAGCGCGTGCCAGCCCTGCCATGATCTGCTCGCGCAGCGGACCCGCCGGGATCAAATGGCGATTGCCGAATGCATACGCGGAATCAACGACCAGGATGGCACAGTCCGGTGTGACATCCGGGTTCTGGAACCCGTCGTCGAGCAGGACGAGAGTGGCGCCGGCGCGCGTTGCCGCGGCCATGCCCGCCGCCCGGTCCCGGGCCACCCAGCATGGCGCCACCTCGGCCAGCAGGAGGGCTTCATCGCCGACCGCGACTGCGTCATGCGTCAGGAGTTCGACGCGCCCCGGCCCGGCCAGCCGCCCGCCATAGCCTCGCGTAACGATATGCACCGACTGTCCCGCGTCGATCAGCCGGCGGGCGAGCGACAACACAACCGGCGTCTTCCCTGAACCGCCAGCCACGAGATTGCCGACACAGACGATGGGAATACTGGCGCGATACGGCCGCGCACGCTGACGCCGCACCCATGATCCAGCTTTCCAGACCTTTTCGAGCGGCGACAGCAGGGTGGCGGCCAGACCCGGTGGATGATGCCAGAACTCAGGCGCGCGCATCGCCCGCGACGGCGCGCATCCGCGGACGCTCCGCAACGCCCGCCACCGGATCTCCCGCCAGCTCCGCCTCCCTGTCCACCACTGGGGCCAGCGCGTCCAGCCAAGGCGTCAGACGCTGTAAAACAGCGTCGAGGGAGCCGCTATGCGCGGCTGCGACGCGTGCCGCCGCCCCGGCGCGGCGCGCGCGCTCCCCCGGCGCGTCGAGCAATTGCGACACGGCGGCGGCGAGGCTTGCCGCATCGGCGACGCGCCACGTTGCGCCAGCCTGGGCAAGGGCCTCGGTCATCGCCGCGCAATTGCTCATATCCGGGCCGTGCAGGATCGCGCAGTCGAGGCGTGCCGCCTCAAACGGGTTGTGGCCCCCCTTGCGCGCCAGGGAACCGCCGATAAAGGCGATGCCGGCGGCGCGGAAGAACAGGCCCATCTCGCCCATCGTGTCGGCGAGATAGATGTCGGTGCTGGCGGTTATGGGGTCGCCCGATGTACGGCGCACGACGCGCAGGCCGTGCGACTCGAGCATGCCGCAGATCGTCGCCGCCCGTACCGGATGCCGCGGCGCCACGATGGTCAGCAGCCCGGGATGTGTTGCTGCGAGCCGTTGATGCGCGGCGGCGACCGCCTCCTCCTCGCCTTGATGGGTACTCGCGGCGAGCCATACCGGCCGCTCCCCGAGGCAGCGCCGCAGCGCCGCCAGTTCCGCGCCGTCCGCCGCGAGCGGCGGCGCGCCGGCCTTGAGATCGCCGGCGCAGGCCACTGGCCGGGCACCGAGCTCCCGGAACCGCTCCGCCTGGGTTTCGTCTTGCGCCAGGCAGAGCGAAAAGGCCCCCAGCACGGGCCGTACCAGCCCGGACAGCGACCGCCACCGCGCCATCGAGCCGGCCGACAGTCGCGCATTCACCAGACAGAGCGGGATGCCGCGCCGGCGGGTCGCGAGGATCAGATTGGGCCACAGTTCGGACTCGACCCACATCGCCATGTCGGGGTGCCAGTGGTCGAGGAACCGCTCGACGGCGCGCGGCACGTCAACCGGCACGTATTGATGGCGCGCCCGCGGTGGCAGTCGTTCTTCCATCAGCCTCGCCGCGGCGACGGTGCCGGTCGTCATCAGCAATTCAAGGAGCGGGCGCTCGGTGAGGATGCGGTCGATCAGGGCGAGCACCGAATTCGCCTCACCAACACTCGCCGCGTGAATCCACAGCAGCGGTGCGGCTGGGCGCACCATTGTCGGAATGCCAAAGCGTTCGCCAAGACGGGCGGGGTCTTCCTTACCGCGCCGACAGCGCGACTGGATCAAGGCAGTAACCAACGGCGCCGCGGCGGCGGTGACAATGTGATAGAGCCTCGGCCACATCGCCTGGGACTTTGGCGGAGTCGCTGGATCACTCACTCGGCGGCCTGCTGCTCGCGGTGCATTCCCGGCTCACCGGACGAGCGCGCGACGCCCAGCCGCCGCAACGGGCCTGTTCCAACACGCAAATCTGCTTCCGACGCGAGTTCATTCATGCGTGTTTCTACGAGAACGCGGGCGCGTTCGATCCCTGACTCGTCAAGCTCGGACGCTATATTAATCGGGTCGCCCCATAAAAACACACCACGCCCGAACGGCAGGGCAAGGTGAAAGCGATCCCACGTTCGCAAGACGCGGCGCCGGCTGGTGGCAAAGACCACCGGGACAATCGGCACATGTGCGAGCCGGGCGACGTTGACGATACCGTTGCTGGCAACCATCGCCGGTCCCTGCGGGCCATCCGGGGTGATGCCGACGCAATCGCCGTTCTTCAGCTGGCGCAGCATCGTGCGCAATGCGGCGCTGCCGCCATGCCGGCTGGAGCCGGCGACCGACTGGACCCCGAAATAGGTCACCGCGTCGGCGATGATGCGGCCGTCGCGATGCGCCGAGATCAGCATGTGCATCGGCGCGAGGCGCTGCCATGCCATCGGGATCATCAAAAGCCGGCCATGCCAGAAGGCGAGAATGAAGCTGTCGCCCTGTTCACGCAGCCGGCGCGGGATGTCCGCGCCTTCCACCGTCCACCGATTGGTCGCGAACACGAGCCGGATATAGAGATGAATGGCCCAGCACAACACGCGGCGCAGCCTGTCGCCGCGCAGCAATTTGCGTCCCCAGCGGCTCGGTGACTTCATCCGAGCACCTGCGCCGCGGTCGGCAACGGCACGACATTGGCCACCGCGTCGCCGGCGAACTGGGTTTCGTAAAGCCGTGTATAGAGGCCATTGCGGGCGAGCAGCTGCGCATGTTTGCCGGTTTCGACGATGCGCCCGCCATCCATGACGCAGATCAGGTCGGCGCCGATAATCGTCGACAGCCGATGCGCGATGACCAGCGTCGTGCGGCCCCGCATCAACGCGCGCAACGCGGCCTGGACCTGTCGCTCGGTCTCGCTGTCGAGCGCTGAGGTCGCCTCGTCGAGCAGCAGGATCGGGGCATCCTTCAACATCGCGCGGGCAATCGCGAGGCGCTGGCGCTGGCCGCCGGAGAGCCGCACGCCGTGCTCGCCGACCAGTGTCTCATACCCTTCCGGCAACTCGCGGATGAAGCGATCGGCACGCGCCGCCGCCGCCGCCGCCTCGATCGCCTCCTGCGGCGCGTCAAACCGGCCATACGAGATATTGGCCCGCACCGTATCGTCGAACAGGCTGACTTCCTGCGAGACCAGCGCGACGGCGCCGCGCAACGAAGACAGCGTGACCGAGCCGATCTCCTGATCGTCGATGCGGATCGTGCCGCTATCGACATCGTAAAACCGCGGGATGAGGTTCAGCAGGGTCGACTTGCCAGCACCGGACGGGCCGACCAGTGCAACCATGCTGCCGGCCGGGACGGTCAGCGTGATACCATCCAGGGCCACCGCGCCGGGGTGATAGCCGAAGCGGATATTCTCAAAGCGGACCTCGCCACCCTCGAGCCGCAGCGATCGCGCGCCCGGATGATCGCGGATCGTTGGCTCGATATCGAGCATATCGAAGACGCGCTGCGCCGCCGCCAACCCTTCCTGAAGTGAGGCGTTCAAAGTGGCCAGGCTCTTGACCGGTTGATAGGCAAGCAGGAGCGCGGTGATGAACGAGAAGAACGCGCCCGGAGTGCGGGCGTCGATAATCACCTGATGGCCGCCGTAGAAGATGACGAGCGCGATCGCCGCGCCGCCGAGTGCCTCCATCAGCGGCCCGGCGCGCGACCGGGTGCTATTGGCGCGATCGACCAGCGAATAGATCAGTTCGAACAGACCGGCGGCGCGCTCAGTCTCGTAATCTTCCATGCCATAGGCTTTAACGTGGCGTGCACCCTGGAAGGTCTGGTTCAGCAATGTCGTCAGCTGCCCCATACCCTGCTGCGTATTGGCCGAGACGCGCCGCATGCGCCGCCCGATCTTGACGATCGGTTGTATCGCCAGCGGAAAGGCGACAAACGATACCAGCGCCAGCGCCCAATCCTGGTAGAACATGACGCCGACCAGAAACACCGTTGTCGCCGCGTCGCGGCCGATGCCGGTCAGCACGTTGGCGGCCGCGCTGCGCAGTAACCACACATCGTTCATCAGCCGCGAGATCAGCGTACCGCTCGGGTTGGCGTTGAAATACGCAAGATCGGCGCGAATGAGTCTCGTGTAGAGCGCCGTCTGGACATCAGTAATGACCCGCTGGCTGACGCGGGTCATCAGGATCGCCTGGCCGTAATCCGCAATACCCTTGATCAGCGCCAGGATCAGGGCGCCACCGGCCAAGAACACCAGGAGCGACGAATCTTTGGCGATAAACACCTTGTCGAGGACCGGCTCCATCAGCCAGGCGCGCAGGGCCGTGCTGCCGCCGGCGACGCCCATGCACAAGAAGGCTAGGGCGATACGACGCCAATGCTGCCAGATAAAATCGTGCACCAGACGGCGGACCAGCACGAGAGAATGTGCACCCTCGCTCGAGGGGGGTGGCGAGTGATCGGATGGTTTTTCGCGCATCAGGCCTCGCGCCAGTGATATGGGTGGCGGCGTTGCTTGGCAAGCCACTTGGCGCGGAAGGTTGTATGCGAGCGGCACTGTCGACGCCCGCGTACCGGTCTTGCCGAGGACCTCGATTCGGGTCCACCATCGCGATGCTACACCACAAGCGGGGCCGCGATGAGTGTTTTACCGCGTGACGGCTTGGTCGCTGTCGTCAAGCGCGACTGCCCCACCTGCGAACTGACCGCACCGGTGCTCGGCGATCTCGCGAACCGTGCCGGGCTGCAGGTCTATACGCAGGACGATCCGAATTTTCCCGAAAACGTGCCGCATCGGATCGACGATACCGGGCTTGACGTGTCGCACCGGCTGAAGATCGAGGTCGTGCCGACTCTGATCCGCCTGCAGGACGGCGCCGAGGTCGATCGCACCTATGGCTGGGACCGCGCCGAGTGGGAGCGGGTCGCGGGGCTGGCGGGGCTCGGTGGCGGTCTGCCGGAGATGCGCCCCGGCTGCGGCGCCAGGAACATCGAGCCGGGTATCATCGAGAGGCTCAAGATTCGCTTCAACGAGACCGGGCTCCGCTCGCGCCGCATCGAACTGGGCGGCGACGAGGACGAGCACGAGGCGATGCACGAACGCGGCTGGTCAGATGGGCTGCCGCTGGTGCCACCGACCGAGGAACGCGTCCTCAAGATGCTCGATGGCACCGCGCGCGACCCGCAGGAGGTAGTCGGCATCGTGCCGCCGATCCTGGCGCCCGCCACAGTCGAGAAGATCGCGATCAACGCCGTGATGGCCGGGTGCAAGCCGGAATACATGCCGGTTGTGTTGGCGGCGGTCGAGGCGGTTCTCGACGAAACCTTCGCGATGCACGGGGTGCTCGCCACCACGATGTTTGTCGGGCCGGTAGTGATCGTGAACGGCTCGGTGCGGCGGCGGATCGGGATGAACGCGAAGGGCAACGCCCTGGGTCAGGGTAACCGCGCCAACGGCGCGATTGGACGCGCCTTGCAACTGGTGATCCGCAATATAGGCGGCGGCAAACCGCAGGAAGTCGATCGCGCGACGCTCGGCAACCCGGGCAAATACACCTATTGCTTCGCCGAGGACGAGGAAGGCTCGTGCTGGGAGCCGCTGGCCGTCGAGCGCGTCGGGCTCAAGGCCGGGCAATCGGCGGTGACGGTGTTCGCCGGGTTCGGCCTGCAGGGTGTTGTCGACCAGAAATCGCGCACGCCGGAGAGCCTGTCGCGCAGTTTCGCCGAATCGCTCAAGGTCATGTTCAATGTCAAATCGGCGCCGTCGGCCGACGCGCTGATCGTGATGTCGCCCGAACATGAACGCACCTACCGCGAGGCCGGCTGGTCAAAGGCGCGGGTCTACGAGGAATTGTACAAGCTGACCGAGATCCCTGGCGAGGATCTGGTGGCTGGCGCCAAGGGCATTGCCGAGGGCGGGCCCGCTTCGCGCGCCGGCACGATGGTCTCGAAATTCCGGCCGGGCGGGTTGATGATCGTGCGGGCCGGCGGCAATGCCGGCATGTTTTCGGGTATCATCGGCGGCTGGTCGTCCAGCGGCCCGCGTGGCAGCACACCGGTAACCAAGGAGGTGCGCAATTGAGCGTCTTACTCGACCCCACCTCGGAGCAAAGCCCGACGCTCCGACCACGTCTGGAACGTCCCGACGCGCTTGACGGGCTCACAATCGGCATTCTCGATATCGCCAAGGCACGTGGCGACGTGTTCCTGAAGCGCCTCGGCGAACGTCTCGCCGAGCGCGGCGTCGCCTTCAAGCATTACGCCAAACCGACCAACACCCGCCCGGCGCCACTGCCGCTTCAGCAGCAGATCGCCACCGAGGTGAACCTGGTCATCGAGGGGCTGAGCGACTGAGGCTCGTGCATTTCGTGCTGTACGCATGACATGGCGAATCTAGAGGCGCGTGGCATTCCCTGTGTTGGTGTAGCGACGACAGAGTTCATCCAGGGGGCCGAGGCACAGGCCAAAGCCCTCGGCACCGA
>JAFAYW010000171.1 GCA_019240125.1 Alphaproteobacteria bacterium
CGCCGATTTCCGCAACTATACCTACGCCAAATACGGCCGCGAAATCCTCAACCAGCCGCACCAGTTCGCCTGGCAGATTTTTGACCAGCAGGTCGTGCACCTGCAGCGCGACGAATACCGCATCCGCCAGATGACGAAAGTCACCGCTGACACGATCGAGGAACTGGCGGACAAGATGGCGGAGTACGCGCCGGTCGATAAGGCGGCGTTTATCAAGACGGTCGCCGATTACAACGCCGCGGTGCAACGCGACATCCCCTACAACCCGACCGTCAAGGATGGCCGCACCACCAAGGGGCTGGCGATCGACAAGACCAACTGGGCGATGCCGCTCGAAAAGGCGCCGTTTGAGGCGTATTGCACGACCTGCGGTGTCACCTTCACCTTTGGCGGCGTGCGCATCGACACCGATGGCCGCGTGCTCGACACCGCGCAAAAGCCGATCGCCGGGCTGTTCGCCGCCGGTGAGTTGGTGGGCGGGTTGTTCTATCACAACTACCCGGGCGGCACCGGCCTCGTCTCCGGCTCGGTGTTTGGCAAGATCGCCGGCACGTCGGCCGCCAAGGAACGGGGCCGCAACGCCTAACCCGACGCAGGCGAACCGGCATGGACGGCGCGACCGGAAACGGCATTCCCAATGGCATCGGCAGCCCGGTCCGCCGCAAGGAGGATCATCGGCTGCTGACCGGGCGTGGTCGTTATGTCGACGACCTCGCATTGCCGGGCATGGTGCATGCGGTATTCGTGCGCTCGCCGCATGCACATGCAAGGCTGCGCGGCATCGATAGTGCCGCCGCCCTAGCAGCGCCGGGCGTTCTCGCGGTCTTGACTGGGGCGGATACGCTGGCTGACGGGTTGGCGCCGCTGCCGCATGCGGCAGGGCTGATGGCCGCGCCCGATCTGCAGGTGCGGCTGCCGAACGGCGATTACATCGCCACCAAGCACATGCCGTTGCCGGCCGACACTGTGCGCTTCGTCGGCGAGGCGGTGGCGATCGTCATCGCTGAAACTCTCGCGCAGGCGAAAGACGCCGCCGAACTGGTTGAGGTCGCGTACGAGGTGCTGCCGGCGGTGACGCAGGCCACCGCCGCCTTGCGCGACCACGCCCCGCGCTTGTGGGACGAGGCGCCGGGCAATCTCTGTATGGAGATGGAGGCGGGCGATCGCGCCGCCACCGACGCCGCCTTTACCTGTGCCGCGCATGTCGTGCGGCTGGAAACCCAGATCCAGCGCGTCACCGGCGTGACGATGGAGCCGCGCACCAACACAGCCGAATACGATGCCGCGACCGGCAATTACACCTTGCATAGCGGCAGCGGTCGTGGCGTCGCGAAGGCGCGCCTCGATCTGGCTATCGTCCTCGGGGTCGACCCCGAGCGGGTGCGGGTGGTCTGCGAGGACATGGGCGGCAATTTCGGCACCCGCAATTACTTCTACATCGAATATGCGGTGCTGGCCTGGGCGGCGCGACGGGTCGGGCGGCCGGTCAAATGGCAGTGCGAGCGCGGCGAGGCATTGCTCAGCGACTATCAGGGCCGGGACCTGCATGTCGAGGCCGAATTGGCGCTCGATACGCAAGGCAAATTCCTCGCGGTGCGTGGCACTAATCTCAGCAATCTCGGCTTCCAGTCCCTGTCGTTTGTGTCACTGCAGAAGGGGCTCGGGCTGATGTCGGGGGTTTATGACATCCCGGCCGCCTATTTCCGCGGCCTCGCCGCGGTCACCAACACGATGGCGACGACACCCTATCGCAGCGCTGGCCGGCCCGAGGTCATCTATGTCGTCGAGCGGCTGGTCGATCTCGCGGCCGATCAGCTCGGTCTCGACCCGATCGAATTGCGCCGCCGCAACATGGTGCCGCCAGCGGCGCAGCCTTACACCAACCCGCTCGGCATCACCTATGACAACGGCGACTACGCCGAGGCGATGGACACCGCGCTTGATATGGCCGATTGGGCTGGCTTCGCGGCACGACGGACGGAAGCGCGGCGGCGCGGCAAGTATCGCGGCATCGGTATCGCCAATTATGTCGAGATCACCTCCGGCAACCCGCGCGAGCGCACCGAGATCACGGTGCGCCCCGAGGGTCGCGTCGAATTGGTGATGGGCACGATGTCATCCGGCCAGGGACACGAGACGAGCTTTGCGCAACTGGTGACGGAATGGCTCGGCGTGCCGTTCGAGTGTATCGATTACGTCGCGCACGACACCGCGCGGGTCGCGGCCGGCGGCGGCTCGCATTCCGGCCGCTCGATGAAACTGGCAACGACGATCATCGGCCAGGCCACCGACGACATCATCGACAAAGGCCGCAAGATCGCCGGTCACGTTCTCGAAACCAGCGAGGGCGATAT
>JAFAYW010000075.1 GCA_019240125.1 Alphaproteobacteria bacterium
CTGAAACCAGTGCTTCGCGAGATCAAGACCTATCGTGGAGATTTTCTGCATGTGGACGGCTCCCCTCATTCTCGGCTTTCAGCAACGACCACTTTACGCGCTCGAAGCTGGGAGCAAGGGCCGTCCACCCCATCAAGAGTTTTGCACACGACAAAGAGGGCTGACTTGCCCGAGGAAACGGGTTCAGATCGATCCCGTCGGCAACGTAAATGCATACGCTGCGCGCATTGTTATCGGCTTTTGTATGGATTTCCTCCATGCGCGATCAACACAAGAGCGATAACTCCAATCTCGATTGGAGAGCTCAGTCGTAACCAGTAGTCAAAGTCGTTCTGTTGTTGAGTGATGTACACTACGGCATTTTTCTCGGCGAAAGGAATGGTGCGACCTTCTTCTACGTTTGATTGCCGGGCTTGCGATCGCAGAAGGAATCCATTCTCAAGGTTATTAAGCAGAAACATAGTAATGACGAGCATGATACCCGCAGCGGTGATAAGTACTCTCTTTGCCGTGAGCCACATCACCAATTCCGGTCTATGTGTGTGCTAGCGAACCGGTTCGTCGTACATCAAGAGCGACGTGCGCCCCGTACAGAAGTCAAGATTTTTGCACAGCGCCAAAGGTCGTTATTCGGCATCATTGAGGTTTAGTCACTGGGTTACGTTTTCGCTTTTTGATCGAACGCCATAAATCTCGCTTTACCAACACTTGCTGAAATCGTCGAGCTTGATCATTCGTGAGTGGTGCGTGGCCAACCCTTCTTAGTAGTTTCTGGAACATATAGCCGGAACGAAAGAAGTATGGGCGGCGTTCGAGAAAACATATAGCAGATTCGACCGCATTGGGATCACCGTCAACAATACGGTCCAGTGCTCGGTCGTATCCACCGGGAAACGCCAACTGATCATACGATGCATGAAACTGCTTACAGGTGTCTCCCCATTCATGATAACCCTCTGTCGTTTCGTCCCGATGTAAAAATGTTTCGTGAATGCGACGATGAAGTTCACGGAGTGTAGCGGCATTTTCGTTTATCAATCGTTTTAGATCAACATCGGACATTACGCCCATCCGTGGGGTGACGAGCTACTGCTGTGCATAAAGCAAGATTTTTGCACGAAACTTAACTCCTTGTTTTAACGTGCGCTTCTTCGTGCAGAATATATGTGCATAAATCGTCGCAATCGCATCAATGCGACAAGTTCCTGCCGCTAATGCAACAAGCACGGCTTAGATATCCTCAATCATCCCGGCATTCTCGGCGACCAGCCGGCCCGCGCGCGTATCCGATCCCAACGCCGCGAAGCGCTTCAGATCCTCCGGGTTGTCGATATCGAAAGCGATGCCGGGGAGTGGCACGATGGTCGGTTTGATGCCGCGGGCCTCGGCGGCGGCGAGGTGCGGGTAATAGCTGTCGTCGCCAAAGCGCAAGGGCACCGTATCGGGTGGCGACAGGATGATCGCGTTGGAGCCCTGCTTGTCATGCGACGGCGCAATCGTAAAGGCAGGCGCCGGCAGATGCTCCGCCAGCAACTGGCTGATCTCGTCCGCCGTCACTAGCGGGACGTCGCCCGGCAGGGTCATCATGCCGCTGCGCCCCTCGCGCACCAGCCGTCGCCCGGCCGCCATGACCGCGCCGGTGTGCCCGTCGGCGGCGCCGTCTTCAAGGCAATGCGCCTCATAGCGCGCCGCCAATTTGATCGCATCGGGGTCGGTGGTCACCAGCAGACGCCCGGCGATGCCGCGCACCTGCACCAGCGCGGCCAGCACATCCTCCAGCATCGCCAGGGCCAGCGCCTGGCGGAATGCGGCCGGGGCGGCGGTAGCGAGACGCTGTTTGGCGGCCGTGGTGTCCTTCACAGGCACCACTGCCCATATGTCGAGTTCTCTCATGACGAGACAATAGCATAGACACAGCGCCGCCGCGAAAGGCAAGAACGTATAAAGAACATTAGACTCGCGCTTTAAACGCCCTGCTGGCATAATGTCTTGCGCCCGAGGAAAGGAAGAAGCCCCCTGATGCCGTCTGTCGCCGCGATCTCGCAGCAGATTTGGGACATGAAGTACCGGCTGAAGGCGCCGGCCAGTGGCTCGATCGCGGGCGAGCCGATCGACAAGACGATCGAGGATACCTGGCGCCGCGTCGCCCGCGCCATCGCCGCGCCGGAAAAAGACCGTGACCACTGGGCCGAGCGGTTTTATCAGGCGATGAGCGATTTCCGCTTTCTGCCGGCCGGAAGGGTGATCGCCGGCGCCGGCAGCGGGCGGCAGCAGGTGACGCTGTTCAACTGCTTTGTCATGGGCACGGTGCCCGACGATATGGGCGGCATCTTCGCGCATCTGCGCGAGGCGGCGCTGACGATGCAGCAGGGCGGCGGTGTCGGCTATGATTTCTCGACGCTCAGGCCGCGCGGCGCCTATGTGAAAGGCGTCGGCGCCGACGCCTCGGGCCCACTTTCCTTTATGGATGTGTGGGACGCGATGTGCCGCACGATCATGTCGGCCGGCTATCGCCGCGGCGCGATGATGGCGACGCTGGCCTGCGATCACCCCGATATCGAGGCCTTTATCGAGGCCAAGCGCGAGCCCGGTCGGCTGCGCATGTTCAACCTGTCGGTGCTGATCACCGACGCCTTTATGCAGGCGATCGAGCAGGACGCGCCCTGGGAATTGTCGTTTCAGGGCACCGTCGCCAAGGTGCTGCCGGCGCGCGAGCTGTGGGACAAGATCATGCGCGCCACCTACGCCTACGCCGAACCCGGCGTCATCTTTATCGACCGCATCAACCGCCGCAACAACTTATGGTATTGCGAGGATATCCGGGCTACCAATCCCTGTGGCGAACAGCCATTGCCTCCCTACGGCGCGTGTCTGCTCGGGTCGGTCAATCTGGCACGGTTTGTCGAGCATCCATTTACGCCCGAGGCGCGGCTCGATACCGCGGCGCTTGCGGCGCTGGTGCCCGATGCCGTGCGGATGCTCGACAACATTATCGACATTTCGGGGTTTCCGCTGCCGGAGCAGCGCGCCGAGGCGCAGCAGAAGCGGCGCATCGGCCTCGGCATCACCGGGCTGGCCGATGCGCTGATCCAGTGCGGGCTGCGCTATGGTTCGCCCGAGGCAGTGACTGCCGCCGAAACCTGGCTCGACACGATCCAGCGCGCCGCCTATCTCGCCTCGACCGAGTTGGCGGCCGAAAAGGGCGCGTTTCCGCTGTTCGACAAGGAGCCATACCTGGCTGGCGAAACGATCGCCGCGCTCGACGCCGATGTCCGCGAGGCGATCGCCAGGCACGGAATCCGCAATGCGCTGCTGACCTCGGTGGCGCCGACCGGGACGATTTCGCTGTTCGCCGACAATGTCTCGTCGGGGCTCGAGCCGGTATTCAGCTTTCGCTACACGCGCAATGTGCTGATGCCGGATGGGTCGCGCCGCGAAGAGGAGGTCAGCGATTACGCCTATCGCTGCTTCCGCCGGCTGAAGGGCGAGACCGCGCCATTGCCGGACTATTTTGTCGATGCCCAGACGCTGGCACCCGAAGATCACGTGGTAATGCAGGCGGCGGTACAGCGCTATGTCGACAGCTCGATCTCCAAGACGATCAACATGCCGGCCGACATCCCCTTTGATCAGTTCAAGGATGTCTATACCCGCGCCTACGCCCTCGGCTGCAAGGGCTGTACGACCTATCGCCCCAATGAGGTAACCGGCTCGGTCTTGCAGGCGCAGCCGGAGGCGGCGCCCGAGCCGGTGCCGTTGGCCATCCGTCCGCCGCCGAAACAGGCCGAATTGCCGCTGCCGGCCCCGGTGGTCGCGGCCAAGCCGGCCGATGTCTACGAGGCGGGAGGCGTCGTCTATATGACGCAGCCGCTGTCGCGCCCCGAGGCGCTGCCGGGCCAGACCTATAAGGTGCGCTGGCCCGACAGCGAGCACGCGCTGTACATCACACTCAACGACATCATCCAGGATGGGCGGCGGCGACCGTTCGAGATCTTTATCAACTCGAAGAACATGGAGCATTACGCCTGGACCGTGGCGCTGACGCGGATGATCAGCGCGGTATTCCGGCGCGGTGGCGATGTCGCGTTTGTCGTCGAGGAGATGAAAGCGGTGTTCGATCCGCGCGGCGGCGCCTGGATGGAGGGACGCTATGTGCCGTCGTTGCTGGCGGCGATCGGCGATGTCATCGAGCGGCACATGATCGAGATCGGCTTCCTGCCGCCCAAACACGCGCCGATGCCGCATACGGTGGATGCGCAGATCGTCGCGCTGGGGTCGGAACGTCCGGCGGCAGCATCGGGCGCGACCACCGGCGGTGCCTTTGGTGGCACGCGGCTGCGGCAATGCCCGAAATGCGGCGAGGCGGCGCTGATCCGCCTCGAGGGCTGCGACCAGTGCACCAGCTGCGACTACTCGAAATGTGGCTGACACCGGCGCGCCGGACCTGATCGCGGTACGGTCCGGGGGCGCGAGAGCGCTTGCGTCGGGCGCGCTGTCGAGTAGGTTGCGCCGCGCATGCCCGCATAACGGGCGGGGGACGAGGAGACGAGCATGTTGCAGATGGCCAGTCGCATGGGGGTGCTCGGCACCGAGACGGCCTTCGAGGTGCTGGCGCGGGCCAATGCGCTGGCCGCGCAGGGCCGCTCGATCATCAATCTCGGCATCGGCCAGCCGGATTTCCCGACCCCCGAGCACATCGTCGAGGCCGGCCGCAAGGCTTTGGCCGACGGCCATCACGGTTACACCCCGGCCAACGGCATCCCGGCATTGCGCCAGGCCGTCGCCGCCGATCTGTGGCGACGTCATAAGGTCGAGGTCTCGCCTAACCATGTGCTGGTGGTGCCCGGCGGCAAGGTCACGATGTTCTTCGCGATCATGATGTTCGGCGAGCCAGGCGCCGAGATCATGTATCCGAACCCCGGTTTCCCAATCTACGAGAGCGTCATCAAGTTCTCCGGCGCGACGCCGGTGCCGATGCCGCTCTATGAGAGCGCCGGCTTCTCATTCAGCGCCGACGAGGTATTGGAGAAGATCACGCCGCGTACCCGGCTGATGATCATCAACAGCCCGGCCAATCCGACCGGTGGAACGGTGCCGCGCGCCGAGTTCGACAAGCTGGTCGCCGGTCTCGAAAGACATCCTCAGGTCGCGATCATGAGCGACGAGATCTACGGCGAAATCCTGTATGACGGTGCCGAGCACGTCAGCCTGCTGAGCTATCCGTCATTGCGCGACCGCGTCATCCTGCTCGACGGCTGGAGCAAGACCTACGCGATGACCGGTTGGCGCATGGGGTATGGCGTGTGGCCGGAAGCGCTGTTTCCCCACGCCGAGCGCCTGGCGATCAATTGCCACTCCTGCGTCAATGCCTCGGCGCAATATGCCGGCATCGCGGCGCTTGAGGGGCCTCGCGAACCGGTCGAGCGCATGGTGCGCGCCTTTGCCGAGCGCCGCACGTTCATCGTCGCCGAATTGAACAAATTGCCGGGCATCCGCTGCGTGCAGCCGGGAGGCGCATTCTACGCCTTCCCGAATATCGCCGGTACCGGCCTCAACGCCCGCGGGTTCCAGAGCGAACTGCTCGACCGCGAAGGCGTCGCGACGATCGCGGGAACCAGTTTCGGCGCGTATGGGGAAGACTATATCCGCTTCTCCTACGCGAACAGTCTGGAAGCGATCGCCGAGGCGATAGACCGGATCCGCCGGTTTCTGGGCAATCTGCCTGCGGCGTCCAGAAACTAGGCAATTATAGCTGTTTATGCCTATAAAATAGGCATAAAGAGCATCCGGCCCGGTATCCGCCATCGCTGCCGTGCGGTGGCATGGGTTATGCTCTGCCGTTCGGCCTGAAACGACGCTGCGTGCGAAGAGAGTGGAGCGATGAAGAAAGTTGAGGCAATCATCAAGCCCTTCAAACTCGACGAGGTGAAGGAGGCGCTTCACGAGGTCGGCATCAAGGGCATAACCGTCACCGAGGCCAAGGGTTTCGGACGACAGAAGGGCCACACCGAGCTGTACCGGGGAGCGGAATACGTTGTCGACTTCCTTCCCAAGGTGAAAATCGAAGTGGTCATGGAGGATTCGATGGTGGAACGCGCCGTCGAAGCCATCCAGCAATCGGCGCATACCGGTCGGATCGGCGACGGTAAGATCTTTGTCTCGACGATCGACGAGGCGATCCGTATCCGCACCGGCGAGCGCGGCCCCGACGCTATTTAGCGGTCTTACAGCCGCCTGTCATATCAGTAAAATAACCTCCAACATTCACCCAACCAGACAAACGGAACCAAGACGATGGCCGATACCTCCAAAGTAATGGATATGATCAAGGAGCACGACGTTAAATACGTCGACTTCCGCTTTACCGATCCCCGCGGTAAGTGGCAGCACCTGGCGCATCATATCCGCACCATTACCGATGATTTCCTGAACGAAGGTGTCCCATTCGACGGTTCCTCGATCGCCGGCTGGAAGGCGATCAACGAATCCGACATGCTGCTGGTGCCGGATTGCAGCACCGCAGTGCTCGACCCCTTCGCGGCGCAGACCTCACTCATCATCTTCTGCGATGTGCACGAGCCGCTGACCGGCCAGCCCTATGCCCGTGACCCGCGTTCGACGGCCAAGAAGGCCGAGCAGTACCTGATCCAGACCGGTATCGGCGATACCGCGTATTTTGGTCCGGAAGCCGAGTTCTTTATCTTCGATGACGTTCGCTACGAGAGCAAGATGAACGGGTCGATGTATGAGATCGACAGCGAGGAAGGCCCGTACGTCACGGCCAAGAAATACCCGGACGGCAATATGGGCCACCGCCCGCCCATCAAGGGGGGCTATTTTCCGATTCCGCCGGTCGACAGCCAGAGCGATCTGCGCGCCGAAATGCTGTCGGTGATGTTCGACATGGGCCTCGCCGTCGAAAAGCACCACCACGAGGTCGCGCCGTCACAGGCGGAGCTCGGCTTTGTGTTCAATACGTTGGTGCGCACCGCCGATGATATGCAGATCTATAAATACGTCGTGCATAATGTCGCGCATCAATACGGCAAGACCGCGACCTTTATGCCGAAGCCGATCAAGGGCGATAATGGTTCGGGCATGCATACGCACCAATCGCTGTGGAAGAGCGAGAAGCCGCTGTTTGCCGGAAACGGCTATGCCGATCTTTCGGAAATGGCGTTGTTCTACATCGGCGGTATCATTAAGCACGCTAAGGCGATCAACGCGTTCACCAACCCGACAACCAACAGCTACAAGCGGCTGATCCCGGGCTTCGAGGCACCGGTGCTGCTCGCCTACTCGGCACGCAACCGCTCGGCGTCGTGCCGTATTCCGATCGTAACCAGCCCCAAGGCGAAGCGCGTCGAGGTGCGTTATCCGGATCCGGCGGCCAACCCGTATCTCGCTTTCGCGGCGATGATGATGGCCGGCCTCGACGGCATCCAGAACAAGATCCATCTGGGTGAGGCGATGGACAAGAACCTCTACGATCTGCCGCCGGAAGAGCTGAAGGACATCCCGACCGTGTGCGGCTCGCTGCGCGAGGCACTCGGGTCCCTGGCCGACGACCACGCCTTCCTCACCAAGGGCGAGGTGTTCTCCCGCGACTTCATCGAGAGCTACATCGAACTGAAATGGGAGGAGGTGTACAATTTCGAGCACACCCCACACCCGATCGAGTTCCAGATGTACTACTCGGTCTGACATGAAGTAGCGATGCACGCGCGCCTGACGGTGTCAGGCGTCAGCAGTGGAAGTGGTGTGGCCGGCCATCGTGCCGGCCATACTGTTTTCGATCACCCACGCCGATCGCTGCAGTGGGTAAGTTATTGGAGCCGCGCGGCTGTGGTCGGGTAGTCGGGCGATCGGATGTGGCCGGCGGCTCGCGGTGCGGTTGCCTCAAAGGTGTGTTCAAACGCCGCTTCCGGGCGCGGGTCCGCGCCTCTATCAGTCCTCCGCCTTACGGCTTGCCGATACCACCAACGGCAGAGCTCTCCTCCCGGTAACGGCGCCCTTTTCAACCCCCAGTAACATCAAATGCCGAAAAATTAGGCAAATTGATTTCTGATGCCAGCCGAGCCTGTTACAGATCACGATTATCATGCGCGGGTAGCTTGCCTATAAACTAGGCAACGAAGCGCGTAGCCCGGCGGTGTCAGGCCCGGGAGCGGCTCCGCCCTTAAAAGAACCCGTTCAGGGCAGCCGTGTATAACCCGGCACCGGCTCTTTGAAGCGGCTGGAACCTTTCTCTCACGCCACTACCTCGACCGCGCCTACGGCGGATACTTGGCATGATTCTTGGTTTCATTTGACCCATCGCCGCTCGATGCGTTTGGGGGGCGGCTGTGCAACGTCTCGTTGATGGGGAGAAAATGATAATGAGAGCCTTGTACCGTTACGGGCAGCGCGCCGTGTTCGCTGCCTCCATTGCGTCTTGCTGGGCGCTGTCCGCCCTGGCACAGACGCCAGCCCCGGCTGCTGGCGGCGCCGCGCCGGCCGCCGCTGCACCGGCCGCCGCGGCCGCCGCCGCCGCACCAAAGCTCGATAGTGGCGATACCGCCTGGATGCTGACATCCGTGGCGCTGGTCCTGATGATGACCATCCCGGGTCTCGCGCTGTTTTATGGCGGCATGGTCCGCAAGATGAACGTGCTCGCGACCGTCATGCAGAGCTTCATGGTGACCTGTCTCGTCACCGTGTTGTGGACCATCTGCACATACAGCATGGCCTTTACTCCCGGCTCGCCCTGGGTGGGGGGGATGAGCCGCTTTCTGCTGATGGGTATGACGCTGGACTCGGTCAATGATCTGGCCAAGACCATTCCCGAATCGGTCTATATGTGCTTTCAGCTGACCTTCGCGATCATCACCCCGGCACTGATCTGCGGCGCGGTCGCCGATCGCATGAAGTTTTCGGCGCTGGTCTGGTTTATCGGGCTGTGGGCGATCGTCGTCTATGCTCCGATTGCTCACTGGGTCTGGGGCAGCGACGGGTTCCTCAACAGCGCCGGCGTGCTCGACTATGCAGGCGGCACGGTGGTTCACATCAATTCCGGGGTCGCCGGTCTGATGTGCGCCCTGATGCTCGGCAAGCGCCGCGGCTATGGTTCGGAGCCGATGGCGCCACACAACCTGGTCTACAGCATGATCGGCGCTTCCCTGCTGTGGGTCGGTTGGTTCGGCTTTAATGCCGGCTCGGCCGTCACCGCGGGCACCAACGCCGGTATGGCGATGGCCGTGACGCAGATCGCCACCGCCACCGCGGCATTGACCTGGATGTTCGTGGAATGGGCGCTCAAAGGGAAGCCCAGCGTGCTCGGCATCTGCTCGGGTGCGGTCGCGGGCCTGGTGGCGATCACCCCGGCCTCGGGCTTTGTCGATCCGCGTGGCGCGCTGGCCATCGGCATCGCCGGCGGGCTCGGCTGCTACTGGGGGGCTACCGGGCTGAAGCATGCCTTCGGGTACGATGACAGCCTTGACGCCTTCGGCGTGCATGGTGTCGGCGGCACGATCGGCGCCATCCTGACCGGCGTGTTCGCCGTGTCGGCGGTCGGCGGCGACGGTCACAGCGGCCTGATCGACGGCAATCCGGGTCAAATCCTGACGCAGCTTTATGGTGTCGGTTGCACTGTCGTCTATGACGCGATCGTCTCGCTGATCCTGCTCAAGCTCATCGATCTGGTGATCGGCTTGCGTGTCGACAGCGATGCCGAACGCGAAGGTCTCGACCTGACCCTGCACGGCGAGGTTGTTCCCTAGCAACGTGACGGTTGGGCCGCCGCATCGCTGGTGCGGCGGCCCTTTTTTGCCTGGAAAGTTGCTGCTTAAATAGGCGAATTGTGACAGTTTTACCCAACCGTTTTTATAAATTAGTGCTGCGACACAATCTGGTTTTTACATTCAACCCTCTTGTAATAAATGGTTTTTGGATAGCACCACGAGTTGGGTTGTTCTCGCCGCGTGGCGGCGAGCGCTCTCGCACCAAGATCAAGGGATGAACCCGATGGTATCGAAACTGTCGTCTGGCCTGCGAATTGGCACCGCCTGCATGGTTGCGGCGGGTTGGCATCTTGCAATGGGCGGTATCGCGCAAGCACAGCAGCCACCCGCCCCGCCGCCTCCCGCCCCGACGGCCGAAGCGCCAGCAGCCCCGGGGGCTCCCACCCCCGACGCCGCCGCGCCGGCCTCGACCGCGATGGCAAACCCCTCGATGACCGGTCCGCTCACCGCCAATGCCAAGCCGATGAGCTTTGAGGCGGGTGATTTCGGGACGATCTACGTCACCGGGGCGATCAGCGGGCTCGGCCTGTTCCAAAGCGATCCGGGTGTCGCCGGTGTCGGTGACCACGCCGATCATGTCGACCTCAGCAACGGGCAGCTTATCGTTCAGAAGACCGACGGGCTCGTTCAGTTCTTCGCGGAGGTTGGCGCTTACTCGTTCCCGTCACTGGGTACGCCATATTTCCAATCCGGCCGCGCCACCGGGTTCTACACGCCATTCTCAACAGGCTATATCAAGCTTGCGCCGACAGACACATTCTCGGTCCAGGCCGGTAAATTGCCGACTCTGATCGGAGCCGAATACGCCTTTACCTTCCAGAACATGAACATCGAGCGCGGCCTGTTGTGGAATCAGGAGCCGGTGTTCAGCCGCGGTGTTCAAGGCAACTATACCGCCGGGCCTGTCGCCTTCTCGCTATCCCTCAACGATGGTTTCTATTCCGGAAACTACGACTGGGTGTCGGGTTCGGCCGCCTGGACGATCGATAAGGTGAACACGCTGAGTGTCGTCGGTGGCGGCAATTTCGACCGCACGACCAGAAACACGCTGGCCACCCCCCTGGCACAAGACAACAGCAAGATCCTCAACGTAATCTATACGTACAATAACGCGCCCTGGACGATCACGCCGTACTTCCAGTACACCAGCGTCGACAGCAACCCGACCCTCGGCCTGCCTCGCGCGGAAACCTGGGGTGGCGCGATCCTCGCCAACTACCAGATCAACGACAATGTCAATGTCGCGGGTCGCGCCGAGTACATCTCGTCGTCGGGCCCCGGAAACCTGCTGTATGGCCCCGGCAGCTCGGCGGCGTCATTCACCATCACGCCGACCTGGCAGGACGGCATCTACTTCATGCGCGGCGATGCCTCGGTGGTGCAGGCCTTCAGCACGACGCCAGGACTGGTGTTCGGCAAGTTCGGCAACACCCGCACGCAGGCGCGCTGGGTGCTTGAAGGCGGCATCATCTTCTAATGGAGCGGCCTTGGCACAAATCGTGCGTTCTGCACTCGACCATGACGTAACCCGACAAGCCGGTGCAATCCGCCCCGCTTATGCAGCGATGGTGACGAGATGAAAAAAATCGAGGCGATTATCAAGCCGTTCAAGCTTGATGAGGTGAAGAACGCACTGCACGAGATCGGCATCACCGGGATGACCGTTGCCGAGGTACGCGGGTTCGGGCGGCAGAAGGGCCATACCGAGGTTTATCGCGGCGCCGAGTACGTGATCGATTTTCTGCCCAAGGTCAAAGTCGAGGTCGTTGTCGATGATGCCTTGGCGATGCGAGTGGTCGAAACGATTCAGGCTGCGGCACGCACCGACAAAATCGGCGATGGCAAGATCTTCGTGGTTCCCGTCGAGGAGGCCGTCCGCATTCGAACCGGCGAGCGTGGCCCGGACGCGGTCTGATCGCGGGCACAAGACATCGCATAGGACATCGAGGAGGGGGCGCGGCAATGGTGGCGCCCCCGACGTCGTTTCAGGGGGTTCATCCAATCCGGCGCCTGCTTGCGGCGAACATGGTCACCTCATCTCCTCGCCCCAGGACAGCCGGCTGCACTCATTCCGTGGGGAGGCAGTCCTTGTGCCGGTGCGCGAGGCGTTGGCTATTTCGCGTCCAGGATGGCGTGGAAGCGCAGACGGACGTAATCGGCAATCCAGGTGCCGGTTTCGTCGCATAAGGTCGGCTGCAAGAGCGCGATCAGCTCGGCGCGTGCCTCTTTGGGGTCAGCGAGCGGCGCGAAGAAATCCTCCGTGAAATTATCGAGCCAGGCTTCGAGCCCGCTGTGCAGGATGGTGGGCCGGGGGTGGATGGCGATTTCGACAACGCGAAAACCGGCTATCTCCAGCTTTGCGCGATAGGCGGTGGCGGATGGGAAATACCAGGGGAAATAACGGCGCGCGTCGAAGCCGCGTCTTGCCAGCACCGCCGCGATCCCGACCATGATCGCCGCGGTGTTGTTCTGCCCGCCCATCTCGGCGACAAAGCGGCCGCCGGGCTTCAGCGCCCGCCGCACGCCATCGAGCACCGCCTCGGGCGGGTGCATCCAATGTAACGCGGCGTTGGAAAAGACCGCGTCGAATTCGCGCTCGAAGCTGAGGCTCTGCCCCGGCATCACTCGGGCATCCAGCCCGCGCGCCCGCGCGCCGGCGACCATGTCCGGCGCCGCGTCCACCGCCACCACATCGGCCCCGGCGGAGGCGATGCGCTCGGTCAGCGCACCCTCTCCACAGCCAAGATCGAGGATGCGCTCACCCGCTTGCGGTGCCAGCAGATCGAACACCGCAGAGCCGAGCGCCGACACGAAATTGGCCGTCGCGGCGTAGCGCTCGGCCTGCCAGTTCTGTTTCGCCAGCTGCACCATGTCGCGCCTCCTCGATCGGTCGGCGCAGGTTAGTAGGGTGGCGGATACCAGTTAAGATCAAATGTTATGCTGGTATTTCATACACCAGCTTGCCGCGCCAAACGGCCAGCGCCTATGTCTTTGCGCCTTCCGCCTGGCGGCGCAGCGCGCTCAGGGTCGTGCGCGTGGTGATCATCTCGGGGTCGATGCGCAGCTCGATGACCGCGACGCGGCGCGAGTTCACCGCCGCCTCGAAGGCGGGGGCGAATTCCTCGGTGCGCGACACAACCGTGCCATAGGCGCCGTATGCAGTGGCGAGGGCGGAGAAATCGGGGTTCTTCAGCGTCGTCCCTACGACCCGGCCGGGAAAGCGCCGCTCCTGATGCATGCGGATCGTGCCGTACATCGCGTTGTTGAACAGCAGGATGATCGGCCCCGGACCTTCGGCCAGCGAAGTCGCCAGTTCCTGCGCCGTCATCATAAAGCCGCCATCGCCGCAGAACCCGACGACAATCCGCTCGGGGTGCACCAGCTTGGCGGCGACAGCGGCCGGTACGCCATAACCCATCGCGCCGCTGGTCGGGCCGAGCTGGCGGCCGGGCCGGCGGTATTGCAGAAACCGGTTGGGCCAGCCGCTGAAATTTCCGGCATCCGAGGTGATGATCGCATCGTCGGGCAGGCGCCGGCGCAACCAGGTCATGATCTGGCCGAGATCGAGACCCGGTGCCGGCTGTAATTCGTTCGGCCTTAGCCCTGCCTCATACTCGGCGCGGGCCTCCCGCCGCCAGTCGCGCCAGCGCGGCTCCGCCACCGGCTGCAAGGCGGCGGCCGCCGCGGCAAATTCCGGCATGCCCGATTGGATCGCCAGATCGGGGCGGAACACGCGCCCCAGTTCCTCGGCCGCGGCGTGCACGTGGATCAGCGTCGGGCCGGGGTCGGGCACGTCCATCAGCGTGTAGGATTGCGAGGTGATCTCGCCGAGCCGGGCGCCCACCGCGAGCACCAGATCAGCCGCCTTGAAGCGTGCCACCAGCGTCGGCGCGGCGCCGGTGCCGAGATCGCCGACAAAGCAATCCAGCCGGTTATCGACGATGTCCTGGCGGCGGAACGAGCAGCACACCGGGATGTCGCTGGTCTGGGCGAAACGCGCGATATCGGCGGCCGCGGCATCGCTCCAGCCGCTGCCGCCGACCACCATGATCGGCCGCTCGGCTTTCTCGAGCAGGCGGCGCATTTCGGCAAGGTCGGCGGCGCCGGGATGCGCCCGCACCGCGCGATAGGACCCGGTCATCGCCGCCGCGGCGCGATCGCGCAGCATGTCCTCGGGCAAGGCCACGACCACCGGACCCGGCCGGCCGGAGGTGGCGACCTGGAATGCCTGGTTCATCAATTCGGGGATGCGCTCGGCCATGTCGATCTGCGTCACCCATTTGGCGAGCGGCGCGTACATCTTGCGGAAATCGACCTCCTGGAAGGCTTCGCGGTCGATCTGATGCCGCGCAACCTGGCCGACCAGCACCACCATCGGCGTTGAATCCTGAAACGCGGTATGCACGCCGATCGAGGCGTTGCAGGCGCCCGGCCCACGCGTCACCAGCAGCACGCCGGGCTTGCCGGTTACCTTGCCGTAGGCCTCGGCCATAAAGCTGGCGCCGCCTTCCTGCCGACAGGTGATCAGGCGGATTTCCGGTGCGTCAAACAGCGCGTCGAGCACTTCGAGATAGCTCTCGCCGGCCACGCTGAACGCCATCTCGACGCCATGCGCCCGCAGCGCCGCGACCACCAGCTGGCCGCCTGTCATCATCGGGAGATTTGCCGCCATGTACCGGTGCCCTGATGTCGCGTTGACCCATATGAGCCGATGCCGTTAGCCGCGGAAAGAGGCTTTTGGCAATTAATCCATTTACGGTTGCAGCCATGTGCAGAGAGTCGCAATCTGCGCCGGCTCAGAGGAAATGGCGCTGAAAGGCTTCCAGCATTTCGGTGCCTGGTCCGGCTGTTGGCCGGGCTCGTAGGCCATATCGAAGAGCGTTCTGCCACAGGGGTGGGGAGGGAACGCATTGTTCGGCCCGTACTCTCTCTTCGGCATGGGGATACAGAGAACGATGATGTGGTCGGAAATCCTGCCGCCTCGCGACGCGGGCGACGCGGGTCGGCGAATTTACGGCTAGGGCGGCATGGACGATCCGCACCGCCGGTTTACACCGCCCTCAGACGATAGCGGTCCCGGCCGCGATCTCAGCCGCGAATACGACCGAGATTACGGTGACGTGCGCCTGTACGAGCCCGAATTGCCATTGCCGGCGGTCGAGCGGCCGCCGCCGCCATCGCCGCCGCTCGCGCCATCACGCCGTCGATCCTGGCTCGGCCGCATCATCATGCTGGCGATTGTCTTGCTGATCGTGGCCGGGATCATTGGCTGGGTGAAGTGGAAAGGGGCGCATCAAACGGCGTCCGGCGGCCGGTTCCAGTCGGCCTCCCAGCCGGTTGGTACCGCAAAGGTTGCGAAAGGCGACATGCCGGTAACGCTGAGTGCGCTCGGCACGGTGACGCCGCTCGCCACCGTGACGGTGCAGTCGCAGATCAACGGCCAGCTGCTCGAGGTCGGCTATAAGGAAGGCCAGATGGTCCAGAAGGGCGATTTCCTCGCCCAGATCGACCCACGCCCGTATCAGGTTGCGCTCGAGCAGGCCCAGGCACAGCTCGCCAAAGACCAGGCGGCGTTGAGAAACGCCCAGGTCGATCTCGATCGCTACCGCAAGCTGGTCGCCGAGAACTCGATCGCGCGCCAGACACTCGATACGCAGGTCGCCACCGTGCAGCAGGATGCCGCGGTTCTGCAGGCCGATCAGGCGCAGATCGACACGCAAAAGCTCAATCTCGTCTATTGCCACATCACGGCGCCGGTCTCGGGACGGATCGGCCTCCGCCTCGTCGATCCGGGCAATTACGTGCAGGCATCGAGCACGACGGGGCTGGTCGTGATCACCCAGCTGCAGCCCATCTCGGTGATCTTCACCGTGCCGGAAGACAGCCTGAACCAGGTGCTGGACCAGATGCATGCCGGTAAAACCCTGCAGGTCACCGCGTTCGACCGCACCGGTGCCAAGAAGCTCGATAACGGCCACCTCGAAACCGTCGATAACCAGATCGACACGACCACCGGCACGGTCAAACTGCGCGCGATCTTCGACAATCCTGGCGAAGCGCTGTTCCCCAATCAGTTCGTCAATATCCAGCTGTTGATCACGACCCTCGAGAACGTGCCGGTTGTTCCCGTGGCGGCGGTACAGCGCGGCGCCCCGGGCACCTTTGTCTATATCGTCAAGCCAGACAGCACGGTGAAGGCGCAACCCGTGACGCTGGGACCGAGCGATCAGCAGAACGTGTCGGTTACCAAGGGCGTGCAGGACGGCGATCAAGTCGTTACCGATGGCGCCGACCGGCTCAAGGATGGCGGCAAGGTGCGGGTCACCGACAATCCTACCGGTCAGGCAAACCCCGGCCAGGCCGCCGCAAGCCAGAGCCAATTGGATCAGAGCGGCTCGCCGGGTGAAGCAGCGAGCGGTAAGGCGGCTGTCGACCAGGCCGGCGGAAGCACCAGCAGTGCCACGTCGAGCGGGTCGCCGCCGAATGGCGCTCCCCCAAGTGGCGCAACCTCAAGCGGCGCGCTCCCCAGCGGCGCGCTCCCCAGCGGCGCGCCCCCCAGCGCCCCGCCCCCGGGCAGCGACCAGCAGAACGCGGCGCCGCAAAACGGCGCCCAATCCAGCGGACAGGATAACGCCGACGCAGCGACGGGCGATGCGTCCGGCAAGGGCCATCATCGGCGTCGCCAGAACCAGCAGCAGGGCGGCAGCCAGTGAGGCCGCCGCCCGTCATCGATGAGCGCTGACCGGTACGGCTGAGTGAACCCATCGCGCATCTTTATCCTGCGGCCGGTAGCGACGTCGCTGCTGATGGCGGCGATCATGCTGGTGGGCATCGTTGCTTATCGCTTTCTGCCGTTATCGGCCTTGCCGGAAGTCGATTACCCGACCATCCAGGTCACCACGCTGTATCCCGGGGCCAGCCCGGATGTGATGACCTCATCGGTGACCTCGCCCCTGGAGGTGCAGTTCGGGCAGATGCCGGGGCTGGCTCAGATGAGTTCGGTGAGCTCGGCTGGCGCATCGGTGATAACGCTCCAGTTCAGCCTGTCCTTGAGCCTCGACGTGGCCGAGCAGGAAGTGCAGGCCTCGATCAACGCGGCCGGCAATCTGCTGCCGTCCGATCTGCCCGCGCCGCCGATCTATGCCAAGGTCAATCCCGCGGACGCGCCCGTGCTGACACTGGCGATGACCTCGACGACCTTGCCGCTGACCCAGATCGAGGATCTCGCCGATACTCGTTTCGCGCAGAAGATTTCGCAATTGCCGGGTGTCGGTCTGGTCAGCATCAGCGGCGGCCATCGGCCGGCGGTGCGCATCCAGGCCAATCTGCGCCAGCTTGCCGCCTACGGCCTTAATATCGACGATCTGCGGACGACGATCGGCAACGCCAACGTCAACACGCCAAAGGGCAATTTTGACGGACCCAGCCGCGCCTATACGATCAATGCCAACGACCAGCTGAAGAGCGCCGCCGACTATCTCGGGCTGGTGGTCGCCTATCGGAACAACAACCCGGTGCGGTTGTCGGATGTGGCGGCGGCTGTCGACGGATCGGAGAACACCAAGCTGGTCGGTTGGGTGAACTCCACCGAAGCGGTGATCCTCAATATCCAGCGCCAGCCCGGCGCCAATGTCATCGATGTCGTCAACAGCGTGCAGGGACTTTTGCCGAGCCTGCGCGCGGCGATGCCCGCGGCGGTCGATATCGAGGTCGTAACCGACCGGACCAACACGATCCGTGCCTCTGTCAGCGATGTCGAGGTTGAGCTCGGCCTCGCCATCCTGCTGGTCGTGCTGGTGATCTTCCTGTTCCTGCGCAGCCCGGCCGCGACGCTGATCCCGAGCCTGTCGGTGCCGCTTTCGCTGGTCGGCACCCTGGCGGTCATGTATCTCGCCGGCTTCAGCCTCAATAACCTGTCGCTGATGGCGATGACCATCGCCACCGGGTTCGTGGTCGATGATGCGATCGTCATGATCGAGAACATCTCGCGCTATATCGAGGAGGGCGAGTCACCGTTTCAGGCGGCCCTGCGGGGCTCGGAACAGATCGGCTTTACGATCATCTCGCTGACTGTGTCATTGATCGCGGTATTGATCCCGCTTCTGTTCATGGCCGATGTGGTCGGTCGGCTATTCCGGGAGTTCGCGATTACCCTGGCGGTGACGATCGTGATCTCGGCGGTCGTGTCGCTGACCCTGGTGCCGATGATGTGCGCCAAATTGCTGCGCCAGCAACGGACCGAGAACCAGAGCCGCATCGGCCGCAAGACGCAGGAATGGTTCGATGCAGGTATTCGCGGCTATGGCCGGGCGCTCGACTGGGTGCTCGACCATCAGCCCCTGACGCTGCTGGTGGCACTGCTGACCCTTGGATTGACCGTGTTTCTCTACATCGTCATCCCGAAGGGCTTCTTCCCGGTGCAGGATACCGGCCTCATTCAGGCGATAACCGAGGCGTCGCCGTCAGTATCGTTCGGCGCGATGTCCGAGCGTCAGGCCGCGCTTGCCGCGGTCATTCTGAAGGACCCGGATGTCGTCAGCCTGACCTCGTTTGTCGGGGTCGATGGCACCAACGCGACCCTGAATAACGGTCGCCTGCTGATCAACCTGAAGCCGCGCGATGAGCGGGCGGCCACCGCGAGCGACATCATCCGCCGCATCGATCACGAGGTTGCCGATGTCAGCGGCATCCAGCTTTACATGCAGCCGGTGCAGGATCTGTCGATCGATTCGACGGTCAGCCGCGGTCAGTACGAGTTCGCCTTGGAAGACGCCAACGGCGACGAGTTCACGGTGTGGATGCCAAAGCTGCTGCAACGCCTCCGGCAGGTTCCGGAACTCGAAAGTGTCACCAGCAACTATGCCGATAATGGCCTCTCGGCGTACATCCTGATCGACCGCCCGACCGCCGGCCGGTTCGGCATCACACCGGCCACGGTCGACAATGCGCTGTACGATTCATTCGGGCAGCGCATCGTCTCGACGATCTTTACGCAATCCAACCAGTACCGGGTGATCCTGGAGGCCGACCCGGCGCTGCAGGAGTCGCTCACCACCTTCAACGCGATCTACCTGCCGTCCTCGACGGCCACCAACGGGGAGGTGCCATTGTCGGCGATCGCCTCGTTGCACCAGCAAAGCGCGCCGATGGTGATCAATCATCTGGCGCAGTTTCCCTCGGCCCTCGTGTCGTTCAACCTCGCCCCGGGGGCGTCGCTCGGCGCGGCGGTCGATGGTATCCGCAATGCCGAGAAAGAGATCGGCATGCCAGCCAGCATGATCACCAGCTTCCAGGGTGCCGCTTTGGCGTTTCAGGGCGCGCTTGGCAACGAGGTCATGCTGATCATGGCGGCGCTGGTGACCGTGTACATCGTGCTGGGCGTGCTCTACGAGAGCTACATCCACCCGATCACGATCCTCTCGACACTGCCCTCCGCGGGGCTTGGCGCCTTGCTCGCGCTGATGATCGATGGCAGCGATCTCAGCATCATCGCGATCATCGGCGTGATCCTGCTGATCGGCATCGTCAAGAAGAACGGCATCATGATGGTCGACTTCGCGCTTGAAGCCGAACGCGAGGAGGGAAAGTCGCCGCGCGAGGCAATCTTCCAGGCCTCGCTGCTCCGCTTCCGGCCGATCCTGATGACGACGATGGCGGCCTTGTTTGGCGCGCTGCCGCTGATGCTCGGCAGTGGCACCGGCTCGGAACTGCGGCACCCGCTTGGCGTCACGATTGTCGGCGGGCTGATCGTCAGCCAGGCGCTGACGCTGTTCACGACGCCGGTCATCTATCTCGGCTTCGAGCGGCTCGGGCGCGCCGCGCGCCGCCGCTTCGGCGGGTTGTTCAACGCCGCCGAACCGGCCGAGTGAACCGGCGTGGGATGAACCTGCGGTGAGCCTTTCCAGCCCGTTCATTCAGCGGCCAGTCGCGACGACGCTGCTGACCATCGGTCTGGCGCTGGCGGGACTTTTCGCCTATGGCCAGCTGCCGGTGTCGCCCTTGCCGCAGGTCGATTTCCCGACCATCTCGGTGACCGCCTCGATGCCCGGCGCGAGCCCGGAGGTGATGGCCACGACCGTCGCGACGCCGCTCGAACGCCATCTCGGCGTTATCGCCGATGTCAGCGAGATGACCTCGTCGAGCTCGGTCGGCAACGCGCGCATCACCTTGCAGTTCGATCTCAGCCGCAATATCGACGGCGCGGCGCGCGACGTGCAGGCAGCGATCAACGCGGCGCGTGCCGACCTGCCGGCGAGCCTGCGCAGCAACCCGACCTATCGCAAGGTCAATCCGGCCGACGCGCCGATCCAGATCCTGTCGATGACCTCCAATACCAAGACGCGCGGCCAGATGTACGATCTGGCCTCGACGGTCTTGATGCCGGCCCTGTCGCAGATCGACGGCATCGGGCAGGTGACGATCAGCGGCAGCGCCCTGCCCGCCGTGCGGGTCGAACTCAATCCGTTGCCCCTGTTTAAATTTGGTATCGGCCTGGAGGATGTGCGCGCCGCGCTGGCCTCGGCCAATGCACATAGTCCGAAAGGCTCGATCACCGATAGCGGCCGCAATTTTCAGGTCTACACCAACGACCAGGCCAATCTGGCGGATGACTACAAGCCGCTCGTGATTGCGTATCGCAATGGCGCCCCGGTTCGCCTCTCGGATATCGCGGCGGTCAATGATGATGTCGAGAACATCCGCAACGCGGGGCTGGCCAACGGTAAACCCGCGGTTCTGATCATCCTCTACCGCCAGCCCGGCGGGAACATCATCGACACTGTGGACCGGGTATATTCGGAATTGCCGCAGTTGCGGGCCTCGATCCCCAGCGATATCGAATTGAATGTCGCGATGGATCGTTCGACAACGATCCGCGGCTCATTGCACGATGTCGAGGTTACATTGTTGATCGCCATCGGGCTGGTGATCCTCGTGGTGTTCCTGTTCCTGCGGAGTGCGCGTGCCACCTTGATCCCCAGCGTCGCGGTGCCGGTGTCGCTGATCGGCACGTTCGGCGCGATGTATCTGCTGGGCTACAGCCTCGATAATCTGTCGCTGATGGCGCTGACGATCTCGACCGGGTTCGTCGTCGATGACGCGATTGTCGTGCTGGAAAACATCACCCGCCATCTCGAGGCGGGCATGTCGCGTCGCGAGGCGGCGTTGCGCGGCGCCCGCGAGGTCGGGTTCACGGTATTGTCGATGAGCGTCTCGCTGATCGCGGTGTTCGTGCCGATCCTGTTGATGGGCGGGTTGGTCGGTCGGCTGTTCCGCGAATTCGCGATGACCCTGTCGGTGGCGATCCTGATCTCGCTGCTCGTGTCGCTGACCACCACGCCGATGATGTGCGCCTTTATCCCGATACACAGCGAAGGCAACAAGGGCTCGCGCTTCTATCGCTACAGCGAGCGCGTCTTTGACGGGATGCTGCATTTCTACGAGCGGACCCTACGATCCGCGTTGCTGCATCCGATCCTGGTGATGATCGTTCTGGCGATCACCATCGTCCTCAATGTGTTTCTGTTCATCGAGGTACCGAAGGGGCTCTTTCCGCAACAGGATACCGGTCGCATGATCGGCGGTATCCAGGCCGACCAGAGCATCAGCTTTCAGTTGATGCGCGACAAGCTGACGGAATTCGTCAAGATCATCTCGCAGGATCCGGCGATCGACAGCATTGTCGGTTTCACCGGCGGCGGGCAGACCAATTCCGGCTTCGTCTTCGTGTCGCTGAAGCCGTTGGCGGAACGCAAGCTGTCGGTTGATCAGGTGATCGGCCGAATGCGCGGGAAACTGGCCCGGGTGCCCGGCGCACGGCTGTTCCTGCAGGCCGTGCAGGATATCCGTGCCGGCGGGCGCCAAAGCAACGCGCAGTACCAGTACACCTTGCAGGGCGATGACAGCGCCTCGGTTTATTCCTGGGCACAGAAGCTCACCACCGAGCTCGAAAAGCTTCCAGACCTGACCGATGTCAATTCCGACCAGCAGCAGAAGGGGCTGGAGACCGATCTGGTGATCGATCGCGCCACCGCGTCCCGCCTCGGGCTGACCGCGTCGCAGCTCGACAACACCCTCTACGATGCATTCGGGCAGCGGCAGGTGTCGGTCATCTACACGTCGCGCAACCAGTACCACGTGGTAATGGAAGTGGCGCCGGAGTTCTGGCAAAGCCCCAGTACGCTCGATCAGATCTATGTCAGCACCTCGGGTGGCGGGGTTGGCGGCACGCAATCCACCAACGCCGTCGCCGGCACGGTGTCCGGGTCGAGCAGCAAGTCCACCAGCGCCGCGGCGACAGCCGCGCAGGTCGCCTCAGATACTGCGCGCAATCAGGCAAACAACGCACTCGCCAATACCGGGCACGGGGCGACCTCGACCGGTGCCGCCGTCAGCACTTCGCAGGAGACCATGGTACCGCTCTCTGCCGTGGCGCGTTTCGAGACCGGCAATACCCCGCTCGCGGTCAACCATCAGGGCTTGCTCGTCGCCAGCACCATCTCGTTCAACCTGAAGCCCGGCGCGGCGCTCGGACAGGCGTCGCAGGAGATCGACGAAGCGATGCAGCGACTGCATGTGCCGGCGACGATCCATGGCAGTTTCCAGGGAACCGCCCAGGTCTTCCAGCAATCGCTGGCCAATGAGCCGATCCTTATCGCCACCGCTCTATTGGCGGTTTATATCGTGCTGGGCGTGCTCTACGAGAGTTACGTGCATCCGATCACGATCCTGTCGACGCTGCCATCGGCAGGCGTAGGGGCGGTGCTGGCGTTGATGTTGTTCAACATCGATTTCAGCATCATTGCGCTGATTGGGGTGATCCTGCTGATCGGCATCGTCAAGAAGAACGCGATCATGATGATCGACTTCGCGCTGCACGCGGAGCGCACCATGGGCCTCGATTCGCACGATGCGATTTACGAGGCGGCGCGACTGCGCTTTCGTCCGATCATGATGACGACGCTGGCCGCGATGCTGGGTGCCGTGCCGCTTGCGGTCGGGTTCGGCGAAGGTTCGGAGTTGCGCCAGCCGCTCGGCATCTCGATCGTCGGCGGCTTGCTGGTCAGCCAGGCACTGACCCTCTACACCACGCCGGTGATCTACCTCTATCTCGACCGCATGCGGCTGTGGGCCCAGCGGCGCTGGGGGCGCGGCACCGCGCCGGGTCCAGTGCCGCAACCAGGCGAATGAGGTCAGCAGCGTTGCTTTCCGGAAAGTTGAACATGCTCCGCTTATCGCCGCGGCCCGGCTGCCGCGCGGGTGCCACGCTGCTGGCGCTCGTGCTGGCGGGCTGCACCGTCGGTCCCAATTACAAGAAGCCGTCGGCGGCAATTCCCAACGGCTACAAGGAGGCCGGCTGGCAGATCGCGCAACCGGCCGACGCGGTCGATCGAGGGGCGTGGTGGTCGATCTATCGCGATCCAGTGCTCGACGGGCTGGAGCGGCAGATTGACATCTCCAACCAGAACCTCAAGGCATCCGAGGCCTCCTTCCGCGAGGCCGAGGCCATCGTCACCGCGGCGCGGGCGCAGTATTTCCCGACTGTCACGGGCAGCGGCTCGGGAACCCGTTCCCGCACGCCCGGCGGCGGTGCGGGCGGGGGCAAAGGCTCGATCTCGAACAGCTTCAGCCTCGACGCGGGGGCAAGCTGGACCCCGGATCTATGGGGCCGCATCCGCCGTACTGTCGAGGGCGACGTCGCAAACGCCCAGGCGAGCGCCGGCGATCTCGCCAGCGCCCGTCTCTCGGCTCAGGGATCGCTCGCCAGCGACTACATGCAATTGCGCATCGCCGACGAATTGCAGCGCCTCCTGCAGGCCTCGGTCAGGGCCTACACCGAATCCCTGCGAATCACGCAGAATCAGTATAGCGGCGGCACCGCCGACCAGTCCGCCGTCTCGCAGGCCCAGGCACAGCTCGACAGTACCCAGGCGCAGTTGATCGCGGTTGGCGTGACCCGGGCGCAGCTTGAACACGCGATTGCCGTGCTGGTCGGCAAGCCACCCGCGCAATTCTCGATCGCCCCAAGCACCGCGATGCTGGCCATTCCCTTCATACCGCCGGAATTGCCCGGCGCCATATTGCAGCGCCGCCCTGATATCGCGGCCGCCGAGCGCCGCATGGCCGCCGCCAATGCCCAGATCGGCGTCGCCGAGGCGGCGTTCTTCCCCGATGTGACGCTGTCGGCGGACGCCGGAACCATGGCGGCGATGATCCAGCGGCTGTTCTCAGCCGCGAGCCGTACCTGGTCGTTCGGCGGTTCTGCCGTCCAGACGCTGTTCGATGGCGGCGCCAACCGGGCGGCGGTGGCGCAGGCCCGCGCCGCTTTCGATGCCACAGTGGCCGATTATCGCCAGTCTGTGTTGACCGCGCTGCAGCAGGTCGAGGATGAATTGGCCGCCTTGCGCATCCTCGCCGATCAGGCCAAGGCTGAGGAAGCCGCGGTCGCCGCCGCCCGCGAGGCGGAGCGAGTGATCAATAACCAATATCGTGCTGGGACGGTTGCCTACACCAGCGTTATCGTCGCCGAAACTACGGCGCTCGGGGATGCGGAAACCGCAGTGAACATCCGGCAGAGCCGGCTGGTCGCGAGTGTCGCGCTGATCCAGGCGCTGGGTGGTGGCTGGGATACCTCGCAACTGCCCGGCCGCGACCGCATCGAGAGCGACCAGCCGCTCGACTTCAACCCGCTGCCCCCTGCCGATGCATGGCCGAAATTGTGATCGTGATCGGCGGATAAGCGGGTGCCTGCGTCACTTTCGCCGGAGGACCGGCGTCGGTTCAAGACCGGATCGGGTACTTTGTGAGGGATCATGCCCTTCGCCTATTGGATGCTGCTGCTAGCGGTGCTGTTGCCATACGTGACGGTGGGTCTGGCGAAATCGGGTGGCTTCGATAACCGGGCGCCGCGTTCCAGTCTGGACAGCCTGTCCGGCTGGCGGCGGCGGGCGGACTGGGCGCATCGCAATCATTTCGAGGCCTTTCCGGCCTTTGCCGCGGCAGTACTCGTAGCCGAGATGACCCACGCGCCGCAAACTCGGATCGATCTGCTGGCAGGCATTTTTGTGCTGCTGCGGCTAGTCTACACGGGTCTCTATATCGCCGATCTCGCAACATTACGCTCGATCGTCTGGGGTCTCGGCATGATCACGGTAGTCTCGCTGTTCGTTCTCGGCAGTTAGGGAGCCGGGTAGCGAAAATATTCCTGGCTGCGGCCGTGCGACGTATTTGCACGGAACGGAACCTGCCTTTAATTTGTATTCTATCGATCTCCGTCGATCGATGTGATCCCTTGATCAGCCGCGCACCTCGCCTCGGAGACATGATGGCCGTTTCGTCGCATCGCATTCTATTTGTCGAAGACGACAAGCCGGTTAGAGATTTGGTGGAGGAGGTGCTGCTAGACGAAGGGTTTGCGGTGGACGCCGTGGCCACGATCGGCGCCGCGCTCGCCCTGCTCGCCGCCAACAATTATGACCTGGTGCTGACCGATGGACGGCTGCCTGACGGCACCGGCTACTCAGTCGCGCACGCGGCCAGCGCCAAGGACATCAAGGTGCTGGTCTACACCGCCTACGGGCTCGAGTTTTCCAACAACGAGCGGGCGAGCTACCCGGTGCTCGCCAAACCGGTGCGGATTTCAGAGCTGCTCCTGGTGATTCGGCATTTTCTCGGCACGAACCTCGTGCCGGCGAAAAAGCCCATGTCCCCATCGGTCGGCGGCGCTGTAATCTTTGATGCGTAAACGGCTGCCCGTCAGTCCCGGGAAATCGAGGCGCGAACGGGAATCGGCGATTATGTTGGCCGCTGAGCGAGAGCCGTCAAAGGAGCAAATCGTCATGCTGTCCCGCCGTTCTCTGCTGCAGGCTTTGGCGATGACCAGGGCGATGGCCGGGGTGATGGCCGGGGTGATGACAGGGTTGCTCGCGGGAGCGCCGGCTGGAGCCGCGGAGCGCGCCGATTACAGCGCCGCTGCGTTCGATGCCGCGCAGCAGGCGGGCCGCCCGATCCTCGTCGAAATCCATGCCAGCTGGTGCCCCACCTGCAAGGCGCAGACGCCAATCCTCGCCGACATCGAGCAGCAGCCCGATTACAAGAACCTGCTTGTCGTGCATGTCGATTTCGACACCCAGAAAGACGCGGTCACCCGGTTTGGCGCCCGGATGCAGAGCACGCTGATCGCGTTCAAGGGCAAGCAGGAAACCGGCCGCTCGGTCGGTGACACCAACCCTACCTCACTCGCCGCGCTCGTCGCCAAGACGATCTGAACGCCGCCAGCGGTGAGCGCCCTGGCGCTCGCTTTTGCGGCGGGTGTGCTGTCGATCCTGTCGCCCTGCGTTCTGCCGCTTCTGCCGTTGGTGTTCGGCGCCGCGGCCGCGCAGCGTGCCGGCGCCATCGCGCTCGCCGCCGGGGTTGCGGTGTCATTTGTTGGCATAGGCCTGTTCGTGGCGCTGATTGGGTTCTCGCTTGGCATCGATAACGAATTAATCCGTCGCGCCGGCGCCATTGCCATGATCGGCGTTGGGTTTGTGCTCGCCCTGCCGCGTCTGCAGACGCGGCTGGCGGTCGCCGGCGGACCGGTCAGCGACTGGGCCAATCAGCGCATCGAAGCGTTGGCATTTGGTGGTCTGCCGGGCCAGCTGGTGATCGGGCTGCTGCTCGGCGCCGTCTGGGCGCCCTGCGTCGGGCCGACGCTCGGGGCCGCCTCGCTGCTGGCGGCGCAAGGCTCGTCGCTGGGCGCGGTCGCCGCCACGATGCTGACATTCGCGATCGGCGCCGCTGTGCCACTGGTTGGGCTGGGGCTGTTCTCGGGAGGGGCGCTGGCGCGCTGGCGGCATCGTCTTGCCGCTGGCGGCGCCACCGGCAAGGCCGGACTCGGCGTTGCCCTGGCGGTGGTCCGCCTGATGATTCTCAGCGGCGTCGACAAGCGGGTCGAGACCGCCCTGGTGGATTGGTCGCCAGCCTGGCTGACCGCGCTCACCACCCGTTTCTGATCCGGTTCGCGGCGGGCTAGGCGCCGGCAACTTTCAAGGTGCGCGCCAGCCAGGTGCTGACCAGGTCGCAGATGGTCGGCTCGCGGCCGACATAGAAGTGATTGCAATTCGGCACGATCTCGACGTCGCAGGAGCCGCCGGAGCGTGCCTTGAACTTCTCCGCCGGGTAGTTGTCGGCGCTCTCCTCGTCGCCGCGGATGAACAGCGACGGGCAGCGGATGGTCGGTGCCAATTCCAGCATGTCGGGCATTTCGGTCGAACGGTCTAGGAAGCTCTCGGCGCTCAAGACGTACCACCACCCGGGCACCAGCATCAGCTCTCGGCCGCGTCCTTCGGCCACCAGTTTGCGCGCCTGCGCCGTAATCTCTTCCAGCCGATCGCCGGCCAGCATTCCGGTGCGCGAGGTGCGCTCCACGCCACCCTTGCCGCCACCATGTGCCGACAGCAAAACCAGAGCCGGCGTCTCGGGATGGTCGGAGACGTGCTTGATCGACAGCATGCCGCCATTGCTGTGGCCGATCACCACAGGATTGGGAAAGCCGCGGTCCTTCAGCCAGGCCGCCGCGTAATTATTGTCGGCAATCCCTTCCTTGTTGGTCTGGAACGCGGCGCCCTCGGCGGCACGGCTGTCGCGGATGCTGAGAATGTCGTGGCCGCGCCGATTGAAGGCGAGACAGGCAAAGCCGAGCTTGGTCAAGACGGGTGGCAGGAAACGTGGCGCACCGACATAGAAATTCATCGTATTGCCGTGGAACAGCAGCACCGCGCCCGCCGTCGGCTCGCCATCCGGCAGGTGAAACGCGCCGTCGAGCGGAAGCGTGTCCGTCGCGATCGAGATCAGTTCCGTCCGCATGTTGTGCGGGCCCCGCCAGCTGTTTTGCCTTGCTGGCGAAACCTCGCACAGCCGACCGCTGCGGCGCAGACCGGTCAGCGCATGCAGCCCATGCGCAAATCAGCCACCGGCATCATGCGCGCGTGCGCACGGTGGGCAGATCGGTCGGGACGATCAGATCACAGCCGCTTGTGGCCTTAACCTCGTCGACTGTTATGCCGGGAGCGATTTCTTTCAGCGCCATTCCCTTGGGCGTGATCTCGAACAGCCCGTAATTGGTGACGACGAGGTTGACGACGCGGCGCGCCGTTACCGGAATGGCACAGCGCTCGACGAGGCGCGGGGCGCCGCGGCGCGTCACCTGCTCCATCGCGATAAAGACGTGACGGGCGCAGGAGGCGAGGTCCATCGCGCCGCCGATGCCGCCGCCTTGCTGCCCGGCCATCTTCCAGTTGGCGAAATCGCCATTTGCGGCGACCTCGTAGGCGCCGAGCACCGTTACATCGATGCGGCCGCTGCGAATGAGGCCGAACGAGTCGGCGTGATCGACAATCGCCGCGCCGGGGTTGAGCGTCACATGCTGCCCGCCGGCATTGACGAGGTGCAGATCTTCCTTGCCGGCGCCGGTCAGCGGGCCATAGCCGATGACGCCGTTCTCGGCGTGCAGGATGATCTCCTTGTCGCCGAAATCGTAATTCGAGCACAGCGTCGGAATGCCGATCCCGAGATTGACGACCCAGCCATCCTCGAACTCCATCGCCAGCCGATCGCACATCTGCTGCCGCGTCAGCCCCTTAACCTCACTCATCTCCCGCCCTCACTGAGTAGGTAACGCCAAGCACGCAAAGGGTTGCGCAAAGGACGCGATGGTTAGGGTCCATGGACGAACCTGTTGTCCAGCGACCGAATGGACGCGGAGGGCTGCGTCGATAATCGCTCTGCCAATATCCTCCTCCGTCACCATCGCGTCCGTTGGGTATCCTTCGGCCTTCGCGTCCCCTTCTACTTCTTTTCCAGCGCGGCCACTTCGGCGGGACGCATAGGCCACCAGCCTTCGGGGGCGGCGGGGATCTTGACGATGCGGTGGACGTAGATGCCGGGAAGGTGCACGTCATCGGGGTCGATCGCGCCGCGCGGCAGCACGTCTTCCTCGACTTCGACGACCGTGACCCTCGCTGCCATCGCCATCAGCGGGTTGAAATTGCGCTGGGCGCGGCGGAACCGCAGATTGCCGGCCTCGTCCGCCTGGTAGGCGCGGATAAACGCGTAGTCGAGGGGCAACGCTTCTTCGAGCAGGTACTGGCGGCCATTGAACTCGCGGGTCTCGCGGCCCTCCGCGAGTTCGGTGCCGACCGCCGCGGGCGTGTAAAAGGCCGGGATGCCGGCGCCGGCCGCGCGGATGCGCTCGGCCAAGGTGCCTTGCGGTACCAGTTCCGCCTCGATCAGCCCCTTCTCGACATACTCCGTCAGGGCCAGGCGCTGTGAGGCGCGCGTCGGAGCGGTGAACGAGCAGATCACCCTGCTGACCTGGTCGTTGCGGATCAGCCCCTCCATGGTGGGCGCATGGCCTGGCATGGTGGCGCCGCCGCGGGTTGTGTTGGAAACGCATGTGAGCCGCTTGGCACCCTGTTCCGCCAGTGCCTGATACAGATTGATCGGCACGCCGACGACCGCGAAGCCGCCGAACCCGATCACCGATCCATCCGCGATGTCGCGCACCGCCTCCGCGAAACTGGCGCAGACCTTCGATTTAGGCATTCCGTCCCTCGAAATTGGCCGTTAGCTCTTATACCGAGCGACAATTATAGCACCGCCTCGGCGATGACGCGCATCGCCGGAATGTCAGCGCCGGCCAGGACCAGCGAGCCGACATAGTTCTTCTCGGCGATATCCCGCCAGGCCTGCAAGCGGTCGCGGATGCGGTCAGGCGGGCCGACCAGCGAGATTTCATCGATAAAGGCGTCCGGCACCGCCGCCGCGGCCGCGTCGCGCTTGCCGGCGAGGAACAGGTTCTGAATGTCGGCGGCGGCAGCCTCATAGCCGATGCGGCGCATCAGGTCGTTGTAGAAGTTGGCGGTGCGCGCCCCCATGCCGCCGATATAAAAGGCCAGACCAGGGCGCAGCGCGTCGCGGCATTTCGCGAGGTCGTCCCCCATACTGACACGCACATAGGGGGCATTGTCGAAGTCAGCGAGGTCGGGTGATTTGCCGGCGCGCACCCGACCCTCGATGATCGGATCGATCACCGCCTCGGCCTTCTCCGGAGACATGAAATAGGGCAGCACGCCGTCCGCCACCCCGCCAGCGGTACGCAACCCGGCCGGCGACACCGAGGCCGTGTAGATCTTCAGGCGCGGATCGCCGTGAATGATACTGCGCAACGGCCGCGCAAGGCCGGTGCCGCCGGGCCCGGTATACGGGATTTCGTAATGCTCGCCGTGATGCTCGAGGGGCCCTTTACGCTCCAGTACCTGGCGGATGATCGAGATGTATTCGCGCGTGCGTTTCAGCGGCTTGCCGAACGGTACCCCGTGCCATCCCTCGACAACCTGCGGCCCGGATGGCCCGATGCCGCACAGAAAGCGGTTGCCCGACAGAGCCTGCAACGTCATCGCGGTCATCGCGGCGCAGGCCGGGGTGCGAGCCGGCATCTGCATGATACTGGTGCCGGCCTTGATGCGGCTGGTGCGCGCCAGTACCCAGGCGATCGGGCTGACCGCGTCGGTGCCATAGGCCTCGCCAGCCCATACAGCGTCAAACCCGAGCCGCTCCGCCTCCCAGATCAGGTCCATCTCGATCCCGACGTAGCCGGGCGAGAATTTTATGGTGGTGGCGAGCTTCACAGCAGGGGCTCCACAACATCGCTGGCGGCTTGCCCCCACCCCGGACCTGTACGGTTCACGACAGCATTCCCTCGCCAGCCTTCGCGATGCGCTCGACCGCGGCCAGCCAGTCGTTCAGCTCCCGCGCCGCCGGCTCGACCAGCACGTGGTCCACGCCGGCCGCCGCATAGCCCTCGAGTCGCGTGCGCAGGACGCTCTCGTCGCGGCCATCCCAGCCGGAGCGCAGCGAGATCGTGAAATCCGTACCCGGGCGTTCGGCCCGCAGCCGGGCCACCAGCGGTTTCGCCTGCTCTGGCATCGCACGCGACCCATGCCAACCCTCGTGCTGCAGCGAGCGCCGCAATGCCGCATCCGAGGTGCCGCCGATCCACACCGGAATCGGCGTCTCCGGTTGGGGCAGCGTCCGCATCTTTTCGACCACCGCCGGAATGTATGTCGCCTCGAAGGTCACCGGGTCTTGCGACCACACCGCGCGCATCATCGCGATGCCTTCGTCCATGCGCCGGCCGCGCTCGCGGAACGGCACGCCGAGCGCGGCGAACTCATCCTCCAGCCAGCCAACCCCGGCGCCGAGGATCAGCCGGCCGTGCGACAGGTTCTGCAGGGTCGCCAATTCCTTGGCGAGCGGCAGCGGGTGGCGCATCGGCAACACCAGCACGCTGGTACCGAGCCTGACGCGGTTCGTGAAGGCCGCCGCCCAGGTCAGCGTCAGGATCGGGTCCCAGAACACCGCGGAGGGCGGATAGGCGCGGTCGCTCGGCACGATGATGTGCTCGCTGACCCACACATCGGCAAACCCCAGTTCCTCGGCTTGCACCGCGGCGCGGCGGATCGCGTCGGCGCTCGCCTTCTGGCCGATATGGGGCAGGTGAACGCCGAGCCGCATGTCTCCCTCTCCGATTATTGTCGCCCAACCCGGAGAGCAGCGTGTGCCGGCCAGCGCCGGCACGCAAGACGTTACGCGGGAAAAAGGCTAAGCCGCGCTGGGCTCGCGCAGCGGTGCGGCGCGGCGCGTCCAACGCACCGATCCGAACCAGCCGCCATTGACGACAACGATAAACAGCAGCACGCCATAGACAAACAACCCAAACCCGAGCGCCGAAAACAGGCCGCCGAGCGAACCTGTCAGCCGCAAGGCGATCCAGCCGCCGCCGACCGCGATCAGCATGCGCAACACACCGGCAAAGAGCGGCCAGAACAGCCGCGCTGCCCCTTGCGACGCAAAATACAGCGCCAGGCCAAGACCAAAGAACCCATATAGCGGCCCGACGATCCGCAGATATTGCGTGCCGGTCGCGAGCATTCCCGTCTCACGGCTGAACAACCCCAGCCAGGCTTCAGGCCACGTCGCCGCGACGAGCCCGACGGTTTCGGACAGCACAAAGGCGACGGCGCCGCCAGTCAACGCGATACGCAGGGCACGCTGCTGCTGCCCGGCGCCAATATTGGTGCCGACCAGCGCCACCAGCGGCGCGCCCAGCCCGAACACCAGCGGCACCAGCAGATATTCGAGGCGGCATCCGGTGCCATAACCCGCGATCGCGTCGCCGCCACCGGCATGACCGACCAGCGCCGTGGCCAGGGTTACGGTCACCGTTGTCTGCATTGTCGAGATTGCCGCGACGCCGCCGACTTTGAGGATGCGGCCGAATAATTCGCGGTGCAGCCGTCCGCGCGCGAAATGCACGACGCAGCGTCCGGAGGCGACGTAGAGCGCCAGCGCCGCGGCGGTCAGCGCCGTGGTCGAGACGACTGCCAGTCCGGCCCCCGCGACTCCGAGCGCCGGAAAAGGCCCGATGCCAAAGATCAGACACGGCGACAGCGGAATCAGCAACACGACGCTGGCGCACACCGCCAATGACGGCACCAGCATATTGCCAGTGCCGCGGATCGCGCTGGCCAGCGCGTTCATCAGCCAGACCAGCGGCGTCCCGCCGAACACGATGTTCGAGTACAGCAACGCCGCCGCCAGCGCGCCGCCGCTCCCCCCAAGCGCGCGGTACAGCGAGGGGCCAAAGCCGAGGACCAGCGCGGCAAACAGGCCGCCGAGCGCCACGTTGATGAGCAATGCGTGGATCACCAGCGCATTGGCGTCATCCCGCTTGCCGCCGCCCAGTGCCCGCGCGATGGCGGAGGAAATGCCACCGCCCATCGCGCCGCCCGACAGCATCTGCATCATCATAAAGCCGGGAAACACCAGCGCGGTGCCAGCCAGCGCGTCGAGCCCGAGATGCGACACCCACCAGGTCTCGATCAACCCGGTCGAGGCCTGCGCCAGCATCACCACGATATTCGGCCACGCCATGCGCAGCAGAGTGCTGGCAATCGGGCCTTCAAGGAGGCGGAGAGTGCGCGGATCAAGGGTGCGCTGGCTATTGGACGTTGCCGCGGCTGGCGCTCTCGCAGTCCCCGCTGCTTCTGGAGGCATGCTATTCTCGCTCGCTCATGTCTCACGCACGCTAACCGGGCGTATATGCGCTTAACGATATAGGCGCATATGCACTCTTGTCCAGGGGCGTGCGTGGACCAAGCAGGGAGAGGGCGAATGGAGTTGGTGATCCGGAACGCTCGAGCGATCGATCGGCTCGGCGATGGCATGCTCGACATCGGCATCGAGGATGGGCGGATCGCGGCGATCGGCAAGGATCTGCCGATGGTCGCGGAAACTTATGAAGCGGCCGGGCGGCTGGTCTGCGCCGGGCTCGTCGAGACCCACATCCATCTCGACAAGTCGCGCATTGCCGATCGGTGCCCGCCGCCGCAGCAACGCCGCGTCAACCCGGTGACAATGACCGCGCCGCTGAAAAAGGAATTCACCGTCGAGGATGTGTATCACCGCGCCGAAGCGACGCTGCGGGAGTGTCTCGTCAATGGCACGACGCGGATGCGCACCCAGGTCGAGATCGATCCCGGCATCGGGCTGCGCGGCTTCGAGGCGATCGGTGCGCTGGCAAAGGATTATCGCTGGGCGATCGATCTCGAAATGTGCGTCTTCCCGCAGGACGGGCTGACCAACTATCCCGGCACCGAGGAATTATTGGTCGAGGCGCTGAAGCAGGGCGCGCCAGTGCTCGGCGCCGCGCCGCGTTACGACAGCAACCCCGAGGCGCAGGTAGAGCGCATCTTCGAACTGGCGCAGGAATACGATGTCGATCTCGACCTGCATCTCGATGTCGGCGACGATCCCCGCCAGATGCACATCTACCAGGTGCTGGCCCTGACCGAGCGCTACAAGCGCGGCGGCCGCGTCGTCGCCGGGCACATGGCAAAGCTGTCGCTATTGCCGCCGGTCGAGGTTGCGGCATTGGCGCGGCGACTGGCCGACGCCGGGATCGGCGTCACCGTGTTGCCGGCGACCGATCTCTACCTGATGGGCCGCGAGCGCGATCACGCTGTGGTGCGCGGTGTCGCGGACCCGCATTGGCTCGGTGCGCATGGGGTGACGTGCTCGATCTCCAGCAATAACGTGCTGAACCCGGCGACGCCGTTTGGCGATTGCTCGCTGATCCGCATGGCCAATCTGCATGCCAACGTATTGCAGCTGGCAGGCCCCGAGCAGCTGCGCGAATTGTTCATGATGCTGTCGGAGCGCTCGGCGAAACTGCTCAACCTCAAGGATTACGGGCTGGCTGAAGGAAAGCCCGCCGATCTTGTCGTGATCGACGCAGTGACGCCAGAACAAGCCATTGCCGAGATCCGCCCGCCGCTCGCCGTGTGGAAGGCCGGCCGCCGCACGGTGATCCGCCATCCGGCGGAATTGCTGATGCCCTGAAATGCCGCCACAGCCTGCTCACGGTAACGGGGAGAAAGCGGTTTCGCGGGTGCGCAGCAAGATGATACCGGTGATCAGCGCGGCCGCGATCACGTAGGCGGCGGGGGCATAGGGGCTGCCCGTCTGGCTGACCAGCCAGGTCGCGATGAACGGCGCGAACCCGCCGAAGATCGCAACGGCGAGATTGTATCCGACCGACAGCGCGGTATAGCGCACGCGGGTTGGGAATATTTCAGCATAGAACGCCGGTGCGGCACCTGCGAAAGGCGCGTAAAGCACGATCATCAGCAATAGCGCGAGCGCCGACAGCGCGGCATTGCCCGACGCCGCCAGCAAGAAGAACGGATAGCCGAGAATGATGAAGCCGATGCACGATCCCAGCAGCAATGGCCGACGTCCCACCCGATCGGACCATGCGCCCATAAACGGCAGAAGCACGACGAACACGGCGAGGCACGAGGTGCTGATCCACAGCGCGGTGCCTTGCAGCAGCTTGCCGACCGAGATCATGTAATTGTTCATGTACACAAGCGCGATGTAGTACCCTACCGTGTTGTGCAGCGTGACGCCAAAGCCGAGGGCTGTCTCGCGTGGATAATCGCGCAGCGCTTCAACGAGCGGCGCGCTGGCGATTTCGCCCTGATCCTCGAGCGCCGTGTATTTCGGCGTGTCGTCGATGCGCCAGCGCATATAGGCGCCGACGATCCCGACCGCGATGCCGAGCAGGAACGGCAGTCGCCAGCCCCAGGCGAGTTTCTGCGCGCCGTCGAGTGCGTTGTTGAGCAAGGCGGCCGTCAGCGACCCCAGCAGGAAGCCGCCGCCAACCCCGACCAGTTGCCATGATCCAAAAAACCCGCGCCGGCCATGCGGCGCAAATTCGACGATGTAGGACGTCGAGCCGCCCCATTCGCCACCCGCTGACAATCCCTGGAACAGGCGCACAACCACCAGCAACATCGGCCCGAGCAGCCCGGCCTGACCGTAGGTCGGCAGCAGGCCCATCAGAAAGGTCGAAATCGCCATGATGAAGATGACGGCGCTGAGCGCCCGGCGGCGGCCATGGCGATCGCCGTAGATGCCGAACACGACCGAGCCGACCGGCCGCATGACAAATCCGACACCGAACACCGCAAAGGTCGAGAGCAGCGAGACGGTCGGGTCGCCGTTCGGAAAGAACAGCTGCGACAATGTCGGCACGAGGTAGCCATAAACCCCGAAATCGTACCATTCCAGAACATTGCCGATGGTGCCGGCGGTGATCGCCCGGCGATACTCTCCGGCCGTCGCCTCGATGCGAGGCGCGACGACGCTCATCGGCTGTCTCCCGTTCACAATTGCCGACAAAACATCACGCAAAGCCGTGCCGGCTACATCATCCGCTCGTCGGAGCCGATCAGGTTGTCCGGCGTCTCGCCGAGAAGGGCGCGGCGGCAATTGGCGATGGCGCGGCGCAATGACACATCCCGCCATACCCCGCCGCCGGCCGAGTTGTGCGGCGAGCCGATCACGTTCGGCAGGTCGAGAAACGGGTGGCTCATCTCGAACCGCTGGTGCCGCACCGGCTCGACCCACCACGCATCGATACACGCGAAGAACCGCGGATGCGCAGTCAAATGCGCATAAAGCGCCGCCTCATCGACGATCTCGCCGCGCGCCACGTTGATCAGCGCGGCATCCTCTTTCATCAGCCCGAGTTCGCGGGCGCCGATCAGCCCTTCGGTCGCGGTGGTCAGCGCCGTGCTGATCACCAGCACATCCGAGGCGCGCAGCAATTCATCAAGCTGCTCGGTGGTGCCGATCCAGTCGGTCGGTTCGTCGCTGGCGCCGCGACGGTTGACCGCGTGAATCTTCATGCCGAACGGCCGCAGGAGCCGCGCCGTGGCGACGCCGACCGCGCCAAACCCCAGGATGCCGCAGACACCGCCACGCAGCATGCGATTGGGGCCGCGCTGGTTGAACTCGCCCTGTTTCAGCTTGTCGTGCTCGATGAAGAGGCGCTTGGCGGCGGCCAGCGCCATCGCGACGACATGCTCGGCCATTGGCTCGGCCGAGGCGCCTTTATTGCCGGCCACCGGTAGTTCCGGCGGCAGATCGCGGGTCGGAACCCAATCGATCCCGGCGGCGGTGAATTGCAACAGGCGGGCACGGCCCAGCAGCGCCGACTCGCCCGGCCGCAATTCCTGGCCGGTGTCATTCGCCAATACCGCGCCGGCCCGCCGCAACGCGTCGGCGCGCTGCTCGGGCGGCAGGTCGGGGAGGTAGATCACCTGCGCCGCGCCCCGCAATTCCTCGGCGACAATCGCCCGGCTACGCTCCGTCAGCTTGTAGGTTATGACCAGAGGCCCCACGCTCATCTCACGATCTCATCGTCTCGTTGTCGCTTCGGTTCCGCAGTATAACGCCGCGATGCAAGCCGCACGCCCTTCTGTCCCGGCCGCCGGTGCCGCGTTGTGGACGACTCGGATCGACCGCAAATCGCCGGTACCCCTTGGGCGCCAGCTCGCCGCCGCCTTGCGCCGCGACATCGCCGCGGGCGCGCTCGCCGCCGGCGCGCGCTTGCCCTCGACGCGAGCGCTGGCAACCGAACTTGGGTTGGCACGCAGCACCGTGGTCGGTGTGTTCGAGCAATTGACGGCCGAGGGGTATATCGCCGCAGCGCAGGGCTCGGGTCATTTCGTGCCGCCGCGGGAGGATGCGCCCGCCTCGGCCGCTGCTGCTCGTCCGGCCAGCGACACGCCCCGGCTCTTGGCGCGCCAGGCATCGCTGCTGCGAGCGCATGTCCTGCCGCGGCGCGGCCGGCCGCGCCCGTTCGAGCTGGGTTTCGCTGAGGTCGATGGCCGGTTCATGACCACCTGGAAGCGGCTGGCATCGCGCGCGTTGTCGGGTCGCTCGCGGCTGGAATGGAGCTATGGCGATCCCCAGGGAGAACCGCCGCTGCGCGCCGCGATTGCCGAGTATCTCGCGGCGGCGCGCGGCGTTCGCTGCCGCCCCGAACAGATCGTGTTGACCGGCGGCACTCAGCAGGGACTGTCCCTCACCGCCCGAATCCTGCTCGATCCCGGCAGTACCGCCTGGGTCGAAGACCCCTGCTACCGCGCCGCCTATGACATCATCCGCACCGCCGAAGCCGAGATCGTGCCGGTGCCGGTCGATGCGGACGGGCTCGACATTGCGGGCGCACCGGCCGGCGGCACGACGCCGCGCCTTCTTTACACGACACCGTCGCGGCAATACCCGCTCGGCATGGCGATGCCCTTACCGCGCCGCCACGACCTGTTGGATTGGGCAGCGCACGAGGGCGTGTGGGTCGTCGAAGACGATTACGAGAGCGAGTTTCAGCGTCCCGCCGCTGCGCTCCCGGCGCTGCAGGGGCTCGATCGGGCCGGCCGGGTAATCTATCTCGGCACCTTCAGCAAATTGCTGTTTCCCTCACTGCGGCTTGGCTACGCGGTCTTGCCCGAAGACCTCGTCGCGCCCTTTACCGCCGCGCGCCACCTGACAGACCGGCAAAGCTCGGGGCTGGTGCAGGCGATCATGACCGACTTCATCCTCGAAGGGCATTTCGCGCGCCATCTCAAGCGGATGCGGGCGCACTATGCCGAACGCCAGGAGTTCCTGCGCGAGCTGATCGGCCGCCGCCTCGGCGGGTTATTGGAAACGCGCCCGGCGGAGTCGGGCATGTACCTCGTTGCCTGGCTGCCGCGCGGCTGGGACGATCGTGCCGTTGCAACCCATCTCGCCGCGGCCGGGATCACCGCGACGCCGCTTTCCGGCCTGAGCCTCGCGGCGCGCCGCCCGGCCGCGCTGGTGCTTGGCTACGCTGGCCATGAAGAAGCGGCGATGCAGCGGGCTGTCGAGCGAATGACCTACGTGCTCGAAAACGAGACCGGGCTGGTCATGATGACCGAGGGCGAGCTCGCCAGCGCCGGCGGCGCCGCCTGGTGAACCTATATCGGGTCGATCGACGGCCGGGGCTTGGGTACGCGCTGCTTTGATGACTGGCCGGTCGCCGCGGATGAGCTGGACGGCGGCGACGTCGCCGTCGGCGTTGCCGTTGGCGCGGCGGTGTTCGATGAGGGGGCAGCCGGCGCCGGTGGCTTCGCTGCGACGTCCGGCGCCGTGGCTGGCTGTGCGGTCGTAACCGACCCGGTATGGCCGGGCTCCGGCGCGCCGCGGGCGATGACCTGCATCAGCCCATCGCTGGCGGCAAGCGCGACACTGTAGGCGATATCGCCCCATCCCGAGTCGAGCGTACCGCGGGGCACGTCGTTTTCCTGTCCCACGGTGCCGATATCGGCGCCGTCGGCGCGCCGCACGTGCCAGGCGATTTTGACATGTTGCTTGTTGGCCTTGGGCGGATCGACAGTGACCTCGCCGACGAGACGCAGGTCGGGCTTGTCGTCGTTCCCGACAATAGCCAGCTCCTGCCGCTTCAGCACCGCGCTCATGGCGTCGGCCAGGGCGGTGCCGCCATCGCCCGGCGCCCCGGTGACCTTGCCGATCGCGACCCGCGTGCGGCCGCTGTTTGGATCGACGGCGGCCTCTTTTGGTGCCTCGTCGAGCATCAGCGGCGCCAGCTTATCGGCGCTCACTGAGGCCAGACGGGCGATGGCGCCATCGCTGTCGCCCGCCCACTCAGCGACCTTGCCTGGCATCTCGATCTTGTTCTCGGACATCAGCTTGCCGTCTGGCGCATAAAGCCGCCACACGGCCACCACTGTTTGCTGGCCTCGCCGCGTCGCGGGGAGCGGCTGCTTGTCGGCGGGTCGCGCCGCGGCGGTGTAGAGGCGCCCGTACAAAAGATAGCTATAGAGACTGGTGGTCTTTTCGCTGGCGGCGATATCGCGTTTCAACAGCGCCTCGCTCATGGCATGGCCCAGCTTGGCGGCGACAGAATTCGGCTCGCCGACCACCCGCGCGACCGAAACCGCGATCGTGTCGCTCACCTTTAACAGCGATGCGGGTGGCTTATCGTCCTCGAACGGATGGGGTAAGGGCTGGCAAGCCGCGAGAAGAGCGATGGCGACCGCCGCCAGGGCACTCCCGGCGCGGCGCCTCACATGATGGCGCAGGTGACGAGCAGGCCGAGCAGGCAGAACGCCCCAAACAGGATGACGTAGGGCATTCAACTATTTGGACAGCGCGATTGCGGCGAGACCCCGGCCATAGTCGCGATCGCCGCGCAGGCAGGTCCGCCGATAACTGAAGAACAGCTCCTCTTCGGTCGCGGTGTCGCGCCCGGCGGCCTCGATCTCCGCGACGCCGGCGCGGTGCAGCCGGTGCGCGATATAGCCCGGCAGGTCGAACATAAAATGGCCATCGCGCGTGGCCGGTCTGAAGAAGCCGACGCTGTCGGCATCGGTGTCGCGAAAGCGCGCCGGAAACTCGGCGCCAACCTCGTACGAATCCGGGCCGATACACGGTCCGATCCCTGCCTTGACGCGGTCGATGGTGGCGCCCAGCGCGGTCATCGCGGCCAGGGTTGCCTCCATGACACCGGACAGGGTGCCGCGCCACCCGCCATGCGCCGCCCCGATGACACCGGCCTCGGCATCGTGGAACAGCACCGGAGCGCAATCGGCGGCGAGGATGCCGAGCGCGATCCCCGGCACGCTGGTCACCATCGCGTCGGCCTTGGGGTTGTCGGCTCGCACCCAGGGCTGCGTAACGGTCAGCGCCGTGGTTCCGTGCACCTGATAGCAGCTGACCAGCCGATCGGGTGGCAGTCCTAGCAGGTCGGCCGCGATGCCACGATTGCGCTCGACATGGTCCGGTGCGTCGCCCGACCCATAGCCGCAATTCAAGGACGCATAAATGCCGCCGCTGACGCCGCCCTGGCGGGTGAAGAATGCGTGCTGGATGCCGCCGGCGTCGAGCGCGCCAAGGCGAATGGTACTGCGATCGCTCACGATCCCCCCGCGACGGGTGTCCCGGCAAACCCGGCCGGCCCGGGCAGCCCCGGCGATGTCAGCGCCAGAACCTTGAACAAGGTGCCCATCTGACCCGGATCGATCAAGCGGTGGACAGCGCTTTCATGTGTGGCCCGCTGACCCGGTGTCGCGGCTCGCGATAGCGCCGCAAGCCGCGCCTCGGCGCCAAGTTCGCAAAGGAATCGGCCTTGTCCGACCGGCCCATGCGCGGTGGCGCCCGCGCTCGTCGCTGCCGTCGCGAACGCGGCGAAATCGACATGCGCGCTGAGATCGGCAGTGCCCGGCGCCGCCAGCGGATCGGCTGGCGCATGATGGCGCAGGGCGGCGAGGCTCGGCCCCGCTGCGGCCGGGTGATAACCGTAATCGATGAACAGGGCGGCGCCGGGTTCCCTGACAAGGCGCTGCCCCAATTCGGCGGCCAGCGCGGTCGCTCCCGGACAGAGCTCGACGACAGTGCCGGCCGGCGCATCGCGCAGCGCAGGCGGTATCAGCCGGGTCAGAAGGACGGCTTCCGGTCCGTCAGCGAAGGTCAGCTCGTCCTTATCGGGAGCGACCGTCACCAGCCGTTCGCACCAGTGCTCATGTCCCCGCACAAGCTGGCGAATGGGCAAGGCGTCGAGGAACTCGTTGGCGACCAGCAGCAACGGACCGGGTGGCAGTTCATCGGCGCGGTCGACGAATTGCGGTGATGCGCCGCGCAGGCGCTGCCGCTGGACCCGACGCAGAATGGGGCTGGACTCGACCAGATGGAGCCGCAATGCCCCGCGAAACCCGGGCACCCTGTCGGTCGCGCGCAACAGGTCGCTCAGCAAGGTGCCGCGTCCCGGGCCTAGCTCGGCCAGGATGACCGGGTCCGGTTCCCCCATGCGCTGCCATAAATCGGCGCACCAAAATCCGAGCAGTTCGCCGAAGATCTGGCTGATTTCCGGAGCGGTGGTGAAATCGCCGGCGCGGCCGAGTGGATCGTGCCGGGCGTAATACCCGTCTTCCGGGTCGTGCAGTGCCATCGCCATGTAGGCGGCGATCGTGAGCGGCCCCTCGCGGCGGATGCGGTATGCAATCCGGGCGGCGAGGTCCGGCATGCGTTATCGCGCCGGCGCGGTCGCCGCGGCAGCGGGACGACGGCGCGCCCACACCACCAGCCCAACGCCTCCGATCAGCAACGGGATGGATAGAAGCTGGCCCATCGTCGTGCCGAAGATCAGGAAACCGAGCTGCTCATCCGGCTGGCGGAACAGTTCGCCCGACATGCGGGCAACCGCATAGCCGGCGAGAAACAATCCGCTGACCGCCCCGGGATATCGGCGGGCTCCCCGGCATTCGGCGGTGAACAGCAGCAGGAACAGCAGGATACCCTCGCAGCTCGCCTCGTAGAGCTGGCTCGGATGCCGCGGCAGCGGGCCGCCGCCCGGGAATACCATCGCCCATGGCACGTCCGTGACGCGGCCCCATAGCTCGCCATTGATGAAATTGGCGATGCGGCCGCAGAACAGGCCGATCGGCATCGCCTCACAGATGATATCGCCAAACGCCAGCATCGACAGGCCGCGCTTGCGCGTGAACAGATATATCCCGGTGGTGACGCCGATCGCGCCGCCGTGGAACGACATGCCGCCGTGCCATAATTCGAGCGCCTCCAGCGGGTGATAGATGTAGTAGCCCGGCTTGTAGAACAGCACGTAGCCGATGCGGCCACCGAGCACCACGCCGAGCGTCGCCCATATCAGGAAATCATCGACATGGTCGCGGCCGATCAACCGCGGCGGCCGTTCTGACAGGGCCAGGCAATAACGCCAGCCGATCAGCAACGCGACGATATAGGCAAGCGCATACCAGCGAATCGCAAATGGACCGATTGCGATCGCGACCGGGTCGAAGGCCGGAAACGGGATCGCGAAAAGCGGCATTCAGGGAACCGTTTGTCCGTTTACCGACGATGTGTCAGGCGCCGCTCTTATAGGCAAACCGCCTGGGCCGGCCAAGCGCCGCCTCGTGCAACGCGGTCGCATCCCGCGCGGCTCTCATCCCGGGCAATCTCGAAAGGCGAGGGGCGCGGTAGCTGCCGGTAGTGGCGCCGCATTCGCCTGAGCGGATCAGCCAGGTGGCGGGGGCGGAACCTGTACGGCGAGCGGGGCGACGTGATTGCCGGGTGGCGCCGTATCATAATAGCTGGGGATAACGGCGTTGGTCGGCACCGAGATCGGTGCGTAGTCCGGGATCGGCTGTGCGGTCAAGGCGCCGATGCCCGCCCCGATGACGGCGCCGCTCTCGACCCCTACCACCGCTCCGATCGCCGGGTTGATCGCAAACACCGACCCGAGGCCGGTGCCCAGCGCCGCGCCCGCGATGGCGCCGGTCGTGGCACGTTCCGCGACGTCCTGCGGATCGACGCGCGCGACGTGGATGCCCGAATTGTCACCATAGACCGCAACGCACCCGGATAACGCGGTCGCCATCGCGACCAACGCCAAACCGCCCCAACCTCGCCGCATCGTCCATCCCCCAGCCGACTGCACTGGATATTACCAGCGCGGCCGCCCTACCGTCATCTTCTGATCGATCATCCAAGCAACCGCACATACTCGAAGTTGCCAGGCATGCCGTTGATGCCGGCCGGCGGTGGTGAAATCCAGCTGGCGAATCGACCCGGCTCGTAGACCGGCCGCATCAGGCCGGCGACAAACTGGTTATCAGCCGCCGAGGGTAGGAACTCGTCGTGCCGGCGCTGCCACTCCGCGGCGCTGAGCAGCCCGCCCTCGGGGTCGGCGTTGATCGCGGCAAACTCGCCGATGTGGCGGTTGAACGCAACGTGCGGCAAGTGGATCGCGAATTCGATGCCGTTGCGGGCAATCGCCCGGTTCCACCAGCGCTCGACGGCCGAGCTCGCATCGGCGACATAATCATCGCGCAGCCGCATGTTGAGCGCGGCGAGGGCAGGCGCCTGGTCGGGCACGATCAGCCCGTCGCGCATTCGCAGCACGGGATAGGTGGCATTGACCAGGCGATGATCGTCCTCGATCTGGTCTTCGAGATAGCGACCCTTGAGCCCGGCGTTGAACGCATTGGCGGCGTTGGTGCTGATCTCATTGCCGAACAGGTCGAGTGTCAGCGAGAAATGCAGATTGGCGCGTTTCTGGATGGTGGGCAGGTCGATCACGCCCAGCGCACGAATCGGCTCGATGTCATAAGGGTCGTCGATGCCGGCGTCGCGCATCGCGACGCAGGTGCGGTCGATGACCCGCGCGATGCCGGACTGGCCGACAAACATGTGATGCGCTTCCTCCAGCAGCATGAAGCGGCAGGTGCGCGACAGCGGGTCGAACCCCGATTGCGCCAGCGCGTGCAATTGCATCTTGCCGTCGCGATCGGTGAAGAACGTGAACATGAACAGCGCCAGCCAATCCGGCGTCGCCTCGTTAAAGGCGCCGAGCAGGCGCGGCGTGTCGCGGTCGCCGGAGAAGCGGCGCAACAGATCTTCGGCCTCCTCGCGGCCGTCGCGGCCAAAATATTTCTGCAGCAGGTAGACCATCGCCCACAGGTGGCGGGCTTCCTCGACATTGATCTGGAACAGGTTGCGCAGGTCGTAGAGTGATGGCGCGGTGGCGCCGAGATGCCGCTGCTGCTCGACCGAAGCAGGCTCGGTGTCCCCTTGCACGACGATCAGCCGGCGCAGCATCGCGCGGTACTCGCCCGGCACGTCCTGCCAAGCCGGCTCGCCCTTGTGGGCGCCAAACGAGATGGTGCGCCCCTCGACCGCCGGTGCCAGCAGGATGCCCCAGCGGTAATCCGGCATCTTCACATAGTCGAACTTGGCCCAGCCCTCGGGGTCGACATTCACCGCGGTGCGCAGATAGACGAGGTTTTCCTGAAACCCCTCGGGGCCACGCGCCCTCCACCAATCAAGGCAACTGGGGTGCCAGCTTTCCAGCGCCCGACGCAGACGCGGATCGGCGCTGAGGCCGACATTGTTCGGAATGAGGCCGTCATAATCGACGGCGGTGCGATCGAGCATGTGCTTGCCTCCGGTTAGTCGCCGCAAGGTGGGTAGAGCGGAGCGCAACCCACCGCGCGGCCGCGCGTTGTCGTGTCCTCTAAACCCGGTCGGGGTCGAACTTGGCGCGCAGGCCGCTGCCATAGCGTTTCAGCGCGCCTTCATCGCCCGCCACGCCGGGGCGCTGGAAGATCCAGTTCTGCCAGGCGGTAAGGCGGCCGAATATCTTGGTCTCCATCGTTTCCGGGCCGGCGAAGCGCAGATTGGCCTCGAGGCCGCTCAATGCATCAGGGGAGAAACTCGCGCGCTCCTCGAGCATCAGGCGCACCTCCTCGTCCCAATCGACCTCGTCATAGGCTGCTGTGACGAGGCCCAACTCCTCTGCCTCTTCGGCTGTTAGGGGCTCGCCGATCCGCTTGCGCGCCTCGACGAGGCTGTTCTCCGCGCCCCAGAAACGGGTCGCCAGCCGTGTCAGGCCGTTTCCCATCAGATAAGCGCCGAAGTTGAGCGGCGAAAGAGATAGCTCCGCCGGCTCATGGTTAACGCCGCTGCGGCTGCCGGCGAACATGAAGGCGCGATCGGCGGCAAACACCAGTTCGGCAAGCGACCCGGTAAAGCAGCTGCCCGGTTCGATCAGGGTGAAGAGGCTGCGCGAGGTTACGTCGATGCGCTTGAAGACGCGCTTCAGCAACAGCCGGACCTCGCGGATGAACCAGTCATCGGCATGATCGACCATCAGCGCGTCGGCGGCGAGTACCATCGCCGGATCGCCCTCCGAGCGGAACACCACAGTGCCGAGCTGCGGCTCGTTACTCCGCAAATGCAGGATCGCGTCATCGAGTGCGCGCGCCATGACGAGCGGCCAGAACCCGACACCCTGCTCGCTAGTATCCCCGGTCGGCGCGAGGATTGTGATGTCGGCGCGACGCCCCGACTGGTCGAAACCGACGCGCACGTAGCGGTAGGTGATGCCGCCTTCGGTGAGAGTGCGGTCGAGCGGCGGCAGCGTCAGCCCCGGCCGATCGTGCGGCCGGTCGGAGGTATCGGCGAGCGCCTGGGCCCGCGCCGCAACCCGCTCCTCCCAGGCCGAGGGCGGCACCAATTCGTCGACTAAGCCCCATTCGACCGCGCGGCGGCCGCGGGCGCCTTCCTCGGTGGCGCAGAACATGTCGGCCCGGTCGCGGCGCACCCGCCGCTTGTCGGTGAGGCGCGTCAGCCCGCCGGTGCCGGGCAATACTCCGAGCAATGGCACCTCAGGCAGAGACACCGCCGAGCGGCGGTCGTCGATCAGCATGATCCAGTCACACGCGGCGGCCAGTTCATAGCCACCGCCGGCCGCCGTGCCGCTGATCGCCGCCAGATAGCGCTGTCCGGAATGCTCGGATGCGTCCTCAATCGCCAGCCGGGTCTCGTTTGTGAATTTGCAGAAATTGACCTTGTGCGCGTGGCTTGCCTTGGCCAGCGTGCCGATATTGGCGCCGGCGCAGAACACATTCTCCTTCCCGGAGCGCAATACCACGACGCGCACCTCGGGGTGCTCGAAGCGCAGCCGCGTCACCGCATCGGCCAATTCGATGTCCACCCCGAGATCATAGGAATTCAGCTTCAGCTCGGTGCCGGGAAACAATCCGCCTGCCGGGTCGACATCCAGCGTCAGTGTCGCCACCGGCCCTGCAAAGGCGACCCGCCAGTGGCGGTAGCGGGATGGCTCGGTGGTGAAGTCGATAAGCATCGGCCTATTATACAGGCTCGACACCGCTGCGGCAGCCGGGCCTTGAGCAAGCGCACCCGCTACCCTCGCGCGAGGCATGCCTCCTCTGCACGTTCGGTATTCTGAACAACATTCCGGGTCGCGTGCCGGGCGATGCTGCGCTAGCATGACCGCAGGGAAGTGAAAGCATGGGAGAGCGCCGCGATGGCCCGCACCTATCAATGCGTCGATGCCGACGGCCACATCCTGGAGCCGGTCGATATCTGGGATAAATACATGGACCCCAAATATCGCGACGACGCGCCCCGGCTGGTGCTCGACAACGAAAGCGGCAAGGAAAAGCTCGAGGTCAACGGCCAATTGCTCGGCAGCCAGCAAGGCATGGGCGGCATCGGTGGGGTTGGCGCCCGCCAGGGCAAGGTCGACTCGGCCAATATGAAATACGAGGAGGGCATGCCCGGCGGGTTTGATCCGCATAAGCGCATCCCCGATATGGACCTCGACGGCATCGATGCCGCGTTTCTTTATCCCAGCATGGGCTTGTTTGCTGGCGCGGTGCACGATATCGGCCTCGCCTCGGCGATGTGCCGCGCCTACAACCAGTGGCTCGCTGACTATTGCGCGCCCTACCCCGACAGGCTGTTCGGCATCGCGATGCTGCCGATGCAATCGGTCAAACACGCCATCGCCGAGATGGAATTCGCCAAGAAGGAACTCGGCTTCAAGGGCGTCTTCCTGCGGCCGAACCCGTACAACGACAAGATGATCAACGACAAGATGTACGATTCGTTCTGGGCTGCGGCGCAGGACCTCGACATCGCCGTAGGCTTCCACGAAGGCGGCTCAAGTGGCATGCCGACGGTCGGCATCGACCGGTTCGCCGGTCGCGCCGAGCGCCACATCGTCAGCCACACGATGGAGATGATGCTGGCCTGCCTCGCGGTGATTTGGGGCGGCGTCTGCGAGAAGCACCCGAAAATCCGCATCGGCTTTCTGGAGAGCGGTGGCGGCTGGATCGCGCCGTGGCTCGACCGTATGGATCGGCATTTCGACGATCAAGGCTTTAACGATAGCGGCCTCAAGACGCGCCCGAGCGAGTTGTTCCGGCGCAATTGTTGGATCGCGTTCGAGCCGGTCGAGGGCAGCATCGGCGTGCTCGCTGACTATATCGGCTCGGACAAGATCATGTGGGCGACCGATTACCCGCATCGCGACGGGTTCTTCCCCGGCGCGCCTGAGATGGTGCGCGAGCGCATCAAGGGCACCTCGCCCGAGACGCAATACAACGTCATGGCCGGCGGTGCGCTGGCCTTCTACGGCATGAAATGACCTATCCCGTCACTGTCGGCACTCACCGGCGGCAGGCGGTTTTACGCGGAGTAGTAACGCACGAGTGAACTTTAGTACCTGAGGAGGAAGCCATGAGTGGTCACGGAAAGCATACTCCGGAGCAGATCCGAGCCAAGGTGAACCATCCGATAGTCGACGGCGACGGCCACTGGGTGGAATACGATCCGGTCTTTGCCGAGCAGATGCGCAAGGTCGGCGGCGACATCGCGGCTGATGGCTTCCTCGCCTCGATGGCCGCGACCAAGAAGGCGCTGGAAATGGGCGTGCCGGAGCGTACCCGCCGCCGCATGGCGATGCCCGGCTTCTGGACACGTCAGACCGGCAACACGCTCGATCGCGCCACCGCGATGTTGCCGCATCTCCTGTACGACCGGCTCGACGAGATCGGCTCCGATTTCGCGATCATCTATCCGACCGCCGGATTGCGTCTGCCGCGCATCGTCGATGACAAGACCCGCCGGGCCGTGATCCGCGCCTATAACATCGTGTCGGCCGGCTATTTCAAGGATCTCAGCGACCGCATGACCCCGGCCGCGATCATCCCGATGCACACGCCGGAAGAAGCGATCGAGGAGCTCGACTTCGTCACCAAAGAGCTCGGCTCCAAGGTCGGCATGTTCGGCAGCGCGCAGCCGAAGAAGGTCAAGGCGGTCAATGGCAACAACGCCGATGTCGACCGTCTCGCCGTGTACTACGAAGTGTTCGGCATCGACAGCGAGCACGATTTCGACCCGGTCTGGCAGAAATGCGTCGACGTGAAAATCGCGCCGACCTTCCACTCCAGCGGCAGCAACCAGGCGCTGCGCAATTCGCCGACCAACTTCACCTATAACCATATCGGCCATTTCGCCGATGCCGGTCATGCCGCGGCCAAGGGCATCTTCCTTGGTGGTGTCACCCGGCGCTTCCCGCAACTGCGCTTTGCCTTCCTCGAAGGTGGGGTCGGCTGGGGCGCGCAGTTGTTCGGCGACCTGATGGAGCATTGGGAACGGCGCAACGCCAGGGCACTCGAAAACATGCGTCCCGACAAGCTCAACCGCGACCTGCTGATGCAGATGGTCGAGAAGTACGGGTACAAGGAGCATGCCGCGGCGCTGAAGGCACGCGATGGGTGGCCCGATCCGGAAATGCAGTCGACCGGCGGCGTCGCCAATCTCGATGATTTCGCGGCGCTCAAATTCACCGGCAAGCAGGATTGGATCGACCTGTTCGTGGAGCCGTATTACTTCGGCTGCGAAGCGGATGACCGGATGAACGCCACCGCGTTCCTCAAGCTCAATCCGTTCGGCGCGCAGCTCAACGCGATCTACAGCTCCGATATCGGGCATTTCGATGTGATCGACATGCGCGAGCCGCTGGCGGAAGCCTATGAGCTGGTCGAGGACGGCGTCCTGACAGACGACAATTTCCGCGACTTCACCTTCACCAACGCGGTCCGCCTATGGGGCACGCAAAACCCCGATTTCTTCAAGGGCACCACGGTTGAGAAGGCGGCCGCCGAAGTTCTCGCTGAACGCCATGTGCCGATGCAGGTTGCCGCGGAGTAACAGCAGCCGCGCAACCCACTGAGTTGCCGGCGCGGGTCCATACTCGCGCCGGCATTCTCATGCCTTCTCGGCAGCGCGCATCGTCGCCGCTTTGCCGTATTGAACAAGATGCTCGGCAAGCTGCTTTGCGGGACCGGGAAGGTCGCGGCCTTGCCGTAGACACACACGAAGCTGACGCATCGCCCAGCCATCCGTGAGGTGAACGATACGGATCGCAGCCGTCTGCTGCGTGCGCCGTGCCGCCGTCTCGGGAACGATAGCGATGCCGATCCCGCTGGCGACCATGCGCCCGGTCGCCTCGAAACTGCCCAAGCGGGCGCGCAATCTGAGCGGCTTGCCGGCCTGCAGGGCGTGCTGCGCCAAATGCTGCTGCAGCGCATTTGTCGCCACCAACCCGACGAAATCCTCCTCGAGCAATTCCCGGAAGGCAAAGCGCCGGCGCCGGCCCAGCCTGTGACGCGGCGGCGTGATCACGACCAGCCGGTCCATGGCAAACGGAAACACCTCAAGCCCGGCGACATCGATAAAATCGGCGATGATACCGATATCGGCGATGTCGTCCGTCACGAGCCGCACGATCTCCGGGCTTTGGCGCTCTTCAAGATCGATGTCGATCCCGTGATGTGCATCGAGAAAGGCGTTGAGCGGGTCCGGCAAGAATTCGCTCAACGCCGAGGCGTTGGCGGCCACCCGCACATGGCCGCGCAACCCCTCGGCATAGCTCGACAACTCCGCGGCCAGGGCGCCGAATTGCTGGAGCAGCAACCTCGCATGGTGAGCCACCGCTCGCCCGGCGGGAGTCAGCTCGACGCCGCGCGGCCGACGCGCCAGCAGCGCCACTCCGGCGGTATCCTCCATGCCGCGGATGCGCTCGCTCGCCGAGGCGAGCGCTATATTGGAGCGGGCCGCCGCCGCGGTGATATTGCCTGCCTGGGCAACATGCAGAAACAGTCGCAGATCGGTCAGATCGAAACGCATCGCCATCCCGGGTGCCGGTCGCAGCCGATCAGCCTTCGGTTTTCCCGAAGCCTTGCTGCGGAACTTCCAAATTGTCAGCAAACCGGATGGCTCGCAAGCTGCCGGCATGCATCTGTCACTGTTCCACATCGGTCTGATCACCGGCACCTTCATCCTCGCCGGCGGGGTCAAGGGTGTCACCGGCATGGGGTTGCCGACCGTCGCGATCGGGTTGCTCGGTTTGTCGATGAGCCCTGCCGAGGCCGCCGCGTTTCTGGTCATCCCGTCACTGGTGACCAATCTGTGGCAGTATCTGGCGGGGCCGCACCGCCTGCTGTTGTTGCGCCGCATGTGGCCGATGCTCGGCACCACCGCGATCGCCACCTGGGCCGCATCCGGTGCGATCGCCGGAGCCGAGGCTAACCGGGCGTCGTTTTATCTAGGGCTGGCGCTGGTGGCGTATGCGGCGCTCGGCCTGTCTAAGATACGTATGTCGGTGGGTATGCGGCACCAGATCTGGCTATCGCCTGTGGTCGGGGCGGCGACTGGCGTCGTCACCGGTGCGACGGGTGTGCTGGTCATCCCGGCGGTACCCTATCTGCAAGCCCTGGACTTCGACCGGGATGATCTGGTGCAGGTGTTGGGGTTGTCCTTCACCGTGTCGACGCTTGCCCTGGCGCTGGGCCTGGCCAGCCATGGCGCGTTCAACGCCGGTTCGGTGGCCGCCTCCGCGCTCAGCACCGCGCCTGCGCTGCTCGGTATGCTCGCCGGCCAGGCGATCCGCCCCCGGATCAACCCGGCGACCTTCCGGCTGCTGTTCTTCGTCGGTCTGCTGATGTTCGGCGGCGATCTCGCCGGCCACGCAATGCTCTAAGCGTCGGCCGCTTCAGGTTTCGGACCGGGGCGCATGTGCTCCAGTTCCTGCTCGACAAGCTTGGTCAGTACGAGTTTCCGGCGGCGGCACAACAAGGCGATCTTGTGCTCGATCCCACCGGGAAACGGGTCGATGACATATTCGCGGGTCATGGCTTCATCGATCGACGCCAGTCGATCGACAACCCGGCCGATCAGCGCCTCGACCTCGCTCTCTGACAGATACCCGTGCCGTCGCAAGATATCGCGCCGGGAACTCGCCATGCCTTGGCCTTTGCAATGACTGAAAAAGTGAAGAGCTTATCTTAAACCGGCGTCAGCAATGGCTTGCCGGCGAAATGGGCCAGCAGGTTCTCGACGACGAGGTCGCCCATCGCGCGACGGGTGTCGTGGGTGGCGCTGCCGACATGCGGCGACAAGACGACATTATCCATGCCGAGCAGAGCCTCCGGGACATTCGGTTCGTTCGCGAAGACGTCGAGACCGGCGGCGCCGAGCGCGCCCAATTGCAGCGCCGCAACCAGGGCCGGCTCGTCAACGATTGAACCGCGGGCGATATTGATCAGTGTGCCCTGCGGGCCAAGCGCCTCAATGACGCCGCGGTTCACCAGATTGCGCGTCGCCTCGCCACCGGGGCAGGCCACGACGAGGATTTCGCTCCATTCGGCCAGCGCCGCCGGATCGGCGAAATAGCGATAGGGCGCGTCCGGCTTCTGACGCGGTCCCTGATAGGCGATTTCGGCGCCGAAGGCCGCCACGCGAGTCGCGATGGCGCGGCCGATGCGGCCGAGCCCGAGGATCCCGACCTTGCGCCCCCGGATCGCGCGGCCGAACGGCATGTCGCCGTTGCGCCAATCGCCGCGTCGCACAAAGCGGTCTGCCTCGACGATGCGCCGCTCGACGGCCAGCATCAGCGACAGCGCGGTGTCGGCCGTATCGTCGGTCACCACATCCGGTGTGTTGGTGACCCTGACCCCGCGCGCGGCGGCACAGGCGAGATCGATGCGATCGACGCCGATGCCCATGCATGCGATGATCTCGAGCCGCGGCAATGCCTCGATGATGTCACCCGGGCAGCCATGCAGCGCATAGACGGCGATCCCACGAACCCGATCGGCGACATCGCGGAAAAAGGCGGCGCGGTCCGCCGCCTCCCACAGGCGATGTGCGTTGAACTCGGCCTCGAGCCGCTCCTGGCAGACCGGATACATCTGCCCGACAATGACGATTTCCGGCTTCATCGGAGCTTTGTTCTCATCCAGGCTCAGTCTTCGGTCGTGTCGCCGACCGAACGCGTCGGATAGCGGCGGCGCGGCCCTTCGTCGAGCGCCTGGGTTGCCTCGATCTCGATACCGAACCCGGCAAGCCCGACATAGGTCCGCGAGCTGGTCGCCAGCAGGCGGATCGACGAAATACCAAGATCGCGCAAGATCTGCGCGCCAAGCCCGACCTCGCGCCACTGTCGGTTGCGCTCCTGCTCAGACGCAGTGGTGTCCTCGGAAACCGCGGTTGTGGGCACGCCCGAGGCGCCGTCGCGCAAATAGACGAGCACCCCCTTGCCGGCTGATTTGAAGCGTTCGAGCGCGGCGAGGATCGGCTTGGCACCGCCAAACACGTCGTTGATCGCATTGGCGCGGTGCAAGCGCGTCGGGATGCTGCGGCCGTCGCTGATATCGCCGTAGACAAAGGCGTAATGCTGCACCTTGTCGAACGGGGTGCCATAGATAAACGTCGTATAGACGCCGAGTTCGGTATCGATGTCGAACTCGTTGACGCGGATCACGAGTTTCTCACGTGCCTGCCGATAGGCGATCAGGTCGGCAACGGAGATCCGCTGCAAGGCGTGCTTCTTGGCGAATTCGGCGACCTGCGGGCCGCGCATCACCGTGCCGTCGTCGTTGACCAGTTCGCAGATCGCGGCCACCGGCTCCAATTCGGCGAGCCGGCACAGATCAACCGCAGCCTCGGTATGGCCCGATCGCATCAGGACGCCGCCATCCTTGGCGATCAGCGGAAAGATATGGCCGGGGCGCACGAAATCGGCCCGGCCGGTATTGTTGTTGGCCAGCGCCCGGATCGTCGTGGTGCGTTCCTCGGCCGAGATGCCGGTAGTCGTGCCGTGCCGCGAATCCACCGACACGGTGAACGCGGTGCCATGGATCGCGTCGTTATCGGCTACCATTGGCGCGAGGTGCAGGCGGCGCGCGATGTCCGTGGTGATCGGCGCGCAGACGATGCCGCAGGTATTGCGGATGATAAACGCGAGCTTTTCCGGCGTCGCATGCACCGCGGCGATGATCAGGTCGCCCTCGTTTTCGCGGTCGTTGTCATCGGTGACAACGACGATCTCGCCGCGGGCAAAGGCATCGATCGCGTCACGGACGCTGGCCGGCGAGTCGCTGGATTGGGACACGTGTTTAATCTCCGAAGCCGTTGGCGGCGAGGTAACCGGGGTTGCCCTCCCGCAATTTGCTGATCGTCAGCCGCCATAGTATCGCACGCGCCGCGCCAGCGCGCGGTTCGCATAGCTCGAATGCACCACGGCGCAAATCCGTCGCAAACCGCCGCAGCAGCACGGGCGGCGTTTGCCCCTCACCCTCCCATCGCTGCGCGACGGGTCCCTCCCTCTCCCCGCTCACGGGGCGAGGGGTAAATGGCGAAGTCGTTCGGCTGATTTGCTCGCTCTCGCCGATAGCGGGGAGAGGGCTGGGGTGAGGGGCGCGGTAGAAGCCGGCGATGCTGGGGTGGATCGCGGCGCCAAGCTGGCTGCCGCTTTGCGCCTCGCGCGCGGCGATCGCCATCGCGGTTGTCACCAGCCGGAATTCGCGATGCCGTTGCGGTGGCACCAGCGGAAGAATGTCCCGGAGCAGGAACTCACGGCCCAGTTCCAGCAAAACCGACCCGCCCGGTAGATCGCGCAGGACATCGACCTCGGGTGCCGCATGCGCGATCTCGGGAGCGCCGCCGGGATCGAGCAGCATCAGCAATTCGAGTTCGCATTCGGTGGCGCGGCGACCGATGATCGCGGTCGACAGGTCGCGAGCGCCACCGGTCAGGTGCCGGTCACTCTGCTGCAGCGCGATGATGGCCCAGCGCACATTGGCCAGCACCTCCCAGTAAAACACCCGCGCAGGGTCGAGCCGGCGTCCGGATGCGGCCTCGTAGGCGTCGCAGAACGGCGCACGATCGGCGATGCCGCCGAGCTCGCGATCGAGCCGGACAAACCGCCAGGCCTTACAGCACAGCCAGCCGATATCCTCGTCAGGGTCGCCCCAGCCGGCGAATTCCCAATCGAGGATGGCGGCCAGCTCGTGGCCATCCACCAGGTAATTGCCGGTGCGGAAATCGCGATGGCAGAGCACCGGCGGCAGCGGCGGCGGGATATGCGCGGCGAGCCAGCGGATCGCCCATTCCAATACCGGGCGCGGGTTCCGGTGGCCGTCCAGATAGGCGCGGAAGCCAGCGATGTGCTCCGCTGGCCCCACCATCGCCAGCCCATCGAGCCCGGGATGCGGCGGCCGCACGGTTTGCAGCCGCGCCAGCTCGCGGCCCAAGCGCGCGGCCAACGCCGGCAGATGCGGCTCCAGCGTTGGATCGGTGGTGATCTCGCGGCCTTGCGGCGTGCCGGCAACCCGCCGCATCACAAAGAACGGCCGGCCGATCACGCCGAGGTCGCCGCACGCCCAAAGCGGCTCGGCCACCGTGACGCCGGCTTCGTGCACGGCGCGCAAAACCGCGAATTCCGCGATGCGGCCAAGGCTCGACGGCACGCCGGTCGCGGCATCGGTGCGCAGCACGAGGCCGTGCGTTCCGGCGCTCGGACCGCCCGCAAATGTCGCCGAAAAGCCCCAATTTTCCTGGATGGCGCCGCCCGCCAATAGCTCGAACCCGCCGACCTCGACAGTTGTCGCGCCACTCGCGTCAGCGAGTAAGCGGCCGAGCCTTATCGGGTCAAATGGCGGCGACGCCGTGCCCGCCATCGACCGAAATCACCGTGCCGGTGACGTAGGCGCTGGCCGGTGAAACCAGAAACAGCAGCGCGCCGTCGAGATCGGGTGACTGGCCGATGCGGCGCATTGGGATGCGTGCGATCAGCCGCTTGCCGGCCTCGGTCTCGAAGAATTCGCGGTTGAAATCGGTCTCAATATAGCCGGGCGCCAGCGCGTTCACGAGAATGCCGTAGCGCGCCAGTTCCATCGCCAGCACATGCGTCAGATGCGTCAGCCCTGCCTTGGCGGCGCAGTAGGCCGGTACATAACCGACCGTGCGAAAGCCGAGGATCGAGGAGATGTTGATGATGCGCCCGGGCCGCTTGGCCGCGACCAGGTGATGCGCGAATTCGCGCGCCGCCAGCCAGGCACCCTTGAGGTTGGTGTCCATGACATGGTCCCAATCCGCTTCGGTATGCTCGAATAGCGGCTTTGACACCACAACCCCGGCATTGTTGACGAGGATCGTCGGCGGCCCGAGCTGTGCCTCGACGGCGGCAATCGCTGCTACGATGCTGTTCTGGTCGGTGACATCGCAGGCGACCGGCAGGCAGGTGCCGCCCGCGGTGCCGATCTCGCGCGCCAGATCGTCGAGCCGGTCGGTCCGCCGCGCCGCCGCCGCCACCTTGGCGCCAGCCGCCGCCAGCACCTCGGCAAAATGCCGGCCGATGCCGCTCGACGCACCGGTCACCAGCGCGACCTCGCCGCTGATGTCAAAGCTCGGTAATGCCACCATGATCCCGCCCGCATTCTTCAACCGAACACTGTCATCGCGAGCGCAGCGAAGCAATCTCGCGCCGAGGAAACTCCACCGGCGCGAGATTGCCGCGTCACCGACGGCTGTTACCAAGGACGTGGTGCGAGCCGCTAGCTCCATCTACAGAGGTCGGCCCGCTGCTGTAACGATTGCGGTAGCCCCTCACCCCGGCCCTCTCCCGCCGGCGGGGAGAGGGAGAGCGGCTGTATCCGGCGGGGTGCGGTTATCGCCGAGGCGCTGCCTCAGGGTTCCCTCTCCCTGCCCGCGGGGAGAGAGACCGGGTGAGGGGCATCTGCCGGCTCCTGTGTAAGGACGCTTGAATGGCGTTCAAAGGCTTGGCCTCGCCGCGCTCGCGCCCCACTATGCGGCTCAGACAGAATTGCCCGCGCGGGCAAGACGGGGAGAGACGCATGCCAGCGGATTATCGGGCGGATTATGTGATCGTCGGCGCCGGCTCGGCCGGCTGCACGCTGGCCAATCGCCTGACCGAAGACCCCGAGGTGCGCGTCATCCTGATCGAGGCGGGCGGGCGCGACACCAACCCGCTGATCCACATCCCGGCCGGCTACGTCAAACTGCTCGACCACCCGACCCTGACCTGGGGCTTCAAGGCCGAGGCCGATCCGGGCGTCGCCGGCCGCGAGATCCTTTATCCGCGCGGCAAGGTGCTGGGCGGCT
>JAFAYW010000259.1 GCA_019240125.1 Alphaproteobacteria bacterium
AGGTCGGCGGGTTGAACAGCTGGATCATCCAGGCAGCCAGCGGAATCAGGAGCTCGCCGCGGCGGAACCCGTCTGCGAGGCCGCGTGCGACGACCACACTGGCCGCAACAACCACCAGCACCGCGTCGTAGTTTGCGACATGCGGCGCCGCCAGAAAAGTCGCCGCGAGCACGACAGCGATCCGTAAATCGTGCGGCATCGTCCGGCTGAAGCACCAGCCGACACAGGATGCGCTCGCCAACACCGCCAGCCATTGTCCGGCACTGGCGACCACCACCGGGGCGCCCAGCGAGATCAGGTTGGTGTAGATCGCCTCGCCATGCAGTCGCGCGGTCTCAACCCAGACCTGATAGGCGGCATCGGGTGGGCTCATGGCCCAGATGATCCAGTGACGCCATGCGTCGACGCCGATTACCGCGGCACTGAGGCAAAGCGCGGCTACCCCGCCGATCACGCCGCCAAGGATGGCCCGCCAGGCGTGCGCCGCCACCAGCGCCACCGGCACCATCAGCCAGAATTGCGGCTTGTAGGTCAGCAGGCCGAGCAACATGCCGCCGACGAGCGGGCGGCTCGGCAAGAGACCGAACCCGGCGACCAGAAAGGCTGTCGTCAGGAATGCGTTCTGCCCGGTCCCGACGTCGAACAACGCCGCCGGGGACAGCATCAGCGCCGCCGCGTAAAACAGGATCTCGCCCGGCCGCGCCAGCCACAGCCAAATCGCGGCGAGCAGCGCGGCCAAGGTGATCGCGATAAAGGCGGCATAGGCCCAGGCATAGGGCAGCAAACCGAACGGGATCAGCAGCAGCAGGTAATGCGGCGGGTAAACCCAGGCATGATAGGTCAGCGGCTTCGCCAGCCACGCCGCGAAATCGGTGTTGAGATACGCGGTCAGACGCTCACCGTCGTACAGCAGGCCGAGATTGCCGTCGAGCCAGGCCCGCGCCGCCGTGTAATACACCATGAAGTCGGAGCCGGGCTGCTGCGACAGGTTAACGGCGTAGACGGCGGCGCAGAAGGCGCCATAGAGCGCGCAGCCGATCCCGACAACGCCGAGCAGTTTGCGACTTGCGGGCGTCTGGGCCCCCGTTGGGTCGCTCATCGCGCGGTGCCTGGGCGCAATGCCGCAGGGACGCCGGCGAAGGTTGCGGGCGGCGGCGCCAGCGGCTCTAGTTCCGGCGGATACCAGATCATCGGTTCGGGGCGTGCCTCGCACGCGCCCGGCCGCGTCGCGACGCAGGCCTCACCAAAGCATTGTAGCGGCTTGTAGCCGTAAAAACCGGGAGGCGCCGGGGAGCGGTACAATACCGTGTTGAATCCAGCCGCGCTTTCCGAAAGTGCGGGCTCGTCCTTCGGCCAGAACATCGGTACCGGGCGGTGGAGATGGGTATAGCCGCCGAAGCGGTCCCAGGCCTGCCAGCCATAAATGCCGAGCCCGCACATCTCCGGAAGGCTGCGGGCAAATGACATCGCCTGCAGGTTGTCATGGTCGCGCTGCAACATCGGCGCCAGTGCACCGCCATGCCAAACCGCCCAGGCCGTCCCGCACCACGCGGCCATCAACAGCGCGGCGGCGCCGGCTGCCGCACGCGACTGTTGGTTTTCACCGCCAAATCGCTGGGCCGCCCAGGCGACGGCCAGCGCGGTGCCGATTCCGGCGAGCACCATCGCCATGACGACAGCGGGGTAGATGAAGCGCCATTCCTTGTGCGGAATCGCCGAGTGTACCGCGACCATCGTGAGAAGACCGAGGAACAATGCCGGGCGTTGTCGCGCCCCGAGGCCGATCAGCAGCAGAAGGAAGGGTCCTGCCGCTCCCCACACGCCAAGCTCGCCGAGCATATAGAAACTCCAGCCCGAGATGCTGATGTCGGAGCCGACGGCGATGTAGCCGTTGAACACAATGTTCCGCCACACCGAGGCGAACGGATAACCGAGAGTCATCCAATCGAGACCACCGCCGATCATGAGCGCGGCAGCGCCGCCAGCGATCACCGCCGGCAACCGCGCTCGCGGGTCTTGCCAACCCCACCACAGCGCCATCACCGCCACGGCTGGTGCCAATTGCAGCCGTAGCAGGCACACCAGCCCGAGCAGCAGCCCGGCGGCGAACAGGCGGCGGCGCGACGCGACAATGCGATCCGGCTCGATCACGTAACAGGCGATCATCAGCATATGCGCTGCGACAACCTCGCTGAGCGTGCGGGCGCCAAAATAGATCATCTCCGGCGCGATCGCCGGTACTAGGCCGCCGGCCAGCGCGGCGGCCAGGCCAAAGCGGCCGCGGCACCACAGAAAGGTACAGATCACCGGCCCGCAGGCGAGCAGCCCGAAGCTGACCGCGAGAAACGGCAGGTAAGTTTGCGGCCCCGCCCCCCACAGCCGCGTGGCCTCGAGCAGCCCCGCGATCGTGCCGGGTAACAACCATGACCGCATGCCGAGCTGAAATTCCCACGGCACCAGTCCGTAGCCGTAGACCAGACGATGCGCCGGCTCGACCGCCTGAAAGACCTCGTCGGCCCAAGCGGTGCTGGGATACAGGATCAGCGGTTGCAGGCGCAGCCCCACCGCCAGAACGACAAGCCCGGCCAGCAGTGCGGTGGCGGCAAGGCGCTCGCTCGCGCGGCCTGCCGCGGGGGTCGATTCGGCTGCAATGCCCTCTAAAGCGCGCCGCGCCGCGGTCAAATCGCCTGTCCTTTCACGCCGCTGTCAGCGGGTTGCGTTAATCGAGCATAGGATGCGCCGGTTAGGACGCGATTAACAAAAACCTCAAGCGTCCGGCGACCTGGCCGGACAGGAGAACCGCGCTGCGACCGCGCCGCCTCTATGTCGCCGCCACGGCCGGGTTCGTCGTGGGGCTGATCGCCTGGCTGTTCTACACCTGGGTGTTCCGGCGCGATCCTGGGCAGGACTGGATGGTGTTCTATACCGCCGCCCGCGCGTATTACGATCATGACCTGCCGCTGATCTTCGACGGCCAGGCATTGACCGCGGCGCTCAACGAACGGTTCGCGGATTGGCTCGGCTTTACCCTCAATATGCACCCCTGGGTCTATCCGCCGACCTTTCTGCTGCTGTTTCTGCCGTTCGGGGCGTTGCCACCATCGCTGTCGCTGTCTGTCTTTCTCCTGATCGGGTTCGTCGCGGTGCTGGTCGCCGGCTTTATGGTAACGCGACCGGGCTGGCCGCGCGCTGTGGTCGCGTTTTCGCTGACGCTGTGTCCGGCCGTGCCATTCAACGTCATGACGGGACAAAACGCGTTTTACACCAGTGCGCTGCTGGTCGGCGGGTTCGGCCTGCTGGGACGCTATCCGCTAATGGGCGGGGCGCTGCTGGGGGTGGTAACCTACAAGCCGCAATTCTGGCTGATGGTGCCGGTGGCATTGCTCGCCGCGCGGCAGTGGCGTGCCTTCGCCGCGGCGATCGCCAGCGCGCTGTCGCTGGTCCTCGCCAGCCTGCTTGTGTTTGGTCCCGACATCTTTCGCGCCTGGATCGCGCTGATGACTGGCGCCGACCAGGCTTACAGCCAGTGGCTGGTCAATGGCCGGCTCAATGGGCTCAGCGTCTTTGCCTGTGTCAGCATCCTCGGCGCACCGGCGGCGGTGGCGAGCGTCATGCAATGGCTGGCGGTGTTGGCGGCGGCGGCAATCGTCTGGTTCACGTATCACCGGCCCGGCAACCCAGCGCTGCGCCTGCCGATCCTGCTCACCGCGACGATGCTGGCGGCACCGCATGCCTCCGCGTCCGACGCAGTCCTGCTGGCGCTGGCCACCAGCTTCTACATTACCGCACCGCGCCCCGATCCCCTGCCCGGCGTGCGCCTGATGCTGGCGGCGACGGTATGGATCTGCCCACTGTTCAACCCGCCAAGCCTGTTCTGGACCGGGTGCCTGACGCCGCTTCTGCTGCTGCTGTTCCTTGGCGCGATGGTCACGGAAATGCGCGAGGCGCCGGCGTCGCGAGCCGCCGTGGCGGCGTAGCCGGCTTGAGAGCCGACCTGCCATATCCCATGTTGAGGCAACGCGCCCGGTAGCTTAAAGCAACGCCTTCCAGCATCGCCTCAAAGCATCGCGGCGGCGCGTAGACCCGGGAGAAGCCAACGATGCCCGCCTTGCAACCGGCGCGCGGCACGCAAGACCTGTTGCCTGACACGATGCGGCGCCACCGCCACGTCAGCGAAACAGCGCATAAGACGGCGGCGCTCTACGGCTTTGCCGAGATCGCCACACCGATCTTTGAGTTCACCGAGGTCTTTTCGCGGCCGATTGGCGAGCACACCGATATCGTCTCGAAGGAGATGTACACCTTTACCGATCGCGGCGGTGAAGAGGTGACTTTGCGCCCGGAAAACACCGCCGGGGTGGTGCGCGCGGTGCTGTCGAATGGGCTGACGCAATCGACGCCGCTCAAGTTTTTCTACAGCGGCCCGATGTTCCGCTATGAGCGGCCGCAAAAGGGCCGCTTCCGGCAATTCCACCAGATCGGTGTCGAATTGCTCGGCGTGGCGCAGCCGCAAGCCGATATCGAAACCATCGCCTGCGGCCACCGCATTTTGCAGGCGCTGGGGATCGGCGAGCGCGTCGTGCTTGAACTCAACACCCTGGGCGACCCGGAAAGCCGCGCGGACTACCGCGAGGCGCTAGTCGCATACTTCTCAAAGCGCCGCTCGGAATTATCCGAAGACAGCCAGCGTCGCCTCGAACGCAACCCGCTGCGCATCCTCGATTCAAAGGATGCTGGCGATATCCGTGTGAACACCGAAGCCCCGGCTTTCGCGGCCTATCTGAACGAGACATCGCAGCAGTTCTTCGATCGCGTGCGAGGCGGGCTCGACCGGCTCGGCATCGCGGCGCGGCTCAACCCACGGCTGGTGCGCGGGCTCGATTACTACACCCACACCGTGTTCGAGTTCGTTACCACCGATCTCGGCTCGCAGGGCACGGTACTGGCCGGCGGGCGGTATGACGGGCTGGTCGAGCTGATGGGCGGTCCGCAAATGCCGGGCGTCGGCTGGGCCGCCGGGATCGAGCGGCTGGCTCTGCTGCTGACCGAGCCGCCTGCCGCACCGCGCCCGATCGCACTGGTGCCGATCGGCGAGTCGGCCGAGGCACGCGCGCTGACCCTCGCCGAGGAATTGCGGGGCGCCGGGCTGGTCGTCGATCTCGGTTATTCGGGCAATGTGCAGCGGCGCATGCGTCGCGCCGACCGGCTTGGCGCGCGCGCCGCGGTGTTGCTCGGCGATGATGAATTGGCGCGCGGCGGCGTCACGCTGCGCGACTTCGAAAGCGGCGCGCAGACCGAGCTCGTTTTCGCCGATCTGGCGGCGCATCTGAAAGCGTTGACCTGATATGGACCGGGTTCTCGAAGGCCGTTTCGACCAGCTGTTGCGCCGGCATGCCGAGCTGAATGCGGCGTTGTCCGGCGCCAATCTCGGCGGCAGTGAATTCGCCAAACTGTCCAAGGAATTCAGCGAGCTCAGCCCGGTCATCGAGGGCATCGAGGAATTGCGCCGCGCCGAGGCTGACATGAGTGCGGCGGCCGAAATGGTCGACGCCGCGGATGATCCCGAATTGAAGGAGATGGCCGAGGAGGAGGTGCAGGCGCTGCGCGAGCGCCTCCCCGAGCTTGAGATGAAGGTCAAGCTGTCGCTGCTGCCGCGCGACGAGGATGACGAGCGCAACGCTATCCTCGAAGTGCGCGCCGGCACCGGCGGCGACGAGGCGGCATTGTTCGCCGGCGAGTTGTTCCGCATGTACCAGCGCTATGCCGGGTTGCGCGGCTGGCGTTTCGAATTGCTCGACGTGTCGGAGACCGGCATCGGCGGCGTCAAGGAGGCGTCGGCCTCGATCACCGGGCGCGATGTGTTTGCCCGCCTCAAATACGAAAGCGGCGTGCACCGGGTGCAGCGCGTGCCGGAGACCGAGGCGAGCGGCCGCATCCACACTTCGGCCGCGACCGTCGCGGTGTTGCCCGAGGCCGAGGATGTCGACATCAAGATCGACGAAAGCAAGGATCTGCGCATCGACGTGTTCCGCGCCAGCGGCCCCGGCGGCCAGTCGGTCAACACCACGGACAGCGCGGTGCGCATCACGCATCTGCCGACCGGTCTCGTGGTGATCCAGCAGGACGAGAAATCGCAGCACAAGAACAAGGCCAAGGCGCTGAAGGTATTGCGCGCCCGGCTCTACGAGAAGGAACGCGAGGAGCGCGACTCGGCACGGGCCGCCGATCGCAAAAGCCAGGTCGGCAGCGGCGACCGCTCCGAGCGCATCCGCACGTATAATTTCCCGCAGGGCCGCGTCACCGACCACCGCATCAACCTGACGCTCTACAAGATCGACAAAGTGATGACCGGCGAGGCGCTTGACGAGGTCGTCGACTCCCTCACCACCGCCGACCGCGCCGCCAAATTGGCGATGGCCGAGGTTTAGGCACTTGAGCCGTATAAAGGAAAAAATAAGTCGTCCCTGCGAAAGCAGGGACCCACGGATCGCCTTGGGAGATATTGAACGGTGGGTCCCTGCTTTCGCAGAGGGACGACAACGTTAAGAACTTTCGATTCTCTTCTGCCAACGACTTCGTTGACGGTGAAGTAGGCACCAGTTAGGCGCGCAATTTGTAGCGCTGGATCTTTCCGGTCGCAGTTTTCGGCAGGATGTCGACGAATTCGAGCCAGCGCGGGTATTTCCAGACGCCGATCTGCTGCTTGACGTGATCCCGTAAGGCGGTGGCCAGCGCCGCCCGGTCCGCGCCCGCCGCCGATTGCTGAAGCACGACAAAGGCCTTGGGCTTGATCAGATCGTCATCGTCGGGGTGGCCGACGACGGCGGCTTCGAGCACCGCGGGGTGGCCGATCAGCGCCTCCTCAACCTCGAATGGCGACACCCAGATGCCGCCGACCTTCAGCATGTCGTCGCTGCGCCCGCAATAGCGGTAATAGCCGTCGGCATCGCGCGTGTAGGTGTCGCCGGTATGGGTCCATTCTCCGCGAAAGGTGCGGCGGGATTTGTCGCGCTGGTTCCAATACCCCTCGGCGGCGCTGGGGCCGCGTACCACCAACTCGCCGGGCTCGCCATCGGCCGCGTCGCCGCCGGCATCGAGGATGCGCAGATCATATCCTGGCACCGCCTTGCCGGTGGTGCCATAGCGGATGTCGTCGGGCCGGTTCGACAGAAAGATGTGCAGCATCTCGGTCGAGCCGATGCCGTCGAGGATGTCGGTGCCCACCACCTCGCGCCAGCGCTTGCCGATATGCTCCGGCAGCGGCTCACCAGCCGAGATGCACCGCCGCAGCCGCGACGAGCCGGCCCCCACCCCCAGCTCGCGATGCGCCAGGAGGCCGGCGTAAAGCGTCGGCACGCCGCCGAACATCGTCGGGTTGTGCTGCCGCATCGTTGCCAGCACCGCATCGGGGGTCGGCCGGTCGGGAAACAGCACCGTGGCGGCACCGACCGCCATCGGAAACGTCATTGAGTTGCCGAGGCCATAGGCGAAGAACAGCTTGGCGGCGGAAAACATCCGATCATCGGGCTGGATGCCGAGCACTTGCCGGCCGTAAGTGTCCGAGGTGGCGCGCAGGCTCGAATGCACATGCCTCACGCCCTTCGGATTGCCTGTGGAGCCCGAGGAATACAGCCAGAACGCGGTTTCGTCGGGCGAGCATTCGGCCGGGGTCTCGTCCGCGCCCCCGAGAAACGCGTTGAAGGGCGAGGCGCTGCCATCGGGGTTGCTGGTAACGATGCGCCCGACCCGACGCGCCGCCGGTCGCAATGCCGGCAATAGCGGCGCCGAGATGAACAGCGCCGCGGCCCGGCTGTCGGCGAGGATGTAGCCGGTGATATCGGCGGGCAATAGCGTGTTGATGGGCACCGGGATCACGCCCGCGCGGATCGCCCCCCAGAACGCCACCGGAAAATCCACCGTGTCGAGCATCACCAGTGCAATCCGCCGCTCGCGTTCGATACCTGCGGCACGCAACCCGGCGGCAAAGCGGCAGGTCGCTTCGTACAGTTGCGCATAGGTCAGGCTGCGATGCGGATCGACAAACGCCAACCGCTCCCCCCGCCCCTCGCGCAGGTGCCGGTCGATGAAATAATCGACCGCGTTGCCGCTTGCCTCGCTCATGGAATTCGACCGCCTACCACAGCATCTCGGACAGGTTCGACATCGCCACCTGTTCGTCTTCCGGCAGGGGCAGCATGTCGCGGTCCCAATCCTCCCACAGCGCGCGCAATTCGGCGAGCAATGCCGGCTGTTTCTTCGCCAGATCGCCGCGCTCGCGCGGATCGTAGCCGATGTCGAAGAGGAATTCGCGGTCCCGTACCTTGAGGTATTTCCAGCCGCCGCGCCGCACCGCCCGCTGATAGCGGTTGCGCATGCGCCAGAACAGGGTGCGTTCGAACTCCGCCGCCGCGCCGGTGAGCACGCCCGTCAGGTCAACCCCTTCCAGCGGATAGTCGGCGGCGCCGGAGAGCCCCGCCGCCGCCAGGCAGGTCGCCGTGAGGTCCATCGTGATCGTCACCTGGTCGGTGACCCGACCAGCCGGAATATGTCCCGGTCGCCACACGATCTGCGGCACCCGCAAGCCGCCTTCGAGCAGGTCGAACTTGCGGCCGACAAACGGCCAGATCTTCGAAAAGCGCTCGCCGCCATTGTCGCTGGTAAACATCACCAGCGTGTCGCGTCTCCCACCGGCGTTGCCGCGCCGCACCGCGTCGAGCACGCGCCCTATACCAGCGTCGAGGATCTGCATCATCTCGCCGTAAATGCGGACCGAGCCGCCCTCGGTGATCTCGCTGCGGACCGCCTCGCGTTCGCGCGCCGCCGCCTCGACCGACGGCGCCGACCACGGCCAGTGCGGCGCCGTGTAATGCAGGCTGAGGAAATAGGGCTGGGCGCCGCCGCTCTTGGCCGCAACCCAGTCGACCACGCGGTCGCTCAGCAGGTCGGTGACATAGCCATGCTTGTCGAGCGGCGTCTCGCCTTCGTAGAAATCGGGTTTGCCGGCATCGCCCCGATATGCGTGTAATAGCCGGTGAACCCGCCCATCACGCCAAAGAATTCGTCATAGCCGCTTTTCAGCGGCCCGTATCTTGGCAGGTAGCCGAGATGCCATTTGCCGATCAGCGCGGTGGCATAGCCGGCGTCGCGCAGCAGCGACGGCAATGTCGGAACACTCGGCGGCAGGCCCATGTCGGGCTTGTCCCGGTCGGTCCAGCGCAATGGCTCGACGAGCCCGATCGGCAGCCGGTACTGATAGCGCCCGGTCATCAGGGCGACGCGCGTGTTGGTGCACAGCGA
>JAFAYW010000303.1 GCA_019240125.1 Alphaproteobacteria bacterium
TCTCGTGGCGCTTGCCGCCTTTTTCGTGCAGGCGCAGCCACCAGCGTTTGCCGTTTGGATAATAGTCGTCGACCCGCATCGCGACGACGGCGCCGATGCGGGCGAAGGCGTAGGTCATCACGCCGATCAGCGCGCGGTCACGCAACCCGACAAGAGTCGAGATGTCGATGCTGTCGATCAGCCGTCGCGCCTGATCCTCGTTGAGCACGGGGGTTTTGCCGCGGCGTACGACATGCTTCGGGCCGCGCACCGCATGCGCGGGATTGGTGGCGACGATCTGGCCGACGACCAGCCAGTCGAACAGCATGCGCGCCGCGGCGAGGTGCTGTTTGACGGTCGGTTTGGCTGCGGTGTCTTGCAGCGCTTCGACGTAGGCCGCGACGTGTAGCGGCTCGATATCGACCAGTTCGGTGATGCCGTGTTGTTCGAGCCAGGCAAAAAACGAACAGCACGCCCGGTAATAGGCCATGCGGGTGTTTTTGTTGCGGATGGTGGCGGCAAAGAATTCGAGGAAGCGGCGCACGGCATGCTCGCCGGCGCCGGCGATCGCTGCCGGTACGACAATCTCGGTATGGGGGATTAAGGCACCGGGCCGAGCAGTCGCGACAAGTTTCGTGCTGGAAGCCGCGCTTTCGACAGACATCAGTGCTCCTTTATGGAGGTCAAAACCGCACCGTCGAGCCCCGCCAGCATCTCAACCGCCGCGGCATTGGCCGCGCTTTCTGTCGGCATCGTGGAAAGGTCCATCACATAGCCGTGGTCCTGGTCGGTCATACTAACCAGGTACGGCTCAGGCCAGGCCTCGCCGCAATAGATGCGAACCTCGAAGCCGCGCCGCACTCCGATCAGGCGGTAAGGATGATCTTTTAACGTCCAAATGCGGACCTGCTCTGTGACCCATTCGCCGGGTTGCAACAGCGGATGCTTCATATGTTCCGCCGCTTCAGCACTTTCGTCACGACGCCGTTCACCAGGTCGCGCGCGGCTTTTTCACCATTACCGGGAAATCTGTCGAGGTGGCGCTCGATGTCGAGTTCGAGCAAGGCGATCGTGAAAGTGCCGCCGGAACCCGGCAGCGTTGCATGCGGAGCGATTAACCGAGCGATGCCGTCTTTTGCCTCGGCAATTTTAGCGTCAAGATTCCGCTGCAGCTCGTCTTTATCCGGCTCTCGTGTCATGGCGACCCCAAACGCGATTAGTGTAACATAACGTCCTTTATGTTACATAACATCGCTTGGGCTCCGGGGCAGGTTCCGGCCCGGTGTTGCTCTCTGACAACGGTCCGGATCGCGGTGTCGAAGGTCCCGCATTCGCCGGAGCCTCGCGCCATGCTCGCGACCGTAAAGCCCGCGGCGCGCCGCCTGCGACGGTGACCTCCGGTCAGTCTTGACTGAAGCTGCGCCGGACGCACTGTGACCCTGCAGGCCGGAACGAAAAAACGGCCATTAGCCAAACAAAGAAACGAAGACGCCTTTGGTTTGACCCTTGTTTTTAATCTCGATTGTAAATACGCTCGGGTATTTAATTTTCAACGTTGCAGGTTTCTTCACATTTGGAAAATCAGCGAGCGCGACAGGTCGTCGACTACACTAATCTCGAGCACCAGCAGCTCAATCGAGCGCGCCAAGATGCCGAGGCGCTATTTCGACCCAAGCCAAAAATTATCGAATCCTCGACGCGGCCTGATCAACCGCTGGCTGAGGTATCGGTGCGCAAGCCGCGCATTTTGAGTGCTGGTCCGGCGGCTCCAAACGGTCCGGCAGAAATTTTGAAACAGACGGTCACGATTGAACGCGACCTGGCAAACCGCTTCGACCGCATTCGCGCTGCTCGCAAAAGAGGTTGTCCGGCAGCAGCATAAGTTAGATGCAGAACTGGAGACGGTCGAAACGGAGCTTCGGGCAATAACGGCCTACGAAGTCGCGAAACAGCCAAATCGGGTGGGTCGACGCCGCACCCGATGAGGGCGTTCGGGCATAACCGCCGCCCCTGCTCTTTCCAGACCCTATGTCTTCGGCGCACTTTGGGACAGCAGGCTAGTCAGACCATGTAGAAGCTCAACATGGACTATGCTGCATCGCTCAAGAAAGCCATCGAAATCGCCAAACCACGGCTCCTCCAAACGGCGCGAAGGATCAGATCCTCGCTTACGTAGATGCTTGGCATCCTGCGTGGGCTGCGCTCAACGGCGCGCGGGGGCCGCCGCCGCCGAGACCATAGCAGCCGCGAATGTTCAAGCGGCATGTCGAGCGCTGCTGAAGCATGCTGCTGATCAATTTCCAGAATGAGGTTTTATGTTATGCGGCTTTCGCGCGGCGCAGCTTCTCACGGACCTTACGTTTACGTGGGCTGCGTGATCCGCCCGGGCCTCTCCCGGCGTCTTGCCCGTGGTCGACTGGCTGAGTGCTGAGCTGCGTTGGCAAAGGAGTACCAACCTTCCTCTCCGGGCCAAAAATAAAACTGCATGGTACCCACGTAGGTGAGACTATTCGTCCTTGGAATTAAAGCAAAATTTAAGATTTAATAACTTACGATAATTTTAATATACTGTATTAAATCAGCGGAACGTCTTCTCGAAAGGTGCGTTTCATCCCTCGAATACAGTCGCACCGAACCTTATAATGGTGCGGCCCGGGACGGCACTCGGCTTCATGGGAGGGTCATATGAAAGCCTTGGTGTGGCACGGCACCGCAGATATTCGCTGCGATAGTGTTCCCGACCCCCGAATTGAGGAGGACCGCGACGCGATCATCAAGGTCACGAGCTGCGCGATCTGCGGCTCCGATCTGCACCTTTTCGATCACTTCATGCCTGGCATGAAGAACGGCGACGTCATGGGTCACGAGACGATGGGGGAAGTCGTCGAGGTCGGCTCCGGTGCGAAACACAAGCTTAAAGTCGGCGAGCGGGTCGTGATCCCGTTCACGATCATCTGCGGCGAATGCGAGCAGTGCAGGCGCGGGAATTTCTCAGTCTGCGAGCGCACTAATCGCAACAAGGCATTGGGCGACGCCGCGTTCGGCCACACCACAGCCGGGTTGTTTGGCTATACCCACCTGACTGGGGGATATCAGGGCGGCCAGGCCGAATACCTGCGCGTGCCGTTCGCCGACGCGACGCACATTAAGGTGCCAGACGGAATTCCCGACGAAAAGCTGCTGTTCCTCAGCGACATCTTCCCTACCGGCTGGCAGGGTGCAGTGCAATGTGACATCCAGCCAACCGACACGGTTGCCGTATGGGGCTGCGGCCCGGTCGGACAAATGGCGATCCGCAGCGCGGTCCTGCTCGGCGCCAAGCAGGTGGTCGCGATCGACCGGTTGCCGGAGCGTCTGTCGATGGCCGAGGCGGCTGGCGCGATCCCGATCAATTTCGAGGAGGAAAGCACCATCGAGCGCCTCAATGAACTGACCGGCGGCAAAGGACCCGAGAAATGCATCGATGCGGTAGGGCTGGAGGCGCACGCGACCGCGACAATCGATGCGATGTACGACCGGGCCAAGCAGGCGATGATGCTGGAGACCGACCGGCCCCATGTCTTGCGCGAGATGATTTATGTCTGCCGTCCGGCCGGCACCTTATCGGTGCCGGGGGTCTATGGCGGCCTGTTGGACAAGATTCCGTTCGGCGCACTGATGAACAAGGGGCTGACACTACGCACCGGCCAGACCCACGTGAACCGATGGACCGACGATCTCTTACGTCGGGTCCTTGAGGGTCAGATCGACCCGTCGTTTGTCATCACGCACCGGGTCCCGCTCAGCAAGGGACCGGAGATGTACAAGACGTTCCGCGACAAGCAGGACGGGTGCATCAAGGTCATGCTGCAACCGAATGGGACGTACCATGGCTAACCGGGTCCCTCAAACCGCTCTGCCCGGACGATCCCGCTCAAGGCACGACGAGCTGGCGACCGGGCTTGGATACTTCTCGATTGGCCTCGGGCTTGCGGAAATAGCGATACCGAGGACCGTTCGGCGTCTGATCGGCATCATGACGCCGGAGGCGATTATCCGGGGCTACGGCGCGCGTGAGATCGCGACCGGTGTGGCGATCCTGATGTCTCACGACGCAACGCCATGGGTCTGGGGCCGGGTCGCCGGCGACGCGCTCGATGTCGCAACTGTGGCAATCGCCTCCCCCGAGCGGCACAGCGGCGAGGCCAGAAAGCCCTGGGCGCTAGGCGCCTTGCTCGCAGTCACCGCGATTGATCTGTTTTGTGCCTCCAGCCTCCATGCCGAGAAGGGTGGGAACCGGACTGCGCGCGCCA
>JAFAYW010000003.1 GCA_019240125.1 Alphaproteobacteria bacterium
CAAGGCTTTCATTATGGCTCTCCAATAAATGGGATTCCGCTGGACAATACTCAGCCTCAATACCGCTGGATTCGTGGACGAACCCGGCATTTCCAAATGAGTTCCAATGATTTCTCGACCGATTTTACACGATAATTTAACGTTAAACCCAAGTTAATTTACAACAGCTAAAACCGGAACACCGTCCCTCGAAGTTGGAGCCAGTTTTATTCGTACATTGGGGCACTTGATTTACGCCAAGCGCGCAATAGGCGACCAACGAGGACCACGGACAGCGGCCCGACACCCGCGCCGCTCGCTCGCACAACGGTCAGGGCCGTGCGGGCGAGCTTCCCGCCAGTTGATCAGCACTCGCTGATGCTGGTTAGCGACTTAATGGGTTGGGGCGGCCTGAGGCCCACCCTTTTCTTTGGATGGCCGCTTGGGGGCAGCTTCAGCACCTCGTGATGGTCCGAACGGTAAAGCCGCTTTCTTTGGCCAGAGCGGCCGTTGCTGTTCATACTGACGGTGCAGCTCACGATTGAGCGGCGCTGTGGCGGGTGTGGTCGGGATCAAGGAGCGACCATGCGCACCACGATCCCATCTCTGGTTGGCTTTACGAAAGGGCCTTGGAACAAGGGGCGTCTGATCGGCCAGAAGCGCCCGCTCAAACCGAAGGAGGTCTGGGCGATCCGGGTCCGGCTTCAGCTTGAAAATTGTCGCCGCGATCTCGCTCTGTTCAATCTCGCTATCGATAGCAAGCTGCGCGGATGCGATTTGGTGCGGCTGCGGGTCAACGATGTGTGTGTCGGTGGAATGTCCGCGACCGCGCCACTGTGATCCAGCAGAAAACCAGCCGGCCTGTCCAATTCGAAATTACCGATCAAACGCGGGCCGCGCTGCGCGACTGGATGACCAGCGCCCACCTCGGCGCCGGGGAGTACCTTTTCCCGAGCCGGGTTCATGACGATCGGCACATCTCAACCCGGCAGTACGCACGCATCGTGCATCAGTGGATCGAACGTGCCGGCCTTGATGGCGCGGCCTATGGAACGCACTCGATGCGGCGAACGAAGGCAGCACAGATTTACAAGAAGACGGGCAATTTGCGAGCCGTTCAGCTGCTGCTCGGGCACACAAAGCTCGAAAGCACCGTTCGGTATCTGGGGATCGAGGTGGACGACGCACTGGCCATCTCCGAACAAGTCGAACTCTAACTCATTCGGTTCGCGGCCCCGCTTGGTAGCGGGGCCGCTTCCGATCGCTCAACGGAACCAGCGACAGCGGCGGATGAGCGCCGACAGCCGACTTGAGGACGGGACAGAGCGCGAGTCTCAACCTAGTTTTGGTTGGGTAATCTAACCCCCCGTTGTTCGCACGCCGTCAATGGCGCCGACTCCGGCCGCGAGACCATGGACCAATTTCATCGACGCGATGCGCGGGCGCCTTTATCGATGCGCTTGTATCTTAGGAATGCCGCGTAAGGCAGGGTTGGTGCGGTGAGGAAATCGGATAGAATGGGCGCAACCGCGGGCCACGCCGCGGGTTGTTGGGGGACGCGCCTTTGGATACGCGTTTGGTATGCTGATTTATCTCGCGCGCCGATTTGCGTTAGCGCTCGTTACCTGCGTTGCGATCTCGATCCTCACCTTCATCATCATCCGCCTGCCGCCCGGCGACTTTGTCGATGCCTATATCGCAAATCTGGCTTCGAGCGGCAGCACCGTGTCCGCGGAGCAGGCACAGGCGATGCGGCACGAATATGGGCTCGACCGTCCCGTCATCGTGCAATACGGGCTCTGGATGCAGCGGGTCGTGCACGGCGATTTCGGCGTGTCAATGATGTGGCGGCGGCCGGTCACCGAGGTGATCGGCGACCGGCTGTGGCTGACGATGGCGTTGTCTTTTGCGGCGCTGTTCCTGACCTGGACTATCGCATTGCCGATTGGGATCTATTCCGCGGTGCGGCAGTATTCGATGGGCGATTACGTCGCGACGATGCTCGGCTTTATCGGGCTGGCGATCCCCAATTTTCTGCTCGCGCTGATCCTGATGTATTTCGGGTTCCGCTATTTCGGGCTCAGCGTCGGCGGGCTGTTTTCGGCGGAATACGCGCAGGCGGCGTGGAGCTGGGATAAGGCCTGGGACCTGCTGAAGCATGTGCCGTTGCCGGCGTGCGTGCTGGCATTGGCCGGCACGGCCCAGTTGATCCGCATCATGCGCGCCAACTTGCTCGACGAATTGCGCAAGCCCTATGTCGTGACAGCCCGCGCCAAGGGCCTGACCGAACGACATGTCGTCCTGAAGTACCCGTTGCGGGCGGCACTCAACCCGTTCGCCAGCTCGATCGCGTATCTATTCCCCTATCTTGTGTCGGGCAGCATCATCGTGTCGCTGGTGCTCGGACTCCCCACGGTCGGACCGCTGTTGCTGCAGGCATTGGTGGCGCAGGATATGTTCCTCGCCGGCACGATCGTCTTGTTGCTTGGTATCATGACCGTGATCGGCACGCTGGTATCCGACCTGCTGCTGATGTGGATCGAGCCGCGCATCCGCCTGCAAGGACGCGCCTGATGGCAGTCGCGGCTATCGAGACCATCGACCGGGTCGAAGACCGTTTCGCCCAGGCGACCCAACTCCAGCTCACGTGGTGGCGGTTCAAGCGGCACAAGCTGGCGCTCATCAGCCTGTTCGTGGTGGCCCTGTTTTATCTCATCGCGATCTTCGCCGATCTGCTTGCCTTTGCGGACCCGCACGCCACCGACGCCAAGCGCAGCTATATCCCACCGCAGGGCATCCACTTCTTCGACAACGGCAAATTCCAGCCTTTCATTTATGGGCTAAAAGGCGTTCGCGACCCCAAAACCTTTAAGCTCGCCTATGCACCCGATCCATCGCGCAAATTGCCTGTGACGTTTTTTGCGCACGGCTACGCCTACAACCTGTTTGGAGTCATCCCGACCGATCGGCATCTGCTCGGGTTCGAAGGCGGGCAGCCGATCGACGGCATCTTCCTGCTCGGCACCGATCAACTCGGCCGCGACCTCTATTCTCGCCTAATGGTGGCCACCCGCATCTCGCTGTTTATCGGGCTGGCCGGCGTCAGCCTCAGCCTGCTGCTCGGGGTGCTGCTCGGCGGTGTGTCCGGCCTGTACGGCGGCTGGATCGATACATTGCTGCAGCGCCTGATCGAGATCGTGCGCTCGATCCCGACAATCCCGCTGTGGATGGGCCTCGCGGCGGCGTTGCCCAATACCTGGAGCGTGACGCAGGTCTATTTTGCGATCACGGTGATTATTTCGCTGGTCGGCTGGACCGAGTTGGCGCGCGTGGTGCGCGGTCGCTTTCTGGCATTGCGCGAAGAGGATTTTGTCATCGCCGCCGAATTGGCCGGTGCCAGCCAGCTGCGCATCATCTTCCGCCACATGCTGCCATCCTTTGCTAGCCATGTTATCGCCGCGGTGAGCCTCGCCCTGCCGGCGATGATCGTCAGCGAAACCTCGCTCAGTTATCTCGGCCTCGGGCTGCGGCCGCCAGCGATCAGCTGGGGCATCCTGTTGCAGGACACACAGAATGTGCAGGTATTGGCCGGCGCGCCGTGGCTGCTGACGGCGGCCATACCGGTGATCATGGTGATCCTCGCGTTCAATTTCCTCGGCGATGGCCTGCGCGATGCCGCCGACCCGTACGGTTGATCCCGGTCATGCCTGATACCCTCATCGCCCCGCGCCCGGGAACCACGCCGGACACTGCCCCGCGAGCCGCCGCCAAACGGGTGTTGTCGGTGCGCGATATGGCGGTCGAATTTCCGCTGCATCAGGGCAGCGTCCGAGCGCTCGACGGCGTTAGCCTCGATCTGCATGCCGGCCGCGTCCTCGGTGTGGTCGGCGAAAGTGGCTGCGGCAAGAGCGTCACTGCCCGCGCTATCCTTGGCATTCTCGACCGGCCCGGGCGCATCGTTGGCGGCAGTGTCAATCTCGATCCCGGCACCGCCGAACAGCAGGACCTTGCCGCGCTCGACCCCAATGGCGGCGTCATGCGCGACATCCGAGGAAGCCGCATCGGCTTGATCTTTCAGGAGCCGATGACGGCGTTCAGCGTGCACTACACGGTCGGCAACCAAATCATCGAAGGCATCCGCGCACACGGCAATGTAAGCAAGACCGAGGCCCGCAAACGCGCCATAGAATTACTGCGCGAGGTCGGCATCCCACGCCCCGAGATGCGGATCGATGCATATCCGTTCCAACTCTCGGGCGGGTTGCGTCAGCGCGTCGGCATCGCGATGGCGCTGGCTTGCGAGCCCGACATACTGATCGCCGACGAGCCGACCACCGCACTCGACGTCACGACGCAAGCACAAATCCTCGATCTGCTGCGCCGCTTGCAGCGCGACAAGGGCATCGCGCTGATGCTGATCACTCACGATATAGGCGTGATCGCGCAAATGGCGGACGACGTGTCGGTGATGTATCTCGGCAAGGTCGTCGAGTTTGCCTCGGTAGAGCAGTTGTTCAATGCGCCGCGCCATCCCTATACCCGCGCGCTGCTGCGCTCGGTGCCCGACATCAGGGCGGTGCCACGGCAACGCCTCGCAACGATCGGCGGCGCGGTGCCGCATCCCGGCGTCCGGCCCAGCGGCTGCGCGTTCCACCCGCGCTGCCCGGAGGTCATCGAAGGCCGCTGCCACAACGAGGCGCCGCCGCCGGTGCCGCCCGATCAGGACGGCGCCTCGTGCTTTCGCATGGAATTGGCCGAAGAACTCGTATCGTGAGCGACGCGGGCAGGACGGTTCTCGAAGTCGACGGGCTGCGCAAGTATTACCCGATCAGGAGCGGTCTGTTGCAGCGCGAGTCCGGGCGGGTGCGCGCCGTCGAAAGCGTCAGCTTTTCGATCGACCGGGGCGAAACCCTCGCGCTGGTCGGGGAGAGCGGCTGCGGCAAGACCACTGTCGCGCGCTGCATCCTACGCGCCCTGGTGCCGACCGCTGGCGCCATCCGATTTTCGCCGGAACAGGGTCGCACGATTGATCTCGCGCCGTTGCCGCGGCGGGCGTTGCGGCCGTTGCGGCGGCACATCCAGATGATCTTTCAGGACCCGTATGCGTCGCTGAACCCGCGCATGATGGTCGGCGACATCATCGCCGAACCATTGCTGGTCAACGGCATGGGCGCCGCAGCGCGGCAGGCGCGGGTGCAGGAATTGCTGGAGTTGGTAGGCCTGCCGCGTTCGGCCCGCACCCGCTTCCCGCACGCGTTTAGCGGCGGCCAGCGCCAGCGCATCGGCATCGCCCGCGCGCTCGCGCTCGACCCGACCTTAGTTATCGCCGACGAGCCGGTTTCGGCGCTCGATGTCTCCGTGCAGGCGCAGATCATCAATCTGCTGCTCGATCTGCAGGACCGGCTCGGTCTGTCGATGCTGTTTGTCGCGCACGATCTTGCCGTGGTGCGGCACGTCGCCGACCGCGTTGCGGTGATGTATGTCGGCCGCATCGTCGAAGTCGCTGAGACGGTTTCGCTCTACACGCGGCCGCGGCACCCCTACACCGAAGCTCTGCTCGCCGTCGTGCCCAAGGCCGACCCGGCTTTGCGTGCGGCCGCGACACCACCGCGCGGCGAGGTCGCCGATCCCGCCAACCCGCCCCCGGGCTGCGCCTTTCACCCGCGCTGTCCGCACGCGATCGATCGCTGCCGCGGCGAGGTGCCGGAACTGCGCCGGATCGACGGCGGCAACTGGGCCGCCTGCCACCGCGCTGTGGAATTGTCGCTAGCCGGGGTCGCCTGAGTTCAGTTTGTGAGGGTTGGGATGAAGTTGATACGCACCTTGGCGGCCGTCGCGCTGCTCTGCTCGGCGGCGGCGCTGCCGGCGATGGCACAGCAGCAGGGGCTCGCTGATTCCGGGCTCGTCGGCAAGTTCGAGAACCCGACGATCATCACCGACCCGACGCAATGGCCGAAAACATTTCACGAGGCGCCGGAATTGGCCGCACTGGTCAAGGCCGGCAAATTGCCGTCGGTCGAGCAGCGCATCCCGCAAGAGCCGATGGTGCTAAAGCCGCTGCGCAGCATCGGCAAATACGGCGGCACCTGGCGGCGCGGCTTTCTCGGTCCCGGCGACAGCGAAAACGGCAACCGCCTGCGCTCCGGCGACAAGCTCCTGTTCTGGGACGAGACTGGCACGAAGATCCGGCCGCAGGTCGCCAAGGGCTACGAGATCACCCCCGACGGCAAGAAGACCACGCTATTTCTGCGCAAGGGCCTCAAATGGTCCGATGGCGCGCCGTTCAATGCCGACGATTTCATGTTCTGGTACACCGACATGTATCAGAACAAAGACCTCGTCGCGTCTCCCTCGCCCGAATTCTCGGTCAACGGCAAACCTGGGCGCATGATCAAGGTCGACGACTACACCGTCGCCTTCGAGTTCGATGACCCGCAATTCCTGTTCCCATTGCAAATAGCCGGCGACACGACGGTCGGCGGCGGCCAGTCGCGCCTGCAATCCGATAATCGCGAGCTCGGCCTCTATGCCCCGGCACATTACCTGAAGCAGTTTCTGCCGAAATACAGCTCGGCCGATGAGTTGAACCAGAAGGCCAAGGCGGCCGGCTACGACAACTGGGTTCAGCTGTTCAAATTAAAGTCCGATTGGCGGCTCAACACCGAATTGCCGACCCTGGCGGCGTGGAAGATGACGCAGGCGATCAACACGCCCGTGTGGGCTATGGAGCGCAACCCATATTTCTGGGCGGTTGATACCGAGGGCAACCAGTTGCCATATATCAACAAGGTGCAATTGACCTTGGCGGAAAACCCCGAGGTCATCAACCTGCGCGCCATCGCCGGCGAATATGATTACATGGAGCGCTTTATCGACTTGGCGAAGTTGCCGGTGTTCATCGAAAACGCCGAGCGGGGTCACTACAAGATCCATCTCGACCCGACGCTCAACGGCAGCGACTCCGCGCTGAATTTCAATTTTGCTTTCAAGGATGACCCGCAGATCCAGAAATGGATCAACAATGTCGAATTCCGCCGCGCCTTGGCGCTCGGCTTGGATCGCGAGCAGATCAACCAAGCCTTTTTTCTCGATCTCGGTACACCCGGTTCGGTGGTGCCTGGCGACCTGATCCCCGAGAGCCCGGGCGGCGACTGGCGCACCCGTTGGGCGACACTGGATGTGAAGAAAGCCAACGAGATGCTCGATAAGATCGGGCTCACCAAGAAGGACGCCGAAGGCTACCGGGTCCGCACCGATAACGGTCAGCGCCTGCGCCTCCAGATCGATACCGTGCAATCGCTGATTCCGACTTGGCCGCAGCAGGCCGAGATGGTGGTGCAGCAATGGAAGGCGATTGGCATCGCTGCCGACATGAAACTGTTCGAACGTAGCCTGTTCTACACGCGCCTGCGCAACGACCAGAACATGATGACGATCTTTAGCAATGGCGGATCGGAAAACCTGTTCCTGCTTCCGAACGCCGAGATCGCGGTCGATCCGCAGTCGAGCCACAACGGCACCGCCTTCGCGCTATGGTACTCAAGCGACGGCAAATCCGGCACCAAGCCCGCCGATCCCGATTTGCTGAAAGGATATGATCTGTTGCGCTCAGCCGTCGGCTTGCCGGAGGCGGAACGCACCAAGATCGCTCAGGAAATCTGGAAGCTCGACGCCGATCAGGTCTGGCAGATCGGTCTTGTTGGCCTGTCCCCATCCTATATGGGCACGCGTGTGGTCAACGAGAGACTTGAAAATGTCCCCGACCGCACCTGCACCTCTCAGCACTGCCGCACCCCATGGAGCGGTCATCCAGAACAATGGTACTACCGCTAACACCGTCGCGACTGTGAAACGCAACACTCCGTGCGGGATGATGCGTCGGTGATTGTAGCGGTAAACTCGATCGTATGCTGACATCCCCGCCATAATGATTACGAGCGGCTGCTACGGGGCAGCTGCGGAAGCCCGCACACCCAAGGTCCGCCGGCAGCATGGCGCCGTAAGCCGTCGTCAACAGGACCAGCCTACGAAGCTTTCTCACGCTCAAGGATCGAATGTGCGGGCATTTTGTTCACTCGTAAGTAGGTTTTGACGAGATTCCGAACCAAGATTTCCGCTTAGCAGGCCGCGCCGCTTTGTCACGGTCCGATCTCCACCTCGTATCTCGGGGATCGCGCGGGGCGACGGAAAACGTAGCTGTTACCCCCGCCAACGGCTCAATAGAAAAGGAACGTAGATGACCGATGATAGCAGCGCATCCGGAGGGCGAGGCGGCGATATGCCATCCACTTCGGGTACCATGCCTGGCGCGTTAGCTGGGTCGAACAGCGCGAGCACCGGGGCCGCAGCAAATTTTGACAGCGGCTACACAGCAGCTGAGCGGCCAGCTTCGAGAGAAGGCGGGAAACATCGGCGCGGAAGCAGGTGCCAAGGCGAAGGGCTTGCTTGATACTCAGGTCGCGGCAGGCGCCGACTTTCTCGGAACTGTGAGCCGCGCTGCAAAGGCGGCTGCGGATACCCTTGAGGCCGATGCGCCTCAACTTGCCCGGTTTGTCAACGGAATGGCGACTAGCATCAATGACCTATCAGACACCGTCCGCGGTCAATCGCCAGATGCATTGTTGCGTACGGCTTCCACCTACGTCCGCGAGAATCCGGCCCTGGTTCTGGGGGCGGCCGGGATTTGCGGCTTTGCGTTAACCCGCCTTCTTCAGGGAGGAGCATGGAACGGCAGCCGTACTAGTGCAGCGCCAGAGCCGGCTGCAGCCACGAGCCGACCCGATGCAACTTGACGGCATCCGCAATTCGGCTTTAGTCCGGGCGATCATCGACACGCTGGAGGCATTACCGGATCTCTTCCGCAGCGAACTTCGCTTAGCACAGGCAGAAATCAGTGAAAAGATCAAAGGCGGGATTAAAGCAAGCGTTTGGTTGATCACCGCAGCGTTTCTTGCATTGGTTTGTTTTCTTATTCTGGTGGAGGCTCTGATTTTCGGGATCGCCAGTTTTGGTCTTGCGCTTCATTGGTCCTGTCTGATCGTTGCCGCGGTCATCGGTGGAATAGCCGCCGGCGCGTTCTTTGCCGGCCGTTCCGCTTTACCCGATCCCATCCTGCCAGTTCGAAGCGCGCGACAAGTATCTGAAGACGTAAGAACGGTGAAGGAACAACTATCATGACAGATCCAGGCGAATGGCTACTCACGACGGCTAAATGTAAACCCGAAGCCCTTCTGGTTTTAGCTGCCGGTTGCGCTCTGCTACTGCGTGGCAGCGGACGATCATTCTCGCCGCCGGTACAAACCGGCACGGATATCTCGCCTCCAAATACTGCCTCAGCGGGTTTGTCACGCGCTACGGAAAAGGTGGCTGGGGTCGCCTCCAATATACAAGCACGGTTATCCGGAACTGCTTCCTCCATAACGGAGCAGGCCGGGGGCATAGCGAAAACGCTATCCACACAGACCTCACAAGCGGCTTCTACAACGCAGTCAATGCTCAACACAGGATTTGGACAGTTGTTGCGCGACCAGCCGTTCGCACTAGTCGCTGCGGGTCTGGCTGCTGGGGCAGCGATCGCTGCCCTATTGCCTGCGACGGAGATCGAAGAACGTACCTTGGGGAATGCCCGAGACGCGATTTCCAGTATGTCCGCCAACGCGGGACAAAATATCGCCTCAGCCGCGAACGAGGCAGGTCAGCGACTCACCCAGGAGGTGACCGAGCGAGCTGGCGAGCTGAAAGACGTCGCGACGGACATCGCCCAGCGATTTACGAATAGCATTGTCGGAACGACAGACAAATCATCCGCGCCTAGCAACGTGTCTCCTCTTCCCAACCGGAGCACCTGATGACTAGCGCCGACCTAAATCGTCTTGAAACCGAGGCGCAGGAAGCGCGTCAGCGCTTGAGATCTGGTCTTGAGGCGCTTCGGGCACCGGGCACACTTGAAAGCTTTAAGGACGAAGTTACGAACGAGGCTAAGAAGTCGTACAACGACGCTATCGCCCATGGGACGGCGAACGCGACGACGTGGTCGGAGCGGTTAGTAGCCGACATCAAAGAACGTGCTGCGGCCAACCCAGTAGCAGTTGGCGCGATTGCTGCCGGTATCGGTTGGCGCATCATACGAAAGCCGCCGATCACTACCATGCTGGTTGGATATGGGCTTTACAGCCTGTACCGTACCAAGCCGGGTGAATTGGCACCCGGCGCACAGGCGGTGTATAAGGCGGCTGACGCTGCTGTGATGGCAAAGGAAAATGTAGGCCAGTGGAGCAGGGATGCGGGAGACGCAGTTGGACAAGCCCGCGATAAAGTTGTGCCCGCCCTAGCGGACGCCGTGCAGCGCTTGAGCGCTCAGTCGAGCGAATTCATGCAGCAGGCGACTCAGTCAGTTCATGCGCTAGCGGAAGGGGGGACTGAACGCTTTCGGCAATTAAGTACAGGATTAGGTTCTGCTATAGAGCAAGCTAGCAACTCGGCAGGGTCCCTGGTGACGAGCGGCTCAGAACGTATTTCATATGTCGTGCAGGACAAGGAAGAACGCGACAGGTGGTTGCTTGGGGCGGCCGCCGGGGCCCTTACCGTGGCAATGGCGCTAGCCTGGCTCAAGCGGACGAATTGAGTCTTAATTGAGACTGACTAAGGATGTAATTCCGAATCCAACTAAACATGAGTTCGATCAAATCAGGGAGGAATAGATGTCTATTCTCGGCTGGATAGTTCTCGGCCTCATCTCAGGCTTTATCGCGAGCAAAATTGTCAATAAGAGTGGAGAGGGTTTTTTCCTGGATATTGTGCTCGGGATTGTTGGTGCCGTTATCGGGGGGTTTCTCTTCACGGCATTCGGGGCTAGCGGTGTAACAGGGTTCAATTTGTACAGCATGTTCGTGGCCGTCGTGGGTGCGATTGTAGTGCTCGTTGTCTACCATGCGATACTCGGCCGTCGAACATACTGATTGAGCCGTGACTCCGACCAAATCGTGTACAAGTGCTGCGCAGGCTTCCGTCGAGTTACAATCTGACCAGAAGCGTCGACGGCGTGCACCTGAAACACTCGCTTCGCGAGATCGAGGCCAATGGTGGTAACTTGCATCGCGGACGGCTCCTCCGGTTGTGGCGTTCTCGACAGACCACATCGTGGCACATCGATGCCGTTCTCAGGGGCCGTCCACCCCATCAACTACACATGAAGCCAAACTGTCAGTTCGGAAGAACCAACGAGCCATTACTGCCTCACAGACCCCTCCGACTGCATATCCCGTAGTGATCTAGCAAGCTGCCTCGCGCGCCGAAGCGCTACAAAGGCACTATTCTGGCAATCTCTCGCATCCAGTATCCCCCCAAGTCGCTAGAGACAAATGACCTCTACTGGCTCATTGTGGTATACCGACATAAGATTAAAAAGCCGCTTCAGCTTAGGTGCCGCTGACACTGTCGCGCAAGCGGCTCGGCGCGCATGCACCATGTCGCCTTGGATTGGGCCGGGACGGACGATCGCGACCTGCGCGACAAGATCGTAATAGGTGCGAGGCTTGAGCCGCGACAGCATCGACATCTGCGCCGCTCTCGATCTGAAAGATGCTGAGCGTGTCGGCCTTTCGGATCATCGCGTAGGTGCGCGGGTCCTCAGCGGGAATGGTCGCCAAAAAAGAGGTTGATGCCCTTGTGCTCGGCGAGGAGGTCGAGCCCCTTCTTCATGCAAGTCAGCATGCCGAGCGCCAGCACACGCTGGCTTTCAATGTAACGGGGGTGGACGTAACGCCCGAGACGGGCCCGTTCGAGATCGCTCCGGGTACACAGTGGGACGACGGTCGTGTTTGGGAACACGAAAATGTTTCCAGATGCAACATGGTGCGCGCGATACGAGCAACTCGAGGCCCGCAGATATCCACGGAGGGCGACATCTCCTGCCGCTCCGCCCTGACGGTGCCTCGCGGGACAGCTCATGCGTCGCCTGTGGCTCGTCCCGTGGTGGTGTTTGGTGCGGATGCGCTTGGTGTAGGACATGCTGCGCTTCACGACTGATGGTGACAAGGACTGTCATGCTAGCTTACCCGATCCGTGCGCAGTCGGCTCACCTGCCGTACCGTTGACGAACTTGAACCCATAATGCAGGAACAGAATATCGAAGGCCTTGTGATGGGATGATAGTATAACGACCGTTTGTACCAGCTGAACTGGTCCGACTACGAGTTTGTCACAAGCAAAAAGGGTGGGCTGAAGCCGAGCGTCCGAAAGAGTGCTCGGGACCACGACGCTAGTTGAGAATTCGAGGTGTGTTTTAGTGATCCGGTTTCCCGTGGCAGCGGCTGTACCTTCGGCGACAAGCGCCACGCAGCATCCCCCAAAGCCGGCGCCCGTGAGGCGTGCGCCGAAGACGTCATTTGAGTGCTGTAGGGCCGCTACCAACGCGTCCAGCGCCGGCAAGGAAACGGCATAATCGTCACGCAGGCTCGCGTGTGACTGGCTCATCAGTGTCCCGAACTCCGGGGCTGCCGCTTCCAGAGCGGCCAGAACGCGCGCGTTTTCGGTCACGACGTGCCGCGCCCGCTCGCGCAATGGCGAGGGCAAGACCTTGAGCATCCCGAGTTCCTCGACAGCACGGAGACTCTCGACCCCAAGCATCGCCGCAGCGGCTTCACATTCGGCGCGCCGCTCGTTGTATGCACTGGTGACAAGGGAGCGGGGTATGCCGCTATGCACAACCAGCACCTCTGCACCAGCGGGCAACGGCAGCAATTTGCGCTCAAGAGTGGACGTGTCGAGATACAACATCCGCCCGGCCTCTCCCAGACTGCATGCCATCTGGTCCATGATGCCGCAGGAGACGCCGGCAAACTCGGTTTCGGCGCAGTGCGCCAGCAATGCGATCTCTTCCGCTTCGAGCACAATACCCAACAAATCCGCGAGCGCGCGCAACGTCGCCACCTCTAAGGCAGCGCTGCTCGACAGACCGGCCCCGACCGGCACTTGCGACGCAATGCGCAGCCTGAGGGGCGGGACCGCTACCCCGCGGTTCTCAAGAACCCGCACGCAGCCGCCGACGTAACGTCCGAATTCCGCAAGTTCGCCGCCTTCACCGAATTGCAGCAGCCGGCCAAGAGTGGCGCTGTACACTTGATGAACACCGGTCCCGAGCGCGGCCTCTACGACCGTTTCCTGGGGGATGACCGACGGCAAGACAAAACCGCCATTGTAGTCGGTATGATCTCCTAAAAGATTGACCCGGCCGGGTGCCGCCGCGGTGACGGTCGGGGGGATGCCAAATACCTGTAGAAAGCTTCGTCCGGAATTCACAGCTGCACGTCTCGCAGATCGGCCGCAGCCTTTTCCGGCGTGATGTCATTGGCAAACACGCCCGCCCCCAGTTCAGTCCCGGCCAGGAATTTGAGCTTGTCGGCGGCACGACGGAGCGGCCAGATTTCGATACGCACAGTCCAGCCCGGGTGCAAACCGCCATAGCTGGGCGCCTGGTTTACCGTCATTAGATACGGCATCGGGACAAGCCAGAGTCGGTCTAGGCGACGCAGAGCCTGTGATAGCGCGAATGCAAAGTCCCGCCGTTCCTCTGCGGTTAGGCCCTCTAGATTGGGCACCGGCCGTGTCGGAGCGATCCAGATCTCATAGGGAAACCGAGCGAAGGGCGGCGTGAAGGCAACGATGCCGCCCCGAGCCGCGATCACCCAGATGCATAGTTCTCGTTCGCTCAGCGCGAGATCGGCGACCAGATCGCGCCCGGTGCGCTGCCGGTGTTGCTGCAGCGTTGCCGCGGCACGGGCTTGCAGCTGCGGCAGAAAGTCGTAGGCGTAGATCTGCCCATGCGGATGAAGCAGCGTCACGCCCATTTCGGTGCCGCGGTTTTCAAAGGGCAAGCATAGGCCATGCCCGCCTGCTGCAAGGCTCTGGTCCGCTCCTCCCATACCTCGATAATTAGGGCGATGCGGTCCAACGACATATCACCTAGGCTTTGGGTTGCCCCCTGCGCGAATACCACGACTTCACAGGCGCCGCTCGCCGGCGCCGTTTTCGCGTTCGCCACCACGGGGGCAGGACCGGGATCGCGAACGAGGCTCGGAAACCGGTTCTCGAACACCGCAACATCGTAGGTGCCGGACGGAAGCTCAGTCGGGTTTTCAGGATCCATGGTGGGAGCCAGGGGATCGTGTTGCGCCGATGGTAGAAAGGTTCGGTCCTGACGATGTGACGCATATACGGCCCATTCTTGCAGAATAGGATGGTAGCGAAGGTGGGTATCGACCGCACCGGGCATCGCTGGACTGAGTATCGGACCGGTCAGTTCGATTGGCGCGCGACCGTAAAGCCAGAGCTTGCGACCATCCGGCTTGATATATTCTTGACGGTATATCATCGCTGCCGCCCCTCGGATCAATCGTAAGAATCAGGATCCGAATCATCTCCGCGCCAATACTTTAAGTTCGTTCAACGAACACAGGAGAGACCGGTTCCACAGAGTTGGTTGCCAACGAATCGACAAAATCTAAATCGGACACTTGATTTCCACTCGGCGCAGGTCACCTTTCCACCGCGCCATTAACTTATGTGCGCGCGGGCGCCAGGACCGGCACGTCGGGTCTGAGCGCAGGATCGGAATTCCAACGCGTGGTGGATGTCATGCCTGCTTACCCGTCGGCCGATGCGGCGGTGCGCGACAGCACCGAACCTCGTCGGGGCGAATTCGGGGCGGATAGCGAAAATCGCATCTCGCTCGATGGCGAATGGGACTTTCTGCACCTGGTTGAAGACTACCGGGCGCGACCGGTCGAGTGGCGACAAATCGCGGTACCGGGGCCTTGGCAGGCGCAGTTCCCTGATCTGCGAATGCGCGGTGGCACTGGCATTTACCGGCGAGGATTCGACATCCCGGCGGGATGGCTGCGGGCGCGTCAATTCATCCGATTTGGCGCCGTGTTTCACATCGCCCGCATCTGGGTGAATGACAGCTATCTCGGGATGCATATCGGCGGTTTTTTGCCCTTTGCGTTTGACGCGACGGAGCTGCTGATCCAAGGGCGCAACGAGATCAGGGTGCAGGTCGACAGTCCGGTCGACGACCCGAACGAATTTCCGGACACTCCATTCGCCGAAATCCCCTTCGGAAAGCAGAGTTGGTACGGGCCGCTGTCGGGCATCTGGCAATCCGTCTCGCTAGAACGGCGCGTTGCCGACCATATCGCGCGGCTCCGGCTCGCACCGGAATGGGAAACCGGCGAATTAGCCGTGCACGCCTATATTGCCGAAGCAAGCGTCAGGGATGGATGGATGCGGGCTGCCATCCTTGCACCCGGTGGCGAGACCGTGGTGTCGACCGAGAAGTACGTTGTTCGCGGCAGTGACACTGTCGCGCTCAGCCTGTTCGTGCCGGATCGGCTGGCATGGTCCCCAGCTGCGCCGCACCTCTATTCCGTCACCATCACGCTGGAGCAGGAGGGTCATCCCGTCGACCAGATCGTGGAGCATTTCGGGTTTCGCCGCATCGAGACGCGCAATGGGCGCTTCTTTCTGAACGGCGAGCCGCTGTTGCTGCGCGCCGCCCTCGACCAGGACTATTACCCCGACACGATCTGCACGACGCCTTCGACAGAATTCCTCGAGGATCAGTTCCGAAGGCCAGGGAACTTGGCCTCAACTGCTTGCGCTGCCACATCAAGGCGCCGGACCCGCGCTATTACCACGTGGCGGATCAGATGGGGCTGCTGATCTGGACCGAATTGCCGAATTTGGGATTGCTGAGCGAGCGCTCGGGGGCGCGCGACCTTGAAAGGCATCGTGGACCGGGACGGTAATCATCCTTCGATCATTTGCTGGACCATTGTCAACGAGAACTGGGGGGTCGATCTGGTCCACGACCCCGACCATCGCGAATGGCTGAAAGACGCCTTTGCCTGGCTGAAATCTTATGACCCCGGACGGTTGGTGGTCGACAACTCGCCCTTGGCTCCCAGCTTCCACGTCCAGACCGACATTGCTGATTATCATTTTTACGCTGCCTTCCCCGATAACCGACGGGCCTGGGACCGGTTCGTAGATAAGCTCGCCTCTCGCAGCGCCATGCTGTTCGCTCCGAATGGCTCGGTGCAGTCAGGCAATGAGCCGCTGGTATGCTCCGAGTTCGGCAATTGGGGCTTGCCGGATCCCGAGGCATTGAGGGACCCGGAAGGGCGCGAACCCTGGTGGTTCGAAACTGGTCACGATTGGGGCGAAGGCGTCATGCACGCACATGGCGTCGAAAACCGCTTCGCCGATTGGAGCCTGGGTCGCGTTTTCGGCAGCCTTAAAGGCTTCGTTGAAGCAGTCCAGTGGCAGCAATTTCGCGCCCTGAAGTACGAAATCGAAGCAATGCGGCGGAAATCGGCGATCGCCGGCTATGTGATCACGGAGTTCACCGACGCACATTGGGAGTCGAACGGGCTGCTCGACATGCGGCGCAACCGGCGCGTTTTCCACGATATGTTCCGCACCGTCAATGCGGATACGGTCATCGTACCGCAGTGGGATCGGCTGTCGTACTGGTCTGGGGAAACCGCCCGGATGACGATATTCGTGGCGCACGGCGCTGGCGCCCACATTTCGGGCGCGAGGCTCGAAATCGAGCTCGGCACGACCCTCAACTTGGCAATTCCGGACCTGATCGCCGGCACAGTCGTTTCCCTAGGCCGAACCGAACTTCAGGTCCCTAACGAGCCGGAAGCGAGCCGAGAGCCACTTCAGTTTTCGCTAAAGGCGTCAGACGGATCGGTGATCGCGACCAACACGCTGGAGGTCGCCATCTACCCCCGGCATTACCGCTCGCCGGCGGTTGCCGAGGTTTGGTCGTCCGACCCGAAATGGCGCAACCGGTTTGCAGCGCTCGGGTATCGGGTGCCCACCAGTCCGTCTCTCGAAAGCGTCCGGGTCGAGGGCAGGCACAATGATGAGATTGACGCGCGCATGTCCGGCGCGGCGGACGTTTGGTGCTCCTGCCTGAGAGCGAGTTTGACCTGAGCCCGCTATTCCCACATTGGCAGGCGGTCAAGGTCAAAGCCCGCAAGGACACATTATGGCAGGGCGATTGGGCCTCGACCTTTGGGTGGCTGCACCGGCCGCTCGGCTTCTCCCGGGTGCCGGGGGAGCCCTTGCTGGACGAGACGTTTGACCGGGTGTTGCCAACATATGTAATTTCCGGCTGCAACCTCCTCGATTTTCAGGCTCGAGTGCATGCCGGGCTGGTGATCGGCTGGGTCCACAAGCCGGTAGCCCTCACCGTCGAGCGCCGCTACGGCAAGGGGCGGTTTGTCGCCTCAACCTTCCGGCTTTTCCGCGACCCGCCCGGGGCCGATCCGACCGCGACCGTGTTGCTCGATAGCTTGCTGGCGCTGGCGATGGCGCAGGGCTCGGCAGCGTCTCGTGACCGCGAGGCGATAATCAGCGAGATGGTGGAGCGGGCTCGGCTGCCCAGTTCACTTCCGTCTCGCTGAAGAATCGGTCGAGCGCCGAGTCCAGGGTTGGCATTACGGAACCGCGGCTGCTGGCGAGCACCGTGCAGGCAGGTGCACCCGCGGGCTCATCGAGCGCGACGCGGCTTGGGTCGAAGCCGCCGCGCTCTGCGACTTTGCGGGCCAATTCACCCCATGAAACCGCACCGCGATTCGCCAAGTGCCAGATCCCGGTCTCGCCGTCCACCAGTAGGTCGAGCGTCGAATTGACCAGGTCCGGCACATAGGTCGGCGACACGGTGCAATCGGTGCTGGCGCGCCATGTGTCTCCCGCCGCCAGCGCACGCAATGTGTGAAAGACAAAGTTATGCGGATCCCACGGCCCGAAAAACGCGCTGGTGCGCAACACCAGAGAGGCTGGATGAGCCAACAGCACACGCCCCTCGGCCTCAGCCTTGCTGGCTCCGTAGACGCAAGTCGGGCAGGTCTTGTCATCCTCGACATAAGGGCGGCCGAGCCGTCCGTCGAACACCAGGTCCGAAGAATAGGTGACTAACGGAATGCCCAGCCGCGCGCACTCGGCAGCGAGGGTAGCGGCCCCTTCGGCATTCTCGCGAAAGCAGCGTTCAGGCTCGCGTTCGGCGTCAGGGACGCGGACGTAGCCCGCGGTGTTGATCACGGCCCACGGCCGGTATCTCGCCAGGGCTGCCTGCACCGATGCTTGTTCGGCGATCTCCAATTCGGCGCGGCTGGTCAGGTCATGGGCTAGACCGCGCAGATCACAAAGCCTGGCGAAGGCCCGTCCGAGCGTGCCTGTCGCTCCGGTTATCAACAGCCGCCGCTGCCCGCCGGGCCGAGTCCTTTGTGCCGCTCCGTTGTGCGCGCGGTAGTAGCGCATATCGCGATGCCACCAGCCGGGGCCGTCCAGAGTCGGATGATCAAAGCTGCCGGTTTTTACTAACGAGGCCGTTGCCTTTGCGAGCAGCGTCGGCCGGGGTTGGTCAAGACACCGGATGTCGAACAAGCCGCATTCGTAATGCCCGTCCCGACGGGTCAGCATCGCATGCCAATCGAGTGAGCCGATCAATGCCCAGACCGTCATGGCGCGCAGATCGATCCCCTCTCGCGGCAACGCCGAAACGCTCTCATACACTTCAACAAGCCAGCGCAGCTGCTCTTCACGGGTGCAGCCGTTGTGGACCTCCGTCACCGCAAGCGGCAACCGGTATCGCTCCCACGCTTCGCGCAAGCGGTGCGCAACACCGACGGTCAAATCCGAAGACGCAATCCGGACCGCTTCAATATCGGCGTAGCTGTAGATCCCGTTGCCGCCCCAACTGCATTGCGGGTATTGATGACAATGCTGGTCCAAAAAACGGTCGGTGCTGAGATAGTAATTGATGCCGATGATGTCGGGCGGGCACGGATCGTCGATTATATTGCGGAGTCTTGTCTCCGGTACGCCGGCCCTGAGGAACTCACTAAACCAGCCATGAGCGCGGTCCACTCGACCGCACAACAGGTCGAGGCTGAGCCAGCGCCGTTCGTTTTCGTATTCGGCCTGTCGACGTAACAGGGCAGTGCTGAACGTCTTCCCCAGATCCTCGGTCTGCACCAGCTTCGCAAGGGGTGTCACCCGGCGGATCCGACGCATAGCCAGCACAGTGCCATAGCATTCATTGAACAGCGCCCGCAGAAACGAGCCGGCATCCTTGTGATGCGGATACCACAGCCCGTATAGTGCACTAAACCGCGCCGTGGTCAGCGGTTCGTTGACGGGCGTGTACATCATCACGTCCGGGTAGCGTCGCGCGACCTGCTCGGCATAGGCGGCGAGCAGCTCCGGGAATTGCGGGTCGAGCAGATCGGTGTAACGCGGGCCGCTGCCGTGATGCAGCAGTCCGGCGATCGGCTCAATGCGAAGCCGGCGAAGCCGCGTCAGGCGCTCATCCTGCCAGCGCCAGTCAGTCTGATCCGGGCGCTGGGGCGCGACATGCTCCCACAGCAGCGGGTAGCGCAAGGTACGAATGCCGAGAGCGGCGATTGCATCGAGGTCCTCGGGGCGATCCCAGTGACCGCTTTCGACGGCCAGATCGCGATACGCATCGGCGATCCGGGCCACTGTGCATTCGACCCCGCCCCAAATCTCCAGATCGGGCTTGCGGCGGCGGGTCACTGGGCTTGCCTGCTCAAGCTCCCCGCTGAGCGCAATGTCGAGCATCAAATCGCGGCTACGAGCGAGGTTGCGGCGTCGCTCTCTTCTTTTCGTACCGGGGTGACGCCGGTTTTGCTCGGCACGGCCTCCTCGATGCGCCGGAAGGTAGACAGCGCCTGTCCGACTACCTGATCCATGTTGTAGTAGCGATAAGTCGCGAGCCGACCGACAAACCAGACATCCTTGGTGCGCAGCGCCAAATTTTCATAGCGTTTGAACAGCTCCGCATTCTCCGGGCGCGGCACCGGGTAGTACGGATCGCCATCCGCCGCCGGATACTCATAGGTGATGCTGGTCTTGGGATGGCGTTGCCCTGTCAGGTGCTTGTATTCCGTGACCCGGGTGTAATCGTTGGTTTGCGGATAGTTCACGACGGCCACAGACTGGTGCCAAGTCTTGTCCTGTGTTACGTGCTCAAATCGAAGCGAGCGGTAGGGCAGTCGACCGAAGCGGTAGTCGAAGAACTCGTCGATCGGGCCGGTGAAAATGATGCGGCGATAGCGCACGGTGTCCTTCACATCGCGGTAATCGGCTCCGAGCATGATGTCGATTTTTGGGTGATCGACCATCCGCTCAAACATCTTTGTGTAGCCGCCTTTGGGCATATACTGATACTTGTCGCTGAAATAGCGATCGTCGGTATTGGTGCGGGTCGGCACGCGCGCCGTGACCGCTTTGTCTAGTTCACAGGGATCGACACCCCATTGCTTGCGCGTGTAGCCGCGGAAGAACTTTTCATAGAGTTCGCGCCCGACGGTGCTAACAACCACATCCTCAGCGGTGCGGATTTCATCGACCGGCTCGGCCCTGGTCGCCAGCCATGCCTCTAATTCCGCCGAACTCAACCCCAATCCGTAAAGTTGGTTGATTGTCGTCAGATTGATCGGGATCGGCACCTGCATGCCGTCCACTTCCGCCAAAACCCGGTGTTCGTAAGGCCGCCAATCGGTGAACTTTGAGAGATAGCTGAATATCGCGGCACTGTTGGTGTGAAAAATGTGCGGCCCGTACTGGTGGATCAGCACGCCGGCCTTGTCCCGGCAATCATAAGCGTTACCGCCGATATGCGGCCGCCGGTCGATCAGCAGCACCTTTTCGTCTCGCTGGCTCGCAAGCCGCTCGGCAATGACGCTGCCAGCGAACCCGGCGCCGACCACAAGCCAATCAAACACGGCATCTCCCTTTACGATCTCGGATCTGTTTAAAACGATGTTAGGACGCGATGTTGGGCGCATTCTGCTCAGTCTGGTGGTGGGCCAACGCCGCAGTGGTCAGCTCTGCCATACGCGCCCACGTGCGATCCCAAGACACTTGCGCCAATCGCGCATCAACCGGTTTCAGCCAGTCGGGATCGCGTTTTGGCAGTGACAGCGCGATTTCGGCCTCACTGACAAAGTTTGCTGGGGTGTCAGCGATCCGTACCGCTTCCAAATTGCCCCAGCCTCGCACCACATCCACAATCGGCGTGGAGACGATCGGCTTGCCGGCGGCGAGATACTCCGGCGTCTTTGTCGGGCTGATAAACCGGGTTGCCTCGTTGATTGCGAACGGCATGATCGCGAGGTCCCAGCCGGCAATATACGCTGGCAATTCGTCATAAGACTTGCGGCCGAGATAGTGGATGTTCGGTGCTTTCGGCAGGATGTCAGGGTCGATCTTCACGACGGGTCCCAACATGATTAACTGCCAGTCCGGCCTCAGTTGCGCCACTCGCGCGACAAGATCACGGTCGAACCGCTCGTCGATGACGCCAAAAAATCCCAGGCGTGGATGCGAGATTGCACATTGGTCACCGGGGTCCTCCGTGTCAGTGCGGGCCCGGGCAAAATGCGCGACATCAACCGCACTCGGAAAAGCGTGCACGTTGTGGTGACGCTCGCATTTGGCCTCGTACAGGCTTTGTCCTCCCGTGAACACAACATCGGCCCGCTGGAATAGCCTGGTTTCGAGTTGCCGCATCGCAGGAGACGCGCCCTGGAAGGCCGATAATTCATCCATGCAGTCATAGACAATGGTTGCCGCGGTCAGGGATCTGGCAAACTCCATGGCTGCGGCGGTGTAGAACCACACCACTGGTGCGTCGATCTTCCTATGCGTCAGGAAGCGCGTCAGGAGCTTCCGCTGTTGAGCCACCGCGATCTGATATGCCGTGTTTGCCGGCAAGTGCGGCACCAGAACCGTCAGGTTTTCCGCCAAGCGAGACTCGACTAGATGCGCCGGGCTTTCACCCTCGAATGCCGGCTCTTCGACGTAGTAGACCGGCATCACCCGTGCGAAACGCGTCATGAGATGCTGCGGCCGCTGGAAGACAAGGCTCCATCGCAAGTGAGACAGACAGACCAGCGCTCGATGGTGAAGCCCCAGCGTCAGTGATGAGTTGTTGTGGATGAGATATCCTGCTTCAGTATCTTTGCTCAAAATCAACCGTCCGCCCCGAACAAGACCAGACAACCCAACGGCAGCTAAAGAACTTAGTTCCTGGACAAGTGCGGGATTACTAGTCGCGAGAAGCGCAAATGCAATTTATGTTAACGCAAATCGCCGGATACCCATTTATGTTAATAAAATAGAAGAGATTTACGAGCAAGAGATTGGGAACAGCCTCAATCGTTCATCGTTCAACCACTGTAAAATTCCATCACCGCCTTGCAGGGTCTTCGAATGCCGATGCTCCATTCCCCTTAGGACATGCTTGTCGCAAATGAAATCTACAGCGCCGAACGCCAAATCTCGCGCGCTCTGCCCAGGTTGGCGAAGCGGGTCTCCTCTGACAGCCTGCGCGAGATGCTCGATGAGCGGCGCGAGCACGGCACATCCTTGATCGAACGCATTGATGAAGCATTCGAGAAGATGCAAGTCTCGAAAGGGCGGCAGAAGGAATGTCGCCGCCGAGGGATTGATCGAGGACATCGACCAGCACGCGGAGGAGGTGAAGGACGACCGCATGCTTGATACATTGCTACTGGCTGGCATCAAAAAATCGAACATTATTGCATCGCAGCTTTGGCTACTGCCGGTTCAATGGGCCGTCTCCTTGGTCAGAAAAATGTCTCCGGAACCACGGATGAAGTACTGAAGCAGGGCAAAGAGTTCGATCAACGCCTGACCGAGCTTGCCGAGCAGGAAATAAACCCCAAGATGCTCGCTGAAGAAGGTAGTGAAGAGAAGTAGATGAGAAAGGAGGCGGTCGCGGCGAGGCCTAAGCGCCGCCAGTCTGGCGAGAGCGCCGGCAAATGGCGTGACCTGGGCGTCTTTGTTGAGCAAAATAAAGCCGGAAGCAAAATAAAGCCGGAAGGTGAAAAGCGTGCGGCCGCACGGTGTCTTGGCATAAGGACCTTCTAGCCCGGGAACTTTCCCGACTCTAAGCAACGCGTATTGACAGGTTCGATAGACCGTTGGGACTTGGAGTAGATCCCAAGCCCGGATAGGGGCCCAGGCGATGATTCGTGGTTTCGGCAAGCAAAATAACAGGGTCGTGGCTCTTGGAGTCGCAGTGAAGGTTTGCAACTAGTGGCGTGTTCCGGGCCAGCCCCGCCGTTCAACCCACTTCGTGTTTGCACGGAAGATCAAAACTGTGTCCGTTCGCGACATTTAACCTGAAAGACGAGCGGCATGAATTTCGAGCTTCCGGACATCCTAAAGGTGATTGGCCCTGCCGCTTCGATCATCTTTGCCGCGTGGATTTTTATGGGGTTCCTCCAGGCTCGGTACGACGCCGCTGTGGGGCGCTTCCGATCCCTGATTGGTGACTACCGCGACGGCGATCTATCCGAGGATCGCCGCACCAATATTCGCGAGATCGTGGCGGCATATCGACGCCGCTGTCGGCTTATGAACACAGCCTGCATTGTAGGACTGGTTTCAGCAATATTGCTACTGCTCGGGCTGATGGCTGGCGAGTTGTCTGTGATCTTTCCGCGCTCGGATATATTCAAATACGCTGGCGCGAGTTCTGCTTTTCTCGGGTTTTGCCTGGTCATTGCAGCGGCCGTTTTGGTAATCATAGAGAGCCTCGGGAGCCAGCGCCAACTCGACAATGAATGCGGTGATATTCCGGGACTGTCCGGCCCCCGGCCACCACCCCGCAAGGAAGGCGCAGACTGACGTCCTTGATGCGTGCACTCTAAAAAATTGCGGTAAGGCGCCTACGGACCCATCCCAACGCATTTTCCGCGACATCAAGCGTCGGCCGAAGAGGAAGAGGCAACTCGACAGTTACCAATCGAGATAGCCCAGGTGCAGGACGGCGCAGACACCGTCCGAGAAGGTGACGAACCTTCTCGATCATGCCTGCTGGTCAGTGGTTTTGTTGCTCGCTACAAATTGGTGGATAACGGAAGGCGTCAAATCCTTGCGTTCCATACACCCGGTGATATCCCCAATGCCCAGACACTCCATCTCAAGAGGATGGACCATCCAATGGCGCATTGGCAGATTCGACTGTTGGTTTTCTTCAACACAGCGATCTGCATCGACTTATCGAAAGCTTTCCGCGCGTTGGATCCCTGCTATGGCCCGATACGCTAATAGACGCAGCGATATTCCGGGAGTGGATGGTAGGGCTCGGGCGGCGCAATGCCCATCAAAGAATTGCCCATCTCATCTGTGAACTGTTTATAAGGGCGACGGCGGCAGGGTTGACCGAAGATCGCCGATATCCTTTCACTCTAACCCAAGCCGAACTCGGCGATGCATTAGGGTTAACTGATGTCCATGTTAACCGAGTGTTGAAGAATCTCCGGGAAAATGGACTGCTCAGCATCCGGCAAGGCGCTGTGACGATCATGGATTGGAATACCCTGAACGATGGGTGAATTCAACCCGATCTACCTTCACTTTGCAAAGCCATTAGAAGCATGACATGCACACGCCAGTATACCCAAGTGAGAGCCGGCGGGGCGGACACTGAGGGATGTTTACTGTTCCACAATGGAGCGCTTGTGGCCGTTATGGTCAAACTATCGGACGATCATGGAGGAGAATTAAGTGGAAAATGGTATTTAGAACAGGCTTTCGGCAGCCAAGAATATATTGACCATCCAATTTTTAACGATTTAGATGCGGCAGAGAAGTACCTTTGCTCGGTCGGGATACCGTGAAAGACCGCAGCCCTACCTGCCGAGCCGCGATATCCGGGTGAAATGTCGGCGGGCGGCTCGCGAAACGCTAAAAATCCATCGGCGAGAGCTGCTTGATGATCCGGCGTCGCCGATTGCCGGAAACCCACGCGGGGATGTCACGATCGTCGAGTTCTTTGATTACCGGTGTCCGTTCTGCAAACGCGTGGAACCGGCGCTGAAGGCTCTCCTCAAGGAGGATGC
>JAFAYW010000014.1 GCA_019240125.1 Alphaproteobacteria bacterium
GCGTCGCGGGCGGCGCGGCCGCCGACCGGCGCCATCCCGGCGAGACGCGTGTCGGGATTGTCCTTCCACTCGACCTTGTAGCTCTCCGCGCCGAATGCCGCGAGAAAGCGCGTGCCGCCGGCCGAGGCGAGAAACCACGCGAAGTCAAAGATCTTGATGCCCTGGAGTGGAAACGGCTTGTCGTGCAAGGCCGACAATTTCGGGTTTTCCACCCGCCGCGGCTGTGCTGGCACCTTTGGCTGGCGCGGCGCAGTCTCGCCGAGAACGGCCTCCGTGTCTTCGCCTAGCAAGGGCGCGCGGCGGCCGACCTGCCAGCTCGTCTTGTTGGTCAGCCATTTGCTTGTCGGATAGATGAACGAGCGGCCGAGTTCGGGGTGTTCGACTTCGGCAAAGGTCTTGCGCGCCAGCCAATGCTCGTCGAGCGCGTTTTCGTGCGGCTTGCGCAGCGGCGCCCACAGCAGACCGGCTTCCTGCGCCTCCAGCCACGGCATGTCCTTGTAGGTCCAGGCGCGGACAAAGCGCTGCACGATGTCGAGCATGTGCGAGCGTGCCTCATCACCGCTCGCCGTGCCGGGCACCGCCCGCGCCTTGAGATCGACATCGGCCGCCGGCGGCTCCAGATCGGCCCGCGCATTGTATTTTTCGAGCAAGGGCACGAGGTTTTTCAGGTCGCGCGCACCCATGCCGTGTGTGATAAACCAGCGCCCGTCCTTGGTGTGGCAGATGCTGGGGCTATGGTTCGGGTGCTCGCCGGCATGGCGGCAGGTCATGCGCCAGAGCGGTACCCGCCGGCACACCCAGTACATCAGGTCCTGCTCGGGGTTCTTCGACACCGCCTCGTGGATCGCCAGCGATACATCCTGGCCCTCGCCGCTGCGGGCGCGGTGGATCAGCGCGGCGATAATGCCGCTCGCCATCTGCTCGCCGGCGATGTGATAGGCGTGCCAGATCTGCGGCGCGATTGGCGGCGTGTCATATTCGAAATTGGGGTCGGGGTCGTACCCGCAATTCATCATCGGCCCGCCCAGCGCGAGGTGGATCAGGTCGGAGCTCTTGAAGTCCTTCCACGGCCCGTCATCGCCAAACGGCGTCATCCGCGCCGTCACGAGCTGTGGGAAGCGCGCGTTGAGCGCGGCGTGGTCCAGTCCCAGCACCTCGTTGAGCGCGCCGCAGCTGGCGTCGAGCAATATGTCGGCGCCGCCGAGCAGCCGGAGCATGTGCTCTTTGCCATCGGCGCTCTGCAGGTCAAGCACCACGGATTTCTTGTTGCGGTTGTAGTTCCAGAAGAACAGCGAGCGTTCAAGACCGGGCTCGTCGTTGAGATAGGGGCCGATGCGGCGGGTCGCGTTGCCGTTGGGCGGTTCGATCTTGATAACTTCGGCGCCGAGCCCGGCCAGCAATAGCCCGCAATATTCCGCGCGCTCATCAGCGATCTCGATGACCCGCAGCCCTTGCAGCATGCCCGGCCCGGCATTGCCCATCATCTCGCCCGGCCCTACTGAGAGCTGGCCGCTCGACAGGCCGCTTGCCGATATCCCCGCTTGCGTCGCCAACGCGTTCTCCCTTCATATACTGGCCGGCTCACCCGGATGCTGTGCCAAGGATACTCCCGCCGATGCTGGCCTGGTCAACCCGACGGTCTCGCTGAGCGATGCGGGTCAGCTCTGGCGAACGCACGCTTGTCGAGGCTCGCGCGACTGTGGCACCGGCCGATGACGTCATCACCGGCGATTACTACGCGCGCCTGGCGCAACTTTGCGTGACACGCGACCCTACCGATATGCGTGCCCATGGCGCGGCGCCGGTCAGCATCGTGCTCGATGACAGCGATGTCGCGCGGCTCGTCGAATGCGCGATCCGCCACCCGAGCCATCTGATGCGCGATGTCGTGGTCTCGACCATCTGGAACCACCCGGAAACCTTTCGGCAGCTCCTCGAATTCGGCCTCAACGCGCCGCCCGCTTTCGCGGAAATCCGCGACATCGTCACCGAAGCACTTGCCAGGCGCGCCGGCACGGCAGCAGCGCCAGTCCCCGGTGGTGAGCAGCCGCTCCTGCCACGGATGCCCCTCCCGGCGCATTTGCAAGACCGTCAAAAGCGCTGAAGAGCGCCGTCAGCGCTATTTGCGGCGCGAATTCAGTCGGGTCGCACGGGCCAGTCATTTCGCGGCAGGATATTGCGGATCGGCCCCGTAGCTCGCGGCGTTACGATCATCCTGCCATCGGTGTTGCCGGGCGGCGCGATGATCTCACGGTCTGGCGCTGCGCCGATCAGAGAGGACACGAAGGTTGAGGCGCGGTCGTAGAGCCGATGCAGATCGAGGATGTCGGCCCGCACCGGGGTGGCGGCGGTGATGCTCATGGCGAGCGCCAACGGCAATCGGTGCATCCGCGATCATCCATTATCGGCGAGCACCACGCCCGCCAGATGCAGCGAACCGCAGATCAGGGTGCGGATCGGAGCGCCCTGCGATGCGATCGCTGCCACTGCGGCCCCTACCGACGGCGTCTCCTCGGCAGGTATCCCGACGGCCTGGGCCGCGGCCGCGATCGCCGCGGCCGGCAGCGGGTTTTCCTCGCCGGGGATTGTCACGGCGTAGAGCCGGCGGGCGTGCCGCGTCAACGGCGCCAGAAAGCCGGTCGCGTCCTTGGTGTTGAGCATGCCGACCACCAGATCGAGCGGCCGGTCGTGCCAAGCCTCGGCGGTCGTGGCGATTACCGCCCCCGCCCCCGGGTTGTGACCACCATCGAGCCACAATTCCGATCCCGCGGGCAACGCGTCGATCAGCGGCCCGCGCGTCAGCCGCTGCAACCGCGCCGGCCATTCGATCCGCCGCAACCCGGCGGCAATCGCCGCCTCGGGCACGGCGAGCCGGCGCGCCTGTTCGAGGCAGGCAATCGCGGTGCCGGCATTGTCGATCTGATGCTCGCCCGGCAACGCGGGCAGCGGCAGATCGAGACGCCATCGCGGTCCCTCATAGCGCATCCCGTCGCCGCCGGCGGCACAGCGCCAGTCCCGGTCGGCGCGGAACAGCGGCGCTCCGATCGCAGCGGCGCGGGCCTCGATGACCGACGCTGCCTCTGGCGTCTGAGGGCTGATCCCCGCCGGCACCCCGGGTTTCAGGATGCCCGCCTTTTCGCCGGCGATGGCGGCGAGCGTGTCGCCAAGAAAGGCCTGGTGGTCGAGCGAAATCGAGGTGATCGCGGTCGCCGCCGGCCGCGCGATGACATTCGTCGAGTCGAGCCGGCCACCGAGCCCGGTCTCGAGCAGCACGACATCCGCCGGCATACGCGCGAACGCCAGAAACGCGGCGGCGGTGGTGATCTCGAAAAAGGTGATCGGCTCGCCCGAATTGGCCCGCTCGCATTCCTCGAGCAGTTCGAGCAACGCGTCCTCGTCGATCAGCGCGCCGGCCAGCCGGATGCGCTCGTGAAACCGCACCAAATGCGGCGAGGTGTAGACATGCGCCCGCAGCCCAGCCGCCTCGACGATCGCGCGCATCGTCGCCACCGTCGAGCCCTTGCCGTTGGTGCCGGCGACATGGATCACCGGCGGCAGGCGCAGATGCGGGTTGCCGACCCGCTGCAGCATCGTGAGGGTGCGGCCGAGCGACAGATCGATTTTTTTCGGGTGCAGATGCATCAGCCGCTGCAACACCCGATCGGAGCCGGCCATCAATCGTCGCCTTCGGCCGCGAGCGCGCCGTGGTCCGGTGTTTCGGGCGCCGGCAACGCCGGCTGCGCGCGCACCGGCTCGCGCAGCAATGACAGCAGCCGCGCCAGCCGGTCGCGCAATTCGCCGCGCGGCACGACCTGGTCGACCATGCCGTGTTCGAGAAGGTACTCGGCACGCTGAAACCGCTCCGGCAATTTTTCGCGAATGGTCTCCTCGATGACGCGCGCACCGGCAAAGCCGATCACCGCGCCCGGCTCGGCCAGCGTGATATCGCCCAGCATCGCGAACGAGGCCGAAACGCCGCCCGTCGTCGGGTCGCTCAGGATGACGATGTAGGGCAGCCCCGCTTCCTTGACCATGTCGGCCGCCAGGATCGTGCGCGGCATCTGCATCAGCGACAGGATGCCCTCCTGCATCCGCGCCCCGCCCGACGCCGGTACAACGATCAATGCCGCCTCATGCTCGACCGCGCGGCGCGACGCGGCGACCAGCGCCTCACCCGCCGCCATGCCCATCGAGCCGCCCATGAACGAGAAATCGAACGCCGCGATCACCACCGGCATGCCGGCGATCCGGCCTTCGGCCAAGGCCACCGAATCCCCCGGCCCGGCCGCCGCATGCGCCTCGCGCAGCCGCTCGGTATAGCGCTTGCGGTCGCGGAACCGCAGCGGGTCGGCCGGCACGCGAGGCACCTCGATCGGATCGAAAGCCTCGCCATCGAACAGCATCTTGAAGCGGACCGCGCTGCCAATGCGGAAGTGGTGGCCGCAATGGCGGCACACCTCTAAATTCATCTCGAGCTCGCGATGGAACAGCATCTGTTCGCACGCGGGGCACTTTTTCCACAGATTGTCCGGCACATCCTTGCGCGTAAACGCGCGGATTTTCGGCAGCACGAAATTGGTCAACCAGCTCATAGCGGCCGCAGACTGACCCCGTCGGGCCACGCGGGCAAGCGCGCATCGCGGCGCAGTCCCCGCATTCCGATGGCCACAACCTTGACGCTGGGATATGGATTCGCTACCTCCACCATTGACGGCGGGTGTAGCTCAGTCGGTTAGAGCGCCAGATTGTGGATCTGGATGTCGTGGGTTCGAACCCCATCACTCGCCCCATTTTCCCGAGACAACTAACCGGCGACGCCCCGCTTAAGCTCGCGGCCGTTTGGAGGCGCCCTGGTCAGCGCCGATGGGGCGGGCAGCCTTGACGCCAGTCACGTGGCTGGGGGAGGAGCCAGCTTCCGTGCGGGAGGGACGTCGAGGCCACCCGGATCACCCTTATCGTCCGATGCTCATATATCTGCCCCGCGCAGTTCACCGATACACCTCAGTCGCAGCTTCCATGCCATACCGTAATGATCTGATAACCAAGGATCTTTTTGCGAAGAACATGACCGAGCAGGAAAACTCGATGCAAAATGCAGGGATTCTCCTATCGCAGATTGCATTAGCCTTGCAAATTGGCCTTGGGTCCGGCGCGGCCTTGATAGTTGTCGCCGGGCGGCGGCTGATCTGCCGCTCACATGCGGTGCTCGGCCTTTAAGCGACGATTCGGTGAGGAAGATCGCGGATGAGTGAGCGCAATCGCGATGCCTTCGCGACGCGGGCGGTGCATGGCGCGGCACACGATGCGACAACTGGCGCCGTCAACGTGCCGATCTACGCAACCTCTACCTACGCGCAGGAAAGCCCGGGTGTTACCAAAGGCTATGCCTATGCCCGCACCGGCAACCCCACACGGGCCGCCCTTGAAGGGTGTGTCGCCGATCTTGAAAACGGCACGGCGGGGTTCGCCTTCGCCTCCGGGTCGGCGGCCACCGCCGCGCTTCTCGAATGCCTGGATCATGGATCGGAGATTATCGCCACCGACGATATCTATGGCGGCACGTTGCGGTTGTTCGAGCGGGTGCGGCAACGAAGCGCCGGATTGGTCCTGCGCCGCGTCGACATGACCGATCCGGGAGCGGTTGCGGCGGCGATCACGCCGCAGACGCGAATGATCTGGGTGGAAACGCCAACCAATCCGATGCTGAAGCTGGTCGATCTGGAGGCGGTCGCCGTGATCGCCCGGCGCCACGGCATCTGGGCGGTGGCCGACAACACATTCGCCAGCCCCTTTATACAGCGGCCGCTCGACCACGGGTTCAGCGCGGTGGTCCACTCGACAACGAAATACCTCAACGGCCATTCCGATGTGATCGGCGGCATTGCCGTGGTTGGCGAGGATCGTGCCTTGGCCGATCGCCTCGCGTTTCTGCAGAACGCGGTGGGCGCCATCAGCGGCCCGTTCGACAGCTTTCTGGTACTGCGCGGCATCAAGACCCTGGCATTGCGCATGGAGCGGCATTGCGCCAATGCGCTCGCCATCGCTGACTTCCTCGGCCAGCACAAAGCGGTGCGCCGGGTGATCTATCCCGGGCTGAAGTCGCACCCGCAACACGCCCTGGCCCGGCGGCAGATGACCGGATTTGGCGGCATGGTGACCTGCGAATTGGCTACCGATTTGACCGGCTGCCGCCGCTTCCTCGAGAAGGTGCGGCTGTTCACGCTGGCGGAGAGCCTGGGGGGCGCCGACAGCCTGATCGAGCATCCAGCGATCATGACGCACGCCTCGGTGCCGCCGCAGACGCGCCGCGCGCTCGGTATCGGCGACAATCTGGTGCGGCTATCAGTCGGTATCGAGGATATCGGCGACCTGATATCCGACATCGATCAGGCACTCGCGACGGTAGCGGCCCCCCCTTCGTGAAACGTCCCTCGCAGGAACGAATTGCCGCTCGCTTTGCGCGCCGCTGGAAGCGGCGGATCAGAGCCGAGGAAGGACTGGAATATCGCCAGTTTGAGCGCCAGCGCCGGCTGGCTGGCGATAATCGAGCGTGGGGTGTGGGGCTCATCATCGCCGCTGTAGCGCTGCTGATGGCGCTGTGGCTGAGGTAACGAGCCGTCGCGTCCGCCCCGGGCGCTCTTGCCTCGTTTGACGGCGCGAGCGACCCTGCGGCCCGGATCAGAGCCGGAGTGGAGGAAGGGCCATGCGTCTCGCCGGCAAGATCGCCGTGGTAGTAGGAGCCGGCCAGAGCCCCGGCGAGGGGATCGGCAACGGCCGTGCCACCGTGCTGCGCTTTGTCCAGGAAGGCGCCGCCGTGCTGGCCGTCGATCGCGACCTCGCCGCGGCGGAAGCGACCACCTCGCTGGCGGTCAAGGAAGGCGGCGCGTGCGCCGCGTTCGAGGCCGACGTGACCCGCGAAGCTACGCTGGCGGCGGCGATGCAGGAGGCAGTACGGCGCTGGGGCCGTATCGACATCCTGCACAACAATGTCGGGGTCAGCATCGGCGGCGGCGACAAGCCGCTGCTTGAACTGACCGAGGAGGCCTTCGACCGTGTCTCGGCCATCAACATCCGCGGCACGATCATGGCCTGCAAGCACGCCGTCCCGATCATGCGGCAGCAGCGCGCCGGGGCGATTGTCAACATCTCCTCGGTCGCCGCATACGAAAACACATACCCCCTGATCGCCTACAAGGCGACCAAGGCGGCGATGGTCGAGTTCACCAAGCAGTTGGCCTTTCAGAACGCCGAGTACGGCATCCGCGCCAATTGCATTTTGCCGGGCTTGATGAACACCCCGATGGCGGTCGATACGCGGGCTCGCAGCAGCAATCGCAGTCGGGAAGAGGTGGCGGCGGAACGCGATGCCAAGGTGCCGTTGCGAGGCAGAATGGGAACCGGCTGGGATGTCGCAAACGCGGCCCTGTTTCTGGCGTCGGACGAGGCCAACTTCATCACCGGCGTCGCGCTGCCGGTCGACGGCGGGGCGCTCGTGAAGATTGGCTGACGCCGGCCCTCAGGAGGTCTTTAACCCCAGCGGGGTCGCGATGTCCTCCCAGAGGTACGGGAAATCCGCCCATAGCGGCCCGGTACCCTGATGCTGATGAATCTCGTGAACAACACAGGCCCAGAAGTCGCGGCCCTTTGCATTATCGCGATCGATCATGTCATTGAGGTGTTCCGCCGCGACACGTGCGGCGCCCTGGCCGTATCTGCCGATCATCTCCCGCGCCAGCCGTTCAATTTCCGCATCGTTGGAGACCATTGCCCTAACCCCTCCAAGCGGCCGTTAACCATATGACCGCGCCAGTGCGGCAGGAGGGTCTCAAATTATATGCCACGAATTCGCGACGTCTAAACTCAAGCGAAACCGCCAGATCTCAGGCGCGGCGGCGTCTCGCCTACGCAAGCGGCGTTGCATTCTGCAACTCAGTTTGCGCCTAGATGCGAATCACGATCCCGAGCAACCCGAGACCGAGCAGCACGAAACCGGCCAGTTCCGATGTCGACAGCCGTTCGCGGAAGACCCGTCGCGACACGACATAGCTGAAATACAGCTCAACCAGCCCCAGCGTGCGGACGTTGGCAACCGGCTGCAGCGCCATCGCGGTAAACCAGCCGGCCGACCCCGCCGCACCCATCGCGCCGGCTAAAAGCGAAACGCGCCACGCGTTCAGCACGGCGATGACGATCTCACGACGTCGCCAGGCGAGATAGCCGCCGAGCAGCAGGGTCTGAAAGGTCTGCGCCCAGAGCAGCGAATAGGCCGCCGCGAGCACCAGTGACGGCGTCAATAACGCCAACGCGGCGCCGCGATACCCCACCGCGGCGATCGCAAACCCCGCGCCGGAGCCAACCCCCAGCATCGCGGCGCGCGAGGTCCATCCTTCAATGACTCGGGCCAGCGAGCGCTCGCCGCTCGGCAATGAGACGAGGATCACGCCAGCCGTCGCGACCAGGATGGCGAGCACCCCCACCAGAGTGATCCGGTCCCCGAGCAATACCAACCCGAATACCGCGACCTGGATCACCTCGGTCTTGGCGTAGGCCACGCCGAGAGCGAAATTTCGCTCTTCCATGCAGCGCAGCAGCAATGCCGTCGCCGCGATCTGGCTCAGTGATGCCACGACGGTCCACCAGACAAAACCGAGCGTGATGCCGGGTAGCGGCAGGAACCCCGAAATGGCCCAGGCGGCAGACAGCCATACAACCGCGAACGGCAAGCCGTACAGGAACCGCACCAGGGTCGCGCCAAGCGCGCCGAGGTCGCGCGTCAGATGCCGTTGCGCGGCGTTGCGCAGCGTCTGTGCCAACGCCGCGCCGAGCGTGATCGGTATCCAGGCCCAGGTGAACATGCGGTTAGAGGAGCGTCGCGAAAACCGTCTGGCGGATCACAGATAAGGGTCGGAGTGCGAGAGATGTTCGACGACGCAATCCCTCACCGACTCTTCGAGCGACATGAACGGGGCGCTGTAGCCGGCCTGACGCAGGCGGGCCATCCTGGCCTCGGTAAAATACTGATAGCTCGGCCGGATCGCCGGCGGAATATCGATGAACTCGATCGTCGGAGCGCGGCCACACGCCGCGCCGGCTGCATTCATGAAATCGAGAAAACTGCGCGCCTCACCGGTGCCGAGATTGTAAAGACCGCTGATTTCAGCGCGTGCCTCACGCCACAGCCACAGCATCACCCTGACGCAATCCTTGACGTAGACGAAGTCGCGACGCTGCTCGCCATCCGCGATATTGGGGCGGTGCGACTTGAAGAGCTGGATCGGCTCGCCGGCGGCGATGCGCGGATAATTCTTCACCACCAGGCTCATCATTGCGCCCTTATGGTGCTCGTTGGGCCCGAAGACGTTAAAGAATTTCAGCCCGGTCCAGAACGGCGGCGCCCGGCCCGCCGCCGCCTCGCGCAACGCCCAGCGGTCGAACGCGTGCTTCGACCAGCCATAGAGATTCAAGGGATGCAGGCGCCGCAAGGCCTCAAGCCCGCCCGCATCGTCGAACCCGGCCGACCCGTCGCCGTAGGTTGCCGCTGACGAGGCATAGATGAAGCGCGTGCCGGCGCCCGTACACCAGCGCCACAGCGCGATTGTATCGTTCAGATTGCCGGCGATGATCGCATCGGCATCGTTGGCGGTGGTCGAGGAGTTGGCGCCGAGATGAAAGATCGCCTCGACCTCACCGCCATGCTGCTCCAGCCACGGAAAGAGGCCCTTGATCGGCAGGATGTCGCTGAACTCACGCTTGGCGATGTTGCGCCATTTGCCGTCGGTGCCGAAGTGATCGACCAGCACAAGATCGCTGCGGCCGGCTTCGTTGAGCGCTGCCGCCAGAACCGAGCCGATGAACCCGCCGCCTCCGGTGATAACCAGCATCAGGCGACATCCTCCTCGGCTCGTTCAGCCGCCCGTCGCACCGCCAGCCGCGCGGCATCGGCCTCGGCCGGCGAATGCGAGGTGCGGATCGCGTCGATCAGCCGGGTGGTCGAGCGGCCCTCGACCAGGTCGATCAATAGCACGCGCCCGCCATTCGCCTGCACATCCTCGGCGCCGACCACGGTTTCCACGGTGTAGTCACCACCCTTGACCAGCACGTCAGGCTTGAGACGGCGGATCAGGTCGAGCGGCGTCTCCTCGTCGAAGCTGATCACCGCGTCAACCGACTCGATCGCGGCAATCACCGCCGCGCGGTCCGTGAGCCCGTTGACCGGCCGCTGCGGCCCCTTCAACCGGCGCACCCCATCATCCGAGTTCAAGGCAACGATCAGCCGGTCGCATTTGGCCCGCGCTGCAGCCAGGAGCGAGACGTGCCCGGCATGCAGAATGTCGAAGCAACCATTGGTAAAGCCGACCGACAAGCCATGCTGCTTCCATCGCCGCACCAGCGTCTCCGCCTCAACGAGGCTGAAATACTTGGCGTGGTGCCATTCCTTGTCGCTGACATCGCGCGACAGTTCGAGCATCAGTTCGTCGAGTTCGACGGTCGCCGTGCCGAGCTTGCTGACGACGATCCCGGCTGCGGTATTCGCCAGACGCATAGACTGCGACAGGGGGTAACCGCTGGCCGATGCCAAGGCGAGCACCGCTATAACCGTGTCGCCAGCGCCCGAGACGTCGTACACCTCGCGTGCCCGCGCCTCGACGTGGTGCACGCTCACATCGTCGCCGGCGGCTTCGACCAGCACCATGCCCTTTTCCGAGCGGGTCGCGAGAATCGCGCTAGTCTCCGCTTCGCGCATGACCTGGGTGGCCGCAGCGACGATCTCATTGTCGCTGGCGACCGGCAAGCGGGCGGCGAGCGCGAGTTCCTTCTGGTTCGGGGTGATGCAGGTGGCGCCGCGATAACGCCGGAAGTCATCGGATTTGGGGTCGACATAAATCGGCACGCCGCGCGCGCGCGCCGCGGCGATCGCCGCATCGATGACCGCCCGGCTCAGAACCCCTTTGGCATAGTCGGACAGGATCACGGCATCGGCATCGCCCACCGCCAGGCGCGCCGCCGCGATCAGCGCGCGCTGCTCGAGTGCGTCAAGGCCGCCGGCATGTTCCTCGTCAACGCGTACGATCTGCTGATGCCCGGCTATGTAGCGGGTCTTGCACGTGGTCGGCCGCCGCGCGCTCGCGACCAGGAGATTGACTAGGCCGGGGCTGTCGGCGATCAGCGCCTCGATCTCGGCGCCGGCGGCATCCTTGCCGAGCAGCCCCATCAACAGCGCGGTCCCGCCAAGAGCCGCGATATTGCGCGCGACATTGCCCGCCCCGCCCAGCGTGCTCTGCGTCTGCCGTAGCAGCAATACCGGCACAGGCGCCTCGGGCGAAATCCGCTCGGTGTCGCAATAGGCGAACCGGTCAAGCATGATGTCGCCCAGGCAGAGGATGGTTGCGTGCGAGAAATCCATCGCCGCTTATCTAACACGCACCGAGGGCGCCAGCCACGTATGCCAGCTGCAGTTCTGCGCGCGGTCGCTGTTACGCCGCGCGCGAGTGGCGGATTAAGTCCGCCGACGGCTCACGCCTCAGACAAATCCTCGCTCCAAAGCGGGGAGCCATGTGGGTCGGTGCATGTCAGCCGGCCGTCGAAAGCCTCAGCGAACAGAACAGCATGATGCGGCTCGCGAAAGGCAACTCGGAAGAGCAGTCCCGGAGGCGTCTGCCGCCTGTCGAGAATCACCGGTTCAATCTGGTGTGTCGCGAGCCAGTCACGCATGCCATCCATCAGATCGGCAGCAGCATCAGTATCGATCCTGCGAACCTCAACGAAATGCAGCATCACGACCTCCCTTATGCCATCACCATTATTGCCGACCCAATGCGCAGGTCGGTTGATCTGCATCAAGTCAGTGTCCGGTTGGTCCGGTAGGGAACGCAGATTGGCATTTACCGCAAGTACGCCTCGGTCGCGTAGCGCCGCATCATGCGATGCGTGTTGAAGAAGGAAGCTATGTTGGCGATCGACTGCTTCATCATTATGCGCCAGGCGGCGTTATTGTCGTAAAACAGGGGCAGGATTGTGTGTTCGAGCTTGTCGTACAGATGCGCGGCAGCCGCCTTTTCGTCGATTGCCGAGCCGGGATCGGCGCCGATCGACCAGCCGGTGACGCCCTCGACGCAGGCCTCGATCCACCATCCGTCGAGTACGCTCAGATTGAGGACGCCGTTTAGCGCTGCTTTCATGCCGCTGGTTCCGGACGCCTCCATCGGCGGCAGTGGCGTATTGACCCAGAGATCCGCGCCGGCGACCAGGCGGGCGGCCAGCTGCATATCGTAATTCGGCAGATAGACGCAGCGCAGGTTGCCGGCCAGGGTGCGAGCAAGCTCATGCAGCCGGCGAATGGCCTCCTTACCCTCGGTATCGCGGGGGTGGGCTTTCCCGGCGATAACAAGCTGCAGCGGGTATTTGGCGGCGATGGCCGATAGCCGGTCAAGCTGCTCGAACAGCATCAGCGGTCGCTTGTAACCGGTCATCCGCCGGGCAAATCCGAGGACCAGCACATCCGGTGACAACGCGGTACCGGTTGCCGATTGGACGAGTTGCAGCAACTCGGCCTTGGCGGCGCAATGGCAATCCCAGATCTGATCATCCGGCAGCTGCAATGCGTGGATCAGCGCTTCCGGCTCGTGCTGCCATTGCGGGAAATTCGCGTCGTAAAGCTGGGTGAAACCCGGATGCGCCCAAGTGCCGAGATGCACCCCGTTGGTTACCGCATGAATGCGATAGCCGGGGAACATCAGCGCCGTCGTTTCCGCGTGACGCCGCGCGACCCCGTTCACGTAATCGGAGAGGTTCAGCGCCAGCCGGGTCATGTTGAGTTCCTCGGCCCCGGCAAGGCGCTTCAGGGTCGCGAGATCGACAAACCCGGGCAGCAACCGATCGAACAATTCGTAGGAGAACCGGTCATGTCCCGCCTCGACCGGCGTATGCGTCGTGAAGACGCACTGCGAGCGCACTTCCGGGATATCGTATAATTCCTCACCTGGCGCGAGGTCCTCAGGCTGCACTTTCGACCGATTTAACAACTCGACGGTCAGCAATGCGGCATGACCCTCGTTCAAATGGTAGGTGCGGATATCGAAGCCGAGAGCGTGCAAGACCCGCATGCCGCCAATCCCAAGGACGATCTCCTGCTTCAACCGGTAGGTCTCGTCGCCCCCATAAAGATAATGGGTTAAAGTCCGGCTCTCGGCGTCGTTCTGCTCGACGTCGGTATCCAGCAACAGAATTGGAATCTCGTGTCCGTGCGGCGCAACGTGGCGGTACAGCCAGGGGCGGATCCACACCGCCTTGCCATCGATCTCCACGGCGACCATGGCGTGCAGGGGTGTGCACCAGCGCTCGACCTCCCACCAGTCCGGAGCCTCCGTCTGCCAGCCCCTCTCGTCGATAACCTGGCGGAAATACCCCGCCCGGCTCAGCAGGCTGACGAAGACCATCCGCAATTCGAGATCGGCACCAGACCGCGCAGTATCTCCCGCCAGGATGCCGAGACCCCCGGAATAACTGTGTATTTCCGGCCGTATCGCGATCTCCATCGTGAAATAGGCGATGTTGGTGCGGGCCTGAAACGGCTCGATCGGAGACATATCGCACTCCAGGCCAGCGAGGGGCGGGCACCCCAACTCAGCGTACGCAGCGTACCATGGCGACTACCAACATCGTTCCGCCACGCCGGATCGCTCGGCGCGAGACAGCGAGGGCGTAGCGGCATCGGCGAGTGCGAGCCTTGACGCAGATCAGAGCGGGTACCGTAGGTCGCCGGAGTGACTGCTTCCGGACATTTTCCCACACCTGACGAAAGTCTGCCTGAGGCTTGATCCTGGGCGAGGGTTGCTTTAGCGGCGAAGCAGCGCCTAAGTTTCTCGCGCGACAGGCGAGCCGGCATCAACAGATCCGGATAAGGGACGCACCGGACGCTCAGGGCGAGGAGACAGGCGGTTTGCTTGAAAATGTGCTGAATGCGGTGGCCGCCGGGCTGATCATCGGCTGCCTCTATGGGCTGATGTGTATCGGTCTCGGGCTGATCTTCGGGATCATGAAGGTCGTCAATTTCGCCCAGGGCGAATTGCTGATGCTCGGCATGTATATCAGCCTCTATCTGGTCGGCGGATTTGCCGCGATCGGCGTGCTCGGGCCGTATGTCGCGCCGTTTGTCGCGGCATTGATCGCCGGGCCTGTTTTGTTCGGCGGCGGCGCGCTGTTGCACCGGTTTCTATTGCGGCATGTCTCGGGCCTCTCGACCACGACGCGCCTCGATCAGGGCGGCTTCGGCCAATTGATCGTCACCCTGGGCGTATCGCTGATCCTGCAGAATGGCGGCCTCATCCTGTTCGGCTCGACGCCGCAAAGCGTCCGAACGCCGCTCTCGACGCACGCCTTCACGATCGGCCCGTTTCTCGACGACACGATGCTGTTCCTCAATCAGGCGCGGGTGCTGGCCTGCGGCGTCGCGATCGTGATCGCGGTGTCGCTGTGGCTGGTGATGGAGCGCACAAGGCTCGGCAAGTCGCTGCGCGCGGCCGCCGACAACCCGATCGCCGCGACCTATATGGGCATCGACGTCGACCGGGCGTACCGCATCGCCTTTGGCCTTGGCGCCGGCATTACGGCGATCGCCGGCGGCCTGATGGCGACGTATCTGTCGTTCACCTCGTTTGTCGGGCTCGATTACGTGATCATCATGTATTCGGGGGTCGTGCTCGGCGGCATGGGCAGCATCCTCGGTGCCTTCTGGGGCGGGTTGCTGGTCGGGTTTGTGCAGCAGGTGTCCGCCCTCGTATTGTCGCCGCAGCTGCAGAACGCGGCGATTTTCGTGATATTTCTGCTGATCGTCGGGTTGCGGCCCGAGGGCCTGTTCGGCCGCTCGGCGGAACGCGCATGAGGCCGCTTCGATGAGAGCCGGCTTATGAGGATCGGCGGCGCCGCGCGGCTGAGGCGGGACACGATCGTCCTCGCCGTTGCCGTCGTGATCTATGTCGCGATCGCGGCCATGGTGCGGAGCAGCTATTACCAGCTGATGCTGACCCTGGTGCCGATTTGGGCCGCGTTCGGCCTCGGCTGGAACCTGTTTTCCGGCATGAGCGGGCTGGTGTCGTTCGGCCACGCGGCGTTTTTCGGGATCGGCGCCTACACGGTGACGCTGTCGCTGGTATCGTGGGGGCTGACGCCCTGGCTCGGCATCCCGCTCGGCATGGCGGTGGGCGGCGCGGCGGCGGGGTTGATCGGGTTGCCGACCTTCCGCCTGCGTGGCCATTACTTCGCGCTGTCGATGCTGGCCTATCCGCTGGCGATCCTCTACGTGCTGCAATATCTTGGCTATCAGGAAGTGCCGCTGCCGATGCATCGCGAGCATCCGGCGCTGTTCCTGCAATTCGCCGAGCCGATCTATTCGACCTTGGTCGCGGTAGCGCTGTTCATCGCCGCGATGATCGCCGGCATGCTGGTCGAGAACAGCCGCTTTGGCCTCGCCCTGCTGGCGATCAAGCAGAATGAATTGGCGGCCGAGGCGGCGGGGCTCGACACCTGGCGCTGGAAGATGCGGGCGATCGTCGCGAGCGGCGTCATTTCCGCCGCCGCCGGCGGGCTTTACGCCTGCGTCTTGCTGATCGTGACGCCGGACTCGGTGTTTGGCGTCGTGGTGTCGGCGCAGGCGCTCACGGTGACCCTGTTTGGCGGCGTCGGCACGGTGTGGGGGCCCGCGATCGGCGCCGCGATCCTGATCCCGTTGGCCGAGACGCTGAACGCGCATCTCGGCGACATCATCCCGGGCGTTCAGGGCATCGTTTATGGCATCGCGATTATCGCGATCATGCTGCTGGCGCCGGAGGGGCTGTTCTGGCGGCTGCGCGACAAATTCGTCAATAAGGCGCCCGAGCGGGTGGTGATCGAGGAGCGCCCGTCATCGCTGGCGGTGGCGCCGGCCTCGGGCATCCTGCTCGAAGTCAGCGACCTCTCGAAATCGTTTGGCGGGTTGCGCGCGGTGCAGCAGGTCGGGTTTTCCGTCGCGGCCGGCGAAATCCTCGGCATCATCGGCCCGAACGGTGCCGGCAAGACGACGCTGTTCAACCTGTTGAACGGGGTCTTGCGTGCCGATGCTGGCTCGGCCCGGTTCGACGGCCAGGAATTGCGCGGCCGCAAGGTGCATCAGATCGCGCGGCTCGGCATCGGGCGCACCTTTCAGGTGGCGCGCAGCTTTCCGCGCCTGTCGTTGCTCGACAATGTGATCATCGCGGCGTACGGGACTGGCCTCGACGATCACGCCGCCGCGGCGGCGGCGGAAGCCGCGCTTGAGGCGGTCGGGCTGGCCGATCGCGCCGGGCGGGCGGCCGGCGAATTGACCAACAAGGAATTGCGGCTGATGGAGCTGGCGCGCGCGCTGGCCGGGCGGCCGCGCTTGCTACTGCTCGATGAGACATTGGCCGGGCTCGGCCGCGACGAGTGCGACGAGTTGCTGGCCGTGCTGCGGCGGCTGCGCGATGGCGGCATGACGATCGTCATCATCGAGCACACGATGCACGCGATGCTGCGCCTCGCCGACCGCTTTCTGGTGCTCGATCACGGCACTGTCTTGGCCGAGGGATCGCCGAAAAGTGTCGTCGAGAACCGCTCGGTCATCGAAGCCTATCTCGGCTCCAAATTCCTGGCACGCCAGGATGCCTGAAGCCGCGAGCGGCACGCCGCCGATGCTCGACATCCGCGATCTATCGGTCGCCTATGGCGGTCTGCACGCCCTGCAGGGCGTGTCGCTCTCGCTGATGCCCGGCCAGTTCATCACGGTGGTCGGGCCAAACGGCGCCGGCAAGACGACGCTGTTCAAGGCAATCTGCGGCGTCGTCCCAACCGCCGGCGGCAGCGTCGCGTGGCAGGGCACGCCGCTCCTGGCGCGCCGGGCCGCCGAGCGCGCGCATCTCGGCATCGCGCATGTGCCGGAGGGGCGGCAGGTGTTCCGCACCCTGACGGTGCACGAAAACCTCGAAATGGGCGCCTACCCGCGCGCGGGCCGCGAGAAATGGGCGCACACGCTCGACCGCATCCACACGCTATTCCCGATCCTCGCCGAGCGGGCGACGCAGCTGGCCGGCACGCTGTCCGGCGGCGAGCAGCAGATGGTGGCGATCGGACGCGGCCTTGCCTGCGCGCCCCGCCTGCTGATGCTCGACGAGCCGTCAATGGGCCTCGCGCCGGCAGTGGCCGAGACGATCTTCGACCGGATCGCGCAAATCCATAAGGAAGACGGGTTGGCGATCCTATTGGTCGAGCAGCGCGTCGCCGAGGCGCTGGAATTGTCGGATTACGGCTATGTGCTGGAAACCGGCCGCGTCGTGCTGAAGGGCCCTTACCAGACCCTGCTTGCGGATGACAGTGTCCGGCGGTCTTATCTCGGCATCACTGAACAATAAACAGAACGCGAGGAAACGCAGACATGACACGCAGAATCGGCCGGCGCACGGCGATGGGATTGATCGGCGCGGCGGCCCTGGCGCGGCCCTATGTGGCGCGCGCCGCCGATGACGTGCAGATCGCGATGCTGGTGCCGTTATCGGGGCCCTGGGCGCAGCAGGGCATCCTGGAGAAGGCCGGCGCCGAGATGGCGATCGACGACATCAACCAGGCCGGCGGCATCAAGGCGCTGGGCGGCGCCAAGGTGAAGCTGATTTCCGTCGACACCGGCACCACCGCCGAGACCGCGAAGGACGCGGCGCAGCGCATGCTGTCGCAAAACCCGGCGCTATCCGGCGGGTTCGGCTGCTGGCTGTCGACCTTTACCCTGGCCGCGACCGAGGTCACCGAGCGGGCCAATCTGCCGTGGCTGACGCTGTCCTATTCCGACGCGATCACCGATCGCGGGTTCAAGAATGTGTTTCAGACCTCGCCGACCGCCAATGCCCAGGCCGAGCAGATCGTGCCGTACCTGTTGAAATTGGCGCAGTCGGCGACCGGCAAAGCCCCGACCAAGGTCGCCTTTATCGGCGACAATACCGCCGCGTCGGTCAGCTTTATGAAGCCGATCCGCGACCATGTGCTGAAGGATCAGCACCTCAATTCGGTGCTCGATCAGGTCTATACGCCGCCGCTCGCCGACGCGACCGCGATCGTCCAGCCGGTGCGCAGCGCCAAGCCGGATTTCGTGTTGCTGCAATCGACCAATAACGGCGACGACAAGATCCTCCTCGACACCTTTACGCAATACGGCATGCCGCCCACCAAAATGCCGCTGATCGGTAATGGCGGGCATTGGGTGGTGCCCGAAATCCTCACGACCTCGGGCAAGGACGTTATTCAGGATGTCATGGTCGGCCTCGCCAACTGGCCAGGCAAGGCGGTTGACGATCTCTCCGCCCGCTATGTGAAGAAGTCGGGCAACCCGTGGTTCGGCCACAACGAAATCTTCGCCTACGCCCACACCCAGATCATCGCCTGGGCCGTGAACAAGGCCGTCTCAGCCGACCGCCAGAAGGTCGCCGACGCGATCCGCACGATGGACATCACCGATGGGCCAGCGATCTACTTCCCGGGTAGCCACATCAAGTTTGACGAAAAGGGTCGCCGCGTCGACGCCCAACTCGTCATCGTGCAGTGGCTCGACGGCAAGCCCGTCACGATATTCCCGGAAAACATGGCCGTCAGCAAAGCCGTCTGGCCGACCTAAACCAGACCAAACATTTCCGATCACAACTGGACAATAAGACTACCCCCGATCATGGCGCGAAGGGCAGGTAGGACAATCAACTTAACCTGGTTAAACGAGACAAGGCGCAGTCTTGCGAGCAAGGCGCTGACATCTCGGATTAACCATGTCGAAAGGAAAATCGGAGAGGATTGCTGAAAATCGCGTTTGTTTTATGTGGCTCGATCCATGCAGCTCTCCGACGTCCTCGCCCGCCTCGCCAATCACATCGATGACGCGATTATTGTCACCGATGCCGAGTGCCTCGACGAACCGGGGCCGCGGATCGTTTATGCGAACCAAGCCCTCTATCGGCAGATGGGGTTCAGCGCCGAGGAGGTGATCGGACGCTCGCCGCGCATCTTCCAGGGCACCGATACCTCGCAGGAAACGCGGGCGCAGATCCGCGAGGCGATGCGCCGCGGCGAGCCGGTCAACGTCGAAATCCTCAATTACACGCGCGACGGGCAGGAGAGATGGTGCGACATCAGCATCGTGCCGCTGCTCGATGAGGACGAAACGGTTCGCTTTTTCGCCGCGATCCAGCGCGACACCACCGAGCGGCGGCAGCGCGAACAGGACCTCGATCGCGCGAAACAGCAGGCCGAGGCGGCCTCGCGCGCCAAGGGCAATTTCCTCGCCCATATGAGCCACGAGCTGCGCACGCCACTCAACGCGATCCTCGGCTTTTCCGAGATCATCAACCAGGAGATTTTCGGCCCGGTCGGCAATAACCGC
>JAFAYW010000086.1 GCA_019240125.1 Alphaproteobacteria bacterium
CACACGGGCGATTGGAAGACCTATCGCAGCTTCGGGCCGACGGCCGCCGCACAATCCGGTATGTCGTTGGCCTCGGGCTTGCCCGGCAAGCCGCCCGCGGGCTGGGGGTTCTCGTATCTCGATGTCATGGGGGGCTGGATGGGCGCCCTTTCGCTGATCCAGGGCCTGCTGCAAGCGAAAAAGACCGGTGAGGGTTGCTTTATCGACTACTCGGTCACCGAAGGGGCGATGTCGATGCTCGGCACCTACATGCTCGATTACCAGGTGAACGGGCGCCGCACCCGTCGGCCGGATTTTCCGCCGGGCAATCGCGAGGTGTTTCCGGCCCTGGCGCCGCACAATACGTATCGATGCGCGGGCCGGGACCGTAATGGTCAGGATTGGTGGGTCTTCATCGCGTGCGAGACCCAGGTACAGTTCAAAGCCTTGTGCGCTGTGATGGAACAGCCGGGTCTTGTCCTTGATCCTAAATTCGCCACCAACGAGGCGCGGGTGACAAACCAGGCTGAACTCGATCAGATCATCAGCAACTGGACGCGCCCGCGGCGACGCTACGACATCATGCGGAAATGTCAGGCGGCCGGCATTGTCGCCGCCGTCGTGCAGAATGCGGAAGATCGTGTGGAATACGATCCGCAATTGCAGCATCGCGAGGTGTTTCCCGTCATCGAGAACCCCGAAGTCGGCGGCGCATTTTCGTATGAACGGTACCCCGTGCGGCTGTCGCGGACGCCGGCAACCGTCCAGAGCCGTGCGCCTGTGCTGGCGGAGCATAATCAATATGTCTTCGGCGAACTGCTGCAGATGAGCGAGGCAGAAATCAATTCGCTGCGGGAGCGCGGTGTGATCTAGCGGCGCGTCGCTCGGCGGTCCCCAAGATCACAAGGCCGCCGAAGGCTTGCGTTCCGAATTCATGAAAATTGACATGAGCCGCGAGGCAATCGCGGTGCTCACGGAGAGGATGGTCCTGGCATGACAGATTCACCCCTGGCCTTTGGCGGTCGACACCCGAACCCGCGCAACAAGCGCGCCGCCGCCGTCATCGGTATCGGCCACACCGACTACGTCCGGGACTGGCAACGCTGCCGCGCCGGCGAGCGGCCAAACGATTCCTTGGGCTATGGCCTCGAGGCATTCCGCAACGCGCTGAAAGACGCGAACATCAACCGCGACGAGATCGATGGCCTGATCGCCGGTCCCACCACCGCCTATGAACGCATGGGCGAAATGGCGGGCATCAATCCGCGCTGGGGTAACCAGGCGGATGCCGTAACGGCCGTCACGCAGGCTGTCATGGCGATCGAGGCCGGTTATGCCGAGATCGTGGCGCTAATTTATGGCAACGACCAGCGCAGTGTCGGCACGCAATACGGCGGGCCGGCGGCGATGGGCGGCAACGCCTACCTCTCTTATGTCTATCACTCACCCTGGGGCTTCACATCTCAGGGCGCGCTCTATGCGCTGACACTGCAGAGTTACAAGCACGTACGCGGCTTCACCGAACGCGAAATGGGCGAGGTCTCGGTCGCGCAGCGCGGCTGGTCATCGATGAACCCAAACGCAATCCAGCGTAAGCGCATCACGATCGAGGACTATCTTGCGTCCCATTATGTCTGCGAGCCGCTGCATTTGTTCGACTACTGCCAGATCAACGATGGCGGCGTGTCGCTGATCATCGCCGAGGCGGAACGGGCAAAGAAGCTGAGCAGCCGGCCGGTGTTTATCGAGGGCATCGGGCGCTCCGACCTCAACCGCGGTGCGACCAGCCTCGAGCCGCGCCTCGACGACTTCTATCTGCCCGCGCAGCAGGCCGCCGCGGCGCAATCCTATGCCGTATCCGGGCTTGGGCCGGAGGATATGGACGTGCTGGGGGTCTATGACAGCTTCTCCCTCCACGTGCCCCTGGCGCTGGAAGGTTACGGCTATGCGAAGGTCGGCGAGGCCGGAAAGTTTCTGCGCGAGAGCGGGATCGGGCTAGGCGGCAAATTGCCGACCAACACCAGCGGCGGACATCTCAGCGAGAGCTACATGCAGGGCTGGGCGCACCAGGTCGAATGCGTGCGTCAGCTGCGCGGCGAATGCGGCGAGCGTCAGGTGAAGGACGCGCGCCACGTGCACTACACGTCCGACGTTGCCGGCAAGTGTTTTTCGGTCATCTACGGAGTCTGAAAATATGAATACGACCGAAGTCAAAACACCCCGGCCCGTGATGGGCTTTTACGACAAGCCGATGTGGGAAAGTATTAACGCCGGGGCGATGCAACTGCAGCGCTGCATGCACTGCGGAACCTGGCTTTACCCGCCCGGTCCGGCCTGCCCGAAATGCCTCTCGCCCGACCTCGAATGGCGTCCCATTTCGGGCCAGGGGACGATCCTCTCCTGGGTAGTGTTCCACCGTCACTATCTGCCGGCCTATCCGCCGCCCTACAATGCGATCGCCGTGCGGCTCGCGGAAGGGCCGACGATGATCAGCAATCTCGAAGGTGCGATGCCGGAGGATGGTTGCATCGGACGCGCGGTGCGGCTGATCTATGTGACGATGCCCGACGACGTGACGCTGCCACGCTGGCGCTACGAAGGCTGAACCGAATCGTGGGAATGGGACATCGTGGCACGGTGGTCGCACCGTCGCTGATCCCGAAGCGGCTGGGCGACCCGAGGCTGCGCCGGCTATGCTCACTGCGTCGGGCGGCGATCTGCGATAGCGTAGATGGCGCGCACCAGCCCTTCCACTTCCGCCGTGAAACTCAGGGCCCATCAGATTTCAGCGTCACCCCATTCTGACCTCGGCGTTCCGGTGTTGAGGTGCGGCGCTTCTCCGTCTTAATCGTCCATCCTTGGGCTCCGCATTCGTCTTGGGCGCAAACGGCCGCTGAGATGTAGTGCACCTCAGGCCGAATTCTCGGCGTCAAATATCCGCCCATCTTTCCTGATCAGGAACCGATGCGGTGGCGGCTCCGCCCTTTTTCGATCGAGCGGCACGTCGACGACAGCACGTGCACCCCGCAGGCGCGCTAAGCCAGGGGCGATGGCAGCATAATCCTCGATGATGGCCATCGCAGCTTGCATCCCTGACAGGACACATCCCGGACACTGGTTTCCGCCGTGGCGTCGAAACTATTGAAATATATGGCGTCCCCAAGGGGATTCGAACCCCTGTTGCCGCCGTGAAAGGGCGATGTCCTAGGCCTCTAGACGATGGGGACGAGGCGGGCGAGCAGCGATGGTCTAACGGCAGAGGCGCGGGAAATCAATCACCGCTTCGTCGCGGTCGTCGATGCGTGACCGCCGCGGGCTTATGCGCCGGCGAGGATGGCGCGGGCGCGATCGGCATCTACCGCGATCTGCGCCTTGAGCGCGTCAATGCCGGCGAATTTCTGCTCCGGCCGGATAAAATCGATCAGCGAGACTCGCAGATGGCGGCCGTATAGATCGCCGGAATAATCGAACAGATGCGCCTCTAGACGCGGTTCGAGCCCGCCGACGGTCGGGCGCAGTCCGATATTCGCGACGCCGTCGATGGTGCGGCCGTCAAACGCATCGTCGGCCCCGTCGCCCGATACCCGCACGGCGTAGACGCCAAGCGCTGGCCGCAGATACTCGCCCAGTGCCAGGTTCACGGTCGGGAAGCCAATTGTGCGGCCCAGGCGGGCGCCAACCGCCACCCGGCCATCGACCTCCCATGCACGCCCGAGCTGCACCGCCGCCTCGCGCGGCTTGCCGGATTTCAACAATTCGCGGATATGCGTCGAGGAATAGACGGCGGCGTCCGGCGCCCGCACCGGCTCGATTACCGTGACGCCAAACCCGTATTGCGCCCCCGCTTCGCGCAGCAGCTGGGGCGTACCGCGACGGCGGTTGCCAAAGGTGCAGTCATGCCCGACCACGATATGCGTCACGCCGATCGCCGCGACGAGAACCTCGTCGACAAAGGATTCGGCGCTCTTGCGGGCAAATGCCGCGTCGAAATGCTGCACGAACAGCAGATCGACCTCGAGCCGGGCGACCTCGCGCTCCTTGACGCGGAACGGCGTCAGGCGGAACGGCTCGCCCTCCGGCATAAAGACATTGCGCGGATGCGGCTCAAACGTCAGCAATCCGGCGGGCTTGCCACCAGCGCGGGCGCGGTCGCGGGCCGAGGCGATCAGCGCCGCGTGGCCGCGGTGCAGACCATCGAAATTGCCCAGCGCCAGAACCGCGCCGCGCGGGTGCCCCGCTTCGGGGCCGGGATGTCTGATGACGCGGAGCACGGCTCGAATGTATCGCAGGCATTCGCAAGGTTATAAGTCTTTGCCGAAAATAGCGGCTGGCGCGCCGCCGCGATAGCCTCGCCATCGGGCATGACGGAGAATGACGTTATTGGATGCATCAGCCGCGCCATTACGCGAGGCCTGGTACTACGCCGCGCCCAGCGCGCGGCTGCGGCGCGGCGGCGTGCTGGCGCGCAAGATGCTCGGCGAGCCGGTGCTGCTCGGCCGCGATGACGCGGGCGATGTCTTTGCATTGCGCGACATCTGCCCGCATCGCGGCATGCCGCTTTCCGCCGGCGCCTTCAATGGCCAGGAGATCGAGTGCTGCTATCACGGCTGGCGGTTTGGCCGCGATGGGCGATGCACCGCAATCCCCTCACTGGTCTCGGGCCAGCGGTTCGACCTCGCCGCGGTTTCCGTGCCGCGCTATGCGGCCTGCGAGGTGCAGGGCAATATCTGGGTGTTTTTCGGCGAGGATGCCACGACCGCACCGCCGCCGCCTGTGCTCGACAGCTTTGCCCCTGCCGCCGCGCCGCGGTTGATCGAAACGATGCGTTTCGATTCGATGATCGATCACGCGGTGATCGGATTGATGGACCCGGCGCATGGCCCTTATGTGCATCGTGCCTGGTGGTGGCGCACGCGCCGCTCGGCGCACGAAAAAGCCAAGACCTTCGCGCCCGCACCCTTTGGCTTCACGATGCAGAGGCACGCGCCGTCGAGCAATTCGCGCGCCTACCGGCTGCTATTGGGCGGCAACGTCGAGACCGAAATCTCATTCCGCCTGCCGAGCGTGCGAATCGAGCTGATCTGGGCGGGTCGCTATGCGATCGCCAATCTGACGGCCCTGACACCGGTCGACGACCAGACGACCGACGTCAATCACTGCATTTACTGGACGGCGCCGTGGCTCAGCGCGCTGCGGCCGATATTGCGGCCCTATGTGCGCGCCTTTCTGCGCCAGGATGCGACGATCATGGAGCGGCAGCAGCAAGGATTGCGCTTTAACCCGGTGCTGTCGCTGATCGACGACGCCGACACCCAGGCGCGCTGGTATTACCGGCTGAAGCGGGAATACCAGCGGGCTGGAGCCGAGCGGCGGCCCTTTGCCAACCCGGTCGAGGCCCGCACCTTGCGCTGGCGTAGCTGACCGGCGCCCTGGCGCGTCTTATACCTCGGTCTTGGCGCCGGTGCGGCTGGTGATCAGACCGTAATGCTCGGTGCGGCGGTGTTTTTCGAAGGCGAAGACGGTGCGCCTGAGATACTCGCCGAGTTCGAGGTCGAGCGTCGTCGTGATCAGCTCGTCTTCCTCGCTCAAGGCCTGCGCCGCGATCTCGCCGGTCGGCGCCACGATCGCCGAACCGCCGATCATCGCGAATCCATCTTCCGCGCCGCATTTCGCCGCCGCCAATACCCACGCGGCGTTCTGATACGCTCCCGCCTGCAACGACAGCAGGTGGTGGAACATGCGCAGGTGTTCGGGCTCGCGGTGGTGGATGTTCTCGATCGGCGTGTTGTAGCCGAGCGAGATGATCTCGACGCCCTGCAATCCCATAACCCGATAGGTTTCGGGCCAGCGCCGGTCGTTGCAGATGCACATGCCCATTACGGCATCCTGCATGCGCCACACCTTGAACCCCTCATTGCCGACATTGAAATAGCGCTTTTCGAGATGCTGGAACGGCGCCTGCGGCAGATGCTCGGAATGGCCGGGCAGATGGATTTTGCGATAGCGCCCGACAATATGCCCGGCGGGATCGACCAGGATCGAGGTGTTGTAGCGCCTGATCTCACCTTTTTCCTGCGTCAGCTCGGCATAGCCCAGGTTGAAGCCGATGCCGTATTCCTTGGCGAGATCGAAGAGCGGCCGTGTCGCTGCATTGGGCATCTCGCTCTCGAAATACGCATCGATCTTCGCCTGGTCGGTCATCCACCAGCGCGGAAAAAACGTCGTCAGCGCCAGTTCCGGGAACACGACAAACTTCGCGCCCGCGCCATGCGCCTCGCGCAACAGCGCGCAGAGCCGCTCAACCACCGCCTCGCGGCTATCGGCCAGATGGATCGGACCCAACTGGGCGACGGCGGCACGAAGTTTACGGGACATAAGAAGACCTCAAACCAGAAGTGTAGGGCGGATGAGCGCAGCGTCATCCGCCGATTCAACGCGCCTGTCGGCGGCGGATGACGCTTCGCTTATCCGCCCTACATGCATGAGCAGGCCACGGTCGCCGGAGCGACCGCGGCCGCTCGGGTTACGCGGCCTCGATCAGGCGCAGTTTCGGCCCGATGCCGCGGACTTCGGCTTCCTCGGCGTCGGCCGCGGCGATCGCGCGGTCGAGCGCGGCGCGCAGCTCCTTGGCGGTCTCGAGGCTCAGCTCGACCCCAGCGCGGGCGGCGGCGCCCATTTCCGGGTTGGTGAAGTCGAGCGTGATCACATCGCCCAGATTGGCGTGACGCGCATGGTCATACGAGACCACCGCCTGCGACAGCGGAAACCACTCCTCGCCGCGCTTGGCCATGCCCTCGACGGGCGTGACCTCGACAATCGACGTGCACATGCGGCGCCTCCCTATTTCGCGAGGGTCTTGCCGAAGAAGGCGAACACCTTGCCCCAGGCGTCCATCGCCTGCTCGATCCGGTACAATGGCCGGTTCCAGTAGAAGAAACCGTGGCCGGCGCCGTCATAGCGGTGGAACTCGTAGTTCTTGCCGAGCTTCTTGAGTTCGGCTTCGTGCTGGTCGACCTGCTCGGGGCTCGGGGCGCGGTCGTCATTGCCGAAGATGCCAAGCACCGGGCATTGGACATCCTTGGTCATGTCGATCGGCGCCACCGGGGTCTTGGCGTTGAGCTCTTCCTTGCCCATCACGACGCGGCCGCCCCAGAGATCGACGACGGCGTCGATATCGTGCTGCTGCGCGGCATAGATCATCGCGTGCCGGCCGCCCGAGCAGGAGCCGATCAGCCCGACCTTGCCGTTGCATTCTTTCTGCGCGCGCATCCATTGCACGGCGGCGTGGGTATCACCGACCATCTGCGCATCGGGAAC
>JAFAYW010000097.1 GCA_019240125.1 Alphaproteobacteria bacterium
CCGGCGGCCGCCGGCTTGCCTCGCGCAAGCTCGTAGCGTGCACCACGTCGAACATCAGCGCGCTGTCGGCCACCGTACGCGCAAGGCCGCCAAACGTGCTCAGCCCGAGCCAGCCGTCGCGGCCGGGCTCATCGGAGGTGCGGCCCCGGGTCGGTTTCATCCCCACCAGGCCGCAGCAAGCGGCGGGGATCCGGATCGAGCCGCCGCCGTCGGACGCGGTCGCGATCGGGACCATGCCCGAAGCGACGGCAGCCGCCGAGCCCCCGGAGGAGCCGCCCGGCACCAGCGGCCGGTTATCACCCGGCCGTCGCCACGGGTTCTCGACCGGGCCGTAATAGCTCGTGGTGTTCGACGACCCCATTGCGAACTCGTCGAGATTGGTCTTGCCGAGCATCACCGCACCGGCCGCCCACAGTTTCTCGGTAACGGTCGACTCGTAGGGCGGCGTGAACCCGTCAAGGATGTGCGAGGCGGCGGTAGTCGGCACGCCTGATGTACAGAACAAATCCTTGACCGCGATCGGCACGCCATCAAGGGCACGCGCCTCGCCGGTGACGCGCCTCGCATCGACGGCGTCGGCCATGGCCAGGGCGCGTTCCGGCGTCTCGGTGATAAAGGCGTTGAGCGGCCGCGCCGCCTGCATCGCAGCGACATACGCCTCGGCCAACTCGCGGGCGGAGAATTGCTTGGCGCTGAGACCATCGCGCGCCTCGGCCATCGTCAGATCGGTAAGTGCGGTCACTCGACCACCTTCGGAACCGCGTAAAACCCGCGCGTCGCGCCCGGCGCGTTGCCGATGACAGCATCGCGGCATGCGCCATCGGTCACGATATCGTCGCGCATCGGCAACGATATCGCGGCGACACTGGTCATCGGCGCGACGCCATCGGTGTTCACCTCATCGAGCTGCTCGACAAAGTTCAGTATCTGCGACAGCTCCGCCGCCATCGGCTCAAGCTCGTCGTCACCGAGACGGATACGCGCCAGCGACGCGATATGCGCCACTGTCGCCTTGTCCAACGCCATCCAATGATCTCCCCGCCGATAAACCCGGCGCTCGGTGGCTTTCTACCGGTCAGAAATGGGCCGTGAAAGAGCCTCGTGCAATCGCTGATCGCCGCGCCGCGGTTCTAGGTTCCATCTGCCGGCAAGAGCATCGTCAGGCGGATATCGGGCTGGCTTGCCAGATCGAACGTGACCTGCCGAAAGCGCAGCAGGCCACGACGCGGATGGGCGAACGAACGCTCCCCGCCTTCGCGACCGAGCACGCCGTGCTGTTCCCAAAGCCGTGCGAAATCGGGACTGGCGCCGCGCAGCTCTTCGACCAGAGCCCTTAGCACCGGCTGATGCAGCCGCGCGCCAGCCTGTGCGCGGAACTCGGCGACAACCCGGTGCGCCCGGTTATCCCAATCGAGGATCAGAGCACGCGCGGCGGGGTCGAGAAAGATGAAACGCAACAGGGAGCGCTCGCCGGGACGGTCGAGCCATCCGACAAAAAGCTCCTCGGCGGCCTTGTTCCAGCCGCGCGCGTTCCACATGCTGTCGAGCAGATAGGCGGGTGCGGCGATCACCGCGAGGCAGTCCAGCACCGCATTCGGCAGCTCGCTCGGATCGGCATCGCAACGTTCGGGATCACGCTTGCCGGCGAGATCAAAGAGATAGGCGCGCTCGGCTCTTCCGAGTCGCAGCCCTGTCGCGAGCCGCGATAACGCCGAGACCGACGCGGCGACCTCGCGACCCTGCTCGATCCAGGTATACCAAGTGACACTGAGGCCGCAGATCTGCGCCACCTCCTCGCGCCGCAGACCCGGCGTGCGCCGGCGCGTACCGCCCGGCATTCCAACCGTCGCCGGATCGAGCCGCTCGCGCTGAGCGCGGATGAATTCACCCAGTTCCTGCCGTCGCTCCGGAGCACTAGCCGCTATCATAGTAGCGATTATACCAGGATGACCGGTCGCGTCTAAACCGGCACTGTCAACCAGCCGGTCCCCCGCTGGCAGCCGCGCGGCGCCGCCGATCAGGTGGGAGCAAGCCGCGGCGTCAGCTCTGAATCGCGGGTGCGGCTGGGGCCGCCGGCGACGATCTGGACGAGCCCGGCGGTGAATCCGACGATCGCGCCAATCTTCCAGGCATGGTCATACGAGCCGGTCATGTCGAAGATCAGACCGCCGCCCCAGGCGCCCAGTGACGACCCGATCTGGTGCATCACAAACGACATGCCCAACAGGGTCGCCATGTAGCGGGTCCCGAACATTTCGGCAATCAGCCCGCTGACCAGCGGCGCAACGCTGAGCCACAGCATTCCCATCGCCGCCGCGAAGAGCAGCGTCGATGCCGGTGTCGGCGGCAAGATAAAATAGGCGGTGAAAACGCAGGCGCGCAGAATGTAGAGCAGGCCCAACAGAATATGCTTCGGATAGCGTGCACCAAGCCAACCGGCTGAAAGCGAGCCGATGCAATTTACGCCGCCAATGACCGCGATCGCCTCGGCGCTCAGCATCGGGTCCATGCCGCAGATCGCGAGATAGGTCGGCAGGTGCGTCGTCAGGAAGATCAGGTTGAGACCACAGACAAAGTAGGCGCCCGACATCACCAGGAAACGGCGATGACGCATCGCCTGCCCGACCATCTCGCGCATCGTGACACGGCTCGATCCGCTGCGCGGCATGTTATCGGCGCCGCCGGCGAAAAATGCCGCCGGAAGCATCGCGACCGCGAGCGCGATGAAGAACATAACCCCAACCTGCCAGGCATGATGCGCCAGCAGACTCTGTGTTGTCAGCGGCACCATCAGCGTCCCGAGCGATCCCGCGGCGGACACGATGCCGAGCATCTTGCTGCGCCGCTCCTCGGACACGGCGCGGGCACAGGCGGTCATCGCCAGCGACGATGCCGTGCAGGACAACGCAACGCCAACAAGCGCGCCCGAGCAGACCAGCGCTGTCGCGCCGCCGGCCGTGACCATCACAGCCAGCCCGGCCACGTAAATAGCCGCCCCCGCCATCATCGTGACGCGCAGCCCAAAGCGATCGGCAAGCGCTCCCACCGGGGCCTGGGACAGACCCCAGACCAGATTCTGAACCAGGATCGCCGTCGTGAATTGCGACACGGTAATCCCGAGCCCGTGAGTCACCGGGGTCATGAACAGACCAAGGCTCTGCCGCAGCCCCATGCCCAGGCTCAGGAGAACGGCCACACCGATCAGAATCAAACGGGTTTGCGGACTGCCACTTCTAATGTTCATTAATCTGCATCCGGGAGACGCGAAATGGCACTTTGCCCGAGATCGGCGGCTGCCCGAATAGCCATCCGTGCACCCGACCGTTGCGTAATCGGTATGCATATGCTGTTTCGACACGCATTCGCAGAAAATATTTCTCTCGCCGCTTTGCCGCGCTTTGCGCCAGCCCAGCGAGGCTACACGCGACTTTCCGGTGGATCAGGCCGGCGGCAACAGCGCGGCGGCGACCCGCCGGTCTTCGGCCAGCAGCATGTTATAGGTGCGGCAGGCAGCGCCGGTATCCATCGGCTCAAGCGCGATGCCGTGCGCCTTCATGACGGTGCGCAGGGATACAGGGATCGGCGACATCCTGAGACCGAGCCCGAGCAGCAGCAATTCGGTTTCGCCGTGTTCAACAACCGGGAGCAGCGCGTCCGGCGTCCATGCCGGGGCTGGCCAAGCGATGGTCCGGTCCGGGAAGATCAGCACGGGGCCGCGATAGATTATGCCACTGACCCGGAACCCAATCGCCGCATAGCGCTCGATGACTTGGCGGCCGGCCGGGATGAGCGGAGTGATTTCCAAATCGGCTATTCCGAAAAGGCCTCAGCGCGAGGCGCGTTCCGCTCCGGGGGCCGGGGTTCCCGCCGACTCCTTGGTGACGGCGCGGCGATTTGGCTGCACGTAATAGAGAATCGGCGCCGCGATAAACAGCGACGAATAGGTGCCGATCACGATCCCCCACAGCATCGCGATGCTGAAGCCCTTCAGCACCTCGCCGCCGAACAGCAGCAGCGACAACACCGCCAGCGCGACCGTGCTGACCGTCAGGATCGTGCGCGACAGGGTCTCGTTGAGCGCCAGATTGATGAGGTCGCGGAACGACATCGTGCGATATTTGCGCATCGATTCCCGCACCCGGTCATAGATCACCACGGTGTCGTTGATCGAATAGCCGGCGATCGTGAGAATCGCCGCCAATGTCGTCAGGTTGAACTCGAGCTGAAAGATCGCAAACAGGCCGACGGTGGTGACAACGTCGTGCAAGGTCGCGATCGTCGCGCCGACGCCGAACTGCCATTCGAAGCGGAACCAGATGTAGATCAGGATGGCACCGAGCGCGAGCACGGTTGCCAACACGCCGGCCTGGATCAACTCGCTGCCGACGCTGGGCCCCACCACCTCGACGCGGCGGTAATCGATGCCCTGGCCGAGAGCATCGCGCGCCGCCTCGATTGCCTTCTGTTGCGCCGCGTCGCCGCCGGGCTGTTGCGGCAGGCGGATCAGCACGTCATCGGGTGCACCGAATTGCTGCAATGAGGCTTCGCCCAGATGCAGCGAGTCGAGCTTGGCGCGCATCCCGGCGAGATCGGCGGGGCCCTGCGTCTTCGCCTCGATCAGCGTGCCGCCGACGAAGTCGATGCCATAATTGAGGCCTTTGGTGACGAACAGCCCGATTGTGAGGGCGGTCAGCAGGATCGAAAAGGCAAACCCAAGCAGGTGCCAGCGCATGAAGTCGATCTTCGGCACGTGCCGAATGACGATAAGCGGTCTCATCGCGAGCAGGTCTTTGTCGGGGCGGCCAGGGTCGCCAGCATGGTCGACAGCATCATTGCCAGCATCACAGGGGAATTTCCTTTGGTTTCAGGCGGCGCAGCCATGTGACGATCTGCAATCGCGTCACCAGGATCGCCGAAAACAGCGAGGTCAATACGCCGATGCTCAGGGTGACGGCAAATCCCTTCACCGGCCCGGAGCCCAGCCAATACAGCAGAATGCCGGCAACCAGCGTCGTCACATGGCTGTCGAGGATGGTACCGAAGGCGCGCGTAAAGCCGGCTTCCAACGATGACAGCATTGAGCGCCCGCCCCGCAACTCCTCGCGGATACGCTCGTAGATCAAAACGTTGGCGTCGACCGCCATGCCCATCGTCAAAGCGATCCCGGCTATGCCCGGCAAGGTCAGCGTCGCCCCCAGCATGGTGAGCGCCGCCAGCATCAGGCTGAGGTTAAAGAACAGCGCGATATCCGCGAAGATGCCGAACAGACCGTAAAACAGGACCATGAACACGGCGACGAGCGCGACGCCGACGATGCTGGCGACGGTGCCGGCATGGATCGAATCGGCCCCCAGCTCGGCGCCAACCGTGCGCTCTTCGAGGATTGTGATCGGCGCCGGCAAGGCGCCGGCGCGCAACAGCAGCGCAAGGTCACTCGCCGACTGCACGCTGAAGCTGCCCGAGATGATACCGCTGCCGCCGAGGATCGCCTCCTTGATGACAGGTGCGCTGATCACCTTGTTGTCGAGCACGATGGCGAAGGGCTTGCCGACATTGTCGCGCGTCGCATCGCCGAAGCGGCGGGCGCCGGCGGCATCGAACTTGAAGCTGACGACCGGCTCGTTGTTCTGGAAGGTGGGTTGCGCGTCGGTCAGCGTATCGCCCCCAACCATCACCCGCCGGCGGACGACATAAGCGTTGGGAGCAGCGGCCGAGCGGCTGTTCTTGCTGTCCTCGGCTGACAGGATTTCGTCGCCCGGTGGCAGGCGACCCTTGCGCGCTTCATCGACCGACACGCTGGTGTCAACCAGCTGAAAGGTCAGCTTGGCGGTGCGGCCGAGCAGTTCCTTGACGTGTTCCGGATTGTCGACGCCCGGTAGCTGGACGAGGATGCGGTTCTGCCCCTCGCGCTGGATGGTCGGTTCCTTGGTGCCGGTTTCGTCGATGCGGCGGCGGATGATCTCAATCGATTGCTCGACAGCCTGGCTGCGGCGCGAGTCGGTGGCGGCCTGGTTGAAGCGCAACGTCCCGGTGCCGTCATTGCCGATGTTCACCGTGAGATCGGGATCGACCTTGGCGAGAGCCTGGCGCACATCGGCGAGCTTGTCGGTATCGCGGATGGTGACGCTGATCGCGTCGCCCTGAACGTTGAGGCCGGTATAGCCGATCTTGGCATCACGCAATGCATTGCGCACGTTCTCGACCAGCGAGTTGAGGCGATCGCGCTCCGCCGCCGCAAAATCAACCTCGAGCAAGAGGTATGAACCACCGCGCAGATCAAGACCAAGATTGACCTGCTTGTGCGGGACAAATTCCGGCAGGTGCGACAGGGTCGCGGCGGGAAATAGGTTTGGCACGCTCAGCAACACGCCGAGCAGGCAAATGCCGGCGATCAGCAGGACTTTCCAACTGGCGAAGTACAGCATCTATGCCGCCGCCCTCACAGCTTATCCGCCTTGGCCGCGTCCTTCTCCTTGGCGGCATCGCGCGCGGCCGAGGGATCCGGCTTGGCGAGAACGCTGGTAATCGTGCTGCGCAACACCCGCACCCGCACATTCGAGGCGATATCCACTTCAACCTCGGTGTCGTTCACCACCCGATTGACTGTGCCGAGAATGCCGCCGCCGGTCACCACGCGGTCGCCCCGGCGCAACGCCTCGAGCATCGCACGGTGTTCCTTCTGCTTGCTCTGCTGCGGGCGGATCAGAAGGAAATAGAAGACGACAAAGATCAGAACCAGCGGCAGAAACTGTATCAACGCGCTCTGATCCAGGAGGCCTCCGCCAGCGCTCTGGGCGTAAGCCGTCGAAATGAACATCGGCATGACCTCGAAGTGGTAAGCCGGGTCCCCCCGGACCAGCGGCATCGCGCCGCTGCGGCGGCAAAAATCGGCGGCGGCATTGGTACGCGATGGTCAGGGAAAGGGCAATGCTTGGACAGTCCCGGGACACTTCGCGGACACTTCGCGCGTTTTCGCCGGACGCTGGCGTGTGATAGCGTCCGCCCCCTTTGCGATCCCCACGAACCGGTGCGATGACCGACCCCGAGCTGATCCCGCTTTTGCAGCGTGTTGCCGATGCCCTGGAGCGTCTCGCCCCGGCATCCGTCGCCCTCAACGACCTCGATGCCGCCGACGCTTTTGTCTGGCACGCCGAAAGCAGCTGGTGCGAGCCGGTGCCGGCGGTGAGCCGGGTCCCAATCGAGTTGCTGCGCGGCGTCGATCGGGTGCGCGACATACTGCTGTCGAATACCGAGCGCTTCGCCGCCGGGTTGCCGGCCAACAATGTACTGCTGTGGGGTGCGCGCGGCACCGGCAAGAGCGCCCTGGTCAAGGCGACCCATGCCGCCGTCAACGCCGCGAAGCCGGGTGCGCTGGCGCTGATTGAAATCCACCGCGAGGACATCCCGACCCTGCCCCGCCTGTTGACTCTGTTGCGGGCGAGCAAGCGGCGCTGCGTGTTGTTCTGCGACGACCTGTCATTCGACCAAAACGACGCGAGCTACAAATCGCTCAAGGCGGTGCTGGAGGGCGGCATCGAAGGCCGGCCGGGGAATGTCGTGCTCTACGCGACCTCGAACCGCCGCCACCTGATGGCGCGCGACATGATCGAAAACGAGCGCTCGACCGCGATCAACCCGTCAGAGGCAGTCGAGGAGAAGGTGTCACTCTCTGACCGGTTCGGCCTGTGGCTCGGTTTTCACAATGTCGACCAGGATACCTACCAGTCGATCATCGCCGGCTACGTCAGGCATTACGGGCTTGACATCGGTGCCGAGCAGCTGCGGGCCGAAGCCAATGAATGGGCCATCACCCGCGGTTCGCGCTCCGGTCGTGTCGCCTGGCAGTTCATCCAGGACCTCGCCGGTCGCCTGGGCAAGCCGCTCGGCTAGACCGATCCGTCCGTATCGCCGCGCCCTTTGTCTATGCGGCAGGCGCGGGCGCCAGAAATTCCTTTGGGTCGACCGGCTGCTTGCCGCGACGCAGTTCGAAATGCAGTTGCGGCTCGTTGACGCCGCCGGTTGTGCCGACCTTGGCGATGATCTGGCCGCGCGACACGTGTTCGCCCTTATGCACCAGCAACTCGTCGCAGTGGGCATAGGCGGTGATAAAGCCATTGGCGTGCTTGATCAGGACCAGATTTCCGTAGCCGCGCAGTTCGTTGCCGGCATAGGCGACCTCGCCGCCATCCACCGCGGCGATTGGCGCGCCGCGCGGCGCCGCGATGTTAATGCCGTCGTTATGCGCGCCGCCTGATACCACGCCGTACCCGGCGAGGACGTGACCCCGCACTGGCCACGGGAAACGGCCGCCGACCGGTGCCGGTGAGGCAGGTGGCGCCGCGCTGGCCTCCCGGCGGGCTTCTTCGGCCGCGCTTGATCCGCTCAAGGGCCGCGCTTCGCTCGCGGGACCAGGCGGCGTGAGGGGAATGGGTCCCCTTGGCGCGTCGAGCGGCACCGAGGCGGGACCACTGGGCCTCGCCGGACCAGGCTCGTCGAGCGGGATGACATCGCCGGAACGGCCCCCGCTCGCCGCGCCGCCAAGCGGCGGCAATGGTGTCATCGTCACCGGCGGCAGGGTACCAGGTCGTATTCCGCCATCCCCGCCGCCGGGGATCAGCAGGCGTTGTCCGATCTCGATCTTGTAGGGCGGCCGCAGGTGATTGGCGGCGATCAGCGCGCGCTCGCTGACATGGTAGGCGTGCGCGATACCGCGCAGCGATTGGCTGGGCCGCACCACGATACGCCGGGATTCCACGCGAGGCGGCGGGGGCGGAATGAAAGGTGACGGCGCCGCCTCCGGCATGCCGTCGCGCTGCTCAACCGGCGCAGGCGCAGTCGTGTTCCAGGCGCAGGCGCCGACCAGGCTGGTCAGAGCAATGACAGCAGCGGCGCGGGCGGCACGGCGCCACTTGATGGTGGGCTGGTCCATTCTCCCCCTCCTTGCCCATGCCCGACCGGCAAAAGAGCCTCAATTGCCGGATGTTACGACCACCGGCGACAGGGACCGAGACCACCGCCGCAAGCCAGTGAGAACAGGGAGCAAACCGGCACGGCTTGCTCGACGCGGTCGCGGTGGAGGCTCGAATCGAGGACCGGACTAGGCCTCGAACATGTCGCGCAGCTCGTTGAGCACCGGCAGGTTGGTCAAATTGAGATTGATCGGTGTAATCGAGATCATGTCATCGGCCACGGCGGCGACGTCGGTGCCCGGCTCCGCCTTGCCGTGCTCCGGCGCCGGCCCGATCCAATAGTATGGCCGGCCGCGCGGATCCACGCCGTCGGTCAGGTTGTCTGCGATGGCGCGGCGCCCCTGGCTGGTGACAGCGATCGTCACCGAGGTTCCCGGCGGCACTGCCGGGAAATTGATGTTGAACAGCGTCGATTCCGGCCACTGTCGCTGCAAGAGCCGCCGGATCATTTCGGGCGCCACCGCCTCGCCGGTGCCCCATGGGATGCCGTGCCCGTCAATATAGGCCTGGCTCAAGGCGATGGCTGGGATGCCGAGCAATGTCGCCTCCATTGCGGCGGCAACGGTGCCCGAATAGGTCAGGTCTTCGCCGACATTGCTGCCGGCGTTGATCCCCGACAGCACCAGATCGGGCGGGTGGTCGCGCAACAGCCGCTTCAGCGCCAGCAGCACACAATCGGTCGGGGTGCCGTCGACAGCGAAACGCCGTTCGTCGAGCTGGTGCAGCCGCAACGGCCGGCGCGTCGTGAGCGAATGGCTGGCGCCGCTCTGCTCCTGTTCCGGAGCGACAACCCAGACATCATCGGAAAGCTGTCGCGCGACGCGCTGCAAGACCGCGATACCGGGCGCGGCAATGCCATCATCGTTGGAGATCAGGATGCGGGGCTGACCTCGCACATCCGATCCCTTGCTGCCACAGTTAACCATTTCCACCGATCGATCGCTGTCCGCCCATGTAAGGCTGCAACGCCTCGGGAATCCCGACGGTCCCGTCATGGCGCTGATAGTTTTCCAGAACGGCGATCATGGTGCGGCCGACCGCTAGACCCGAGCCGTTCAGCGTGTGCACCGGCCGGTTGCCTTTCCCTTCCGCCGGACGATAGCGCGCCTTCATCCGCTGCGCCTGAAACGGACCGCAATTCGAACAGCTGGAGATCTCGCGATAGGTATCCTGAGCCGGCAGCCAGACTTCCAGATCGTAGGTCTTGCGCGCCGAAAACCCCATATCGCCGGCTGATAGCAGCATGACGCGATAAGCCAGCCCCAGCCGCTGTAACACCGCCTCGGCACAGGAGATCATGCGCTCATGCTCAGCCTCGGAATCCTCCGGGCGGGTGATCGAGACAAGCTCCACCTTGAGGAATTGGTGCTGGCGGATCATGCCGCGCGTGTCGCGCCCGGCCGATCCCGCCTCCGAGCGGAAGGACGGCGTCAATGCTGTCAAACGCAACGGCAGGCTTGCTTCGTCGACTATTTCATCTGCGACGAGGTTGGTCAGCGGCACTTCGGCGGTCGGGATCAGCCACATTCCATTTGTGGTGCGAAACATGTCCTCGGCCGATTTGGGCAATTGCCCCGTGCCGAACACGACCTCGTCGCGCACCAGGAACGGCGGCGCGATCTCGGTGTAGCCAAACTCCGTCGTGTGAAGATCAAGCATGAATTGGCCGATTGCCCGCTCGAGCCGCGCCAATGCGCCCTTCAGCACGACGAAGCGCGAACCCGAGAGCTTCGCGGCGTGCGCGAAATCCATCAGCCCGAGCTTCTCGCCGATCTCCTCATGCGGCATCGGCTTGAAGTTGAACGACGGTTGCGAACCGTGCCGGCGAATTTCCCGGTTCGCCGTCTCGTCCGCCCCTTCCGGAACGTCTGCCGCGGGAATATTGGGAAACGTCGCGAGCAGGTCATCGAGGTTGCGGCGGAGTTCAGTCGCCCGCGCTGCATTGGCCGCCTCGGCATCTTTGCGGCTGTTGATCTGCGTCATTAGTGCATCAGTCGGCTCGCCGCGCGCCTTCAGGCCACCGATCTCACGCGACATGCGATTGCGGATCGCCTGCGATTCCTGCGCCTCGGTCTCGAGCTTGCGCCACTCCCGATCGAGCGACAACACAGCCTCCGACTGCGGCCTCAGGCCACGGCGGGCGAGGCCCCGATCGAACTTCTCGGGGTTTTCGCGGATCCATCGCAGATCATGCATGGGTTCAGCTCAAGGTATGTGATTGATAGAAAGTCGCCATTTGCGACGACATTACCACGCGCTACTCCGCCGGCTTGTCCCCGGACAACTCAGCCTCTTCCTCGGCCTCACGCTTGGCGCGGTTCCGCTCGACCATGCGGCACGACACGATCGAGACCTCGTAGAGGATGACCAGCGGGATGGCGAGGCAGGTCTGACTGATGATGTCGGGCGGTGTCAGCACAGCGGCCACCGCAAACATGCCGACGATCGCATAGCGCCGCTTTGAGGCGAGGCCGGCGGCGGTGACCAGGCCAACGCGGGCCATCAGCGTCAGCAATACCGGCAGCTGAAACGCCGCGCCAAACGCCAATAGCAGCGTCATGACCAGCGACAAATACTCGTTGACCTTGGGCTCCGACACGATCGGCAATGAACCGTCGCCGCCGGGAGTCTCGAAGCTGAGGAAAAACCGGAACGCGATCGGGATCACCACAAAATAGGCGAGCGCGCCGCCCATGATGAACAGTACCGGCGTCGCGAACAGGTAGGGCAGGAAGGCGCGGCGCTCATTCTTGTAGAGGCCCGGTGCGACAAACTTCCAGAGCTGCAGGGCGATGATCGGGAAGGATAGACAGATCGCCGCCCAGAACGAGACTTTGATGTAGGTGAAAAACGCCTCGGTCAGGCCGGTGAAGATCATCTTCCGACCCGGCTGGTCGGCGAAGATCTGCGCCAGCGGATAGGCGAGAAACCGGTAGATGTATTCCTTGAACTGGTAGCACACGAGAAACGCGACGATGATCGCGCCGAACGCCCATATCAGCCGGTTGCGCAGCTCGATCAGGTGTTCGAGCAGCGGCATCCGGCCGGCTTCGAGCTCGTCCTCTTTCTCGTCAACCGCCATGGCGCAGCCTATGGCTTTGGCGGCGGCTGGTGCGATGGGTCATGGGCTGACACTGGCACCGGCTCGAATATTTGCGGTTCCGGCACGCTGGGAAGCGGGAGCGGCAGCTGCTCCTCCACCGGCTCGATGACGGGCTCGACAAGATGACCCGCCGCGGGTCCCTCCATCGCCTCGCCGATCGCAGGCAGCGGCTCGATGTGATGCTGGTTAGCTGACGCGGTCTCGTCGAAGAAATCGGGTATGTGCGGCGGCTTGATGCTTTCCGCCAGTTCGCCGGTCGGGTCGACGGTCTTCTTAAACTCCTTTTCGAGGTCGAACTCGGTTGCCTTCTTCAATTCCTGGCGCACTTCGTCCAGTTCGGCCTCGCGGATCATCTGGTCGATGCTGCCCTGAAATTCACGCGATAGAGTGCGTGCCTTGCGCACCCAGAAGCCGGCGACACGCAAGGCGCGCGGCAGGTCTTTCGGCCCGATCACGACAAGCGCGATTGCACCGATCAACATTAATTCCGGCCAGCCGATATCAAAGAACATCGAATACGAATGGCTCCCTCGGGGCGCGGATACTCTCAGAAACCCGGTACAGCGGCAATGTGGGCCCCCATGGGAAGATGTCAGCCCTCCAGCTCGTCGGGCTCCTGCTCTCCGGAGACATCGTCCGTAGCGTCGGCGATCGCCGCTGGACCGATGTCGAGCAGGCCCGCCGCCCGCAACTCCTCCAGCCCCGGCAACTCATTTAGGGTGTCGAGGCCAAAATGCGCCAAAAAGGCCGGCGTCGTGACCCAGTTGAGCGGTCGCCCCGGCGCATCGCGGCGGCCATGCGGCCTGACCCACCCGGCTTCAAGCAGGCGGTCGAGCGTCCCGCGCCCCAAAGCGACGCCGCGAATGGCCTCAATCTCCGCCCGGGTGACGGGCTGGTGATATGCGACGATTGCCAGCGTTTCGACCGCGGCGCGCGACAATTTGCGCGTCACGTTGCGCTCGGTCGTCAGGCGCCCCGCGAGATCGGGCGCGGTGCGGAAGGTCCAACCGCCAGCCAGCCGCACCAGGTTAACGCCGCGCTCCGCATACGACTCCGACAGGCGCCGCAGCAAAGTGATGACATCAGCCCCCTCCTCCAGACGGCGCGCCAGATCGAACTCGGTGAGCGGCTCTGGCGAGGCAAAGATCAACGCTTCCAACAGGCGCAGTTCGGCTGTTGCGGCGGTCACGTGCGCTCGCGCGAGACGGCTGTGCTGCGCAGATAGATCGGCCCGAAGGGCCGGTCCTGGCGCAGTTCGATTTGTCCCGCCCGTGTCATCTCCAGCGTCGCGGCGAACGTCGAGGCCAGCGCCGAGCGGCGATAAAGCGCGCCGCGCAATTCGGGCGGAAGAAAGGCCGCCAATTCGCGCCACTCCGGCACATGCCCGACAAACCCGGCCAGATGCCGCAGCGCCTCGTCCATCGAGTGGAAGGTCGGCGCCGCGATCTTCAGCACCTGCGCGCTGACGCGGCGATGCCCTGTCGCATAGGCGGTCAGCAGTTCGTAGAGGCTGAGTTCGTAGACTGGCCGATCGATCTGCGACAGGCCTTCCGGCGCGCCCCGCGCAAACACATCGCGGCCAAGCTGCGGCAACGCCATCAGTGCGCTTCCGGCCCGCTGCATCCCTGCCAGGAGCTGCAGCCTATGCGTCAACGAGGCCGCCAATTCCGCGCCGGTCGGACCGCTCTCGTCGGGCGGCGGTTCGGGCAGCAGCAGCCGCGATTTCAGATAGGCGAGCCATGCCGCCATCACAAGATAATCAGCGGCGATCTCAAGCCGGAGGCGCCGCTGCGACTCGATAAAGGCGAGATATTGATCGGCCAGCGCCAGGATCGACAATTTCGCCAGATCGACCTTCTGCTCGCGCGCCAGGTTCAACAGCAGGTCGATCGGTCCCTCGAACCCATCCAGATCGAGATGCAGGGCCGGCGCGTCCGACCGATTGAGCGGTATGATCTCGGCGCTCATTCCGACTGGCCGGTGATCCACAGGACGAATTCGATCAGCGCCCGGGCTGGCGTAGAAATCAGCCAGCCCACTAGGTTCAGATCGTGCCCGATCTGGCTGCCAAGCATCGGCAGGATGAACAGGAATAACAGCAGGATCATCATTCCGTAGCGCTCCAACCGGGCCAGCGGCAGCGCCAGAAAGCGTGGCAGCACGCCGACCGCGACCCGGCCGCCATCGAGCGGCGGCAGCGGGATCATGTTGAAGACGCACAACACCGCATTGAGCTGGATCGAATGAACCAGGTTTGCGGCAACCCACTCGGCCGGCTGCGGCGGCACGTAATCGACGGTGTAAAACAGGAGCGACGAGACGATCGCCAGCAGCACGTTCATGCCGGGACCCGCCAGCGCGACCCAGACCATGTCGCGACGGGGATGCCGTAGACGGCTGAAATCAACCGGCACCGGCTTGGCGTACCCGAACAGGAAGGGCGATCGCAGCAGGATCAGCATCGCCGGCAGTAATAACGTGCCAAACGGATCGACATGCTTGAACGGGTTGAGCGTTATGCGGCCGGCCTGCCATGCCGTATCGTCGCCGAACCGGTAGGCGACAAAGCCGTGGGCCGCCTCGTGGAAGGTGACGGCGATGATGACCGGCAGCACCCAGGTGCTGGCCGTCATGATCGTCGAACCCCAATCGGCCGCAGCGTTCATCGATTGGCGGAAGGGGTGATCTTCGCCGCCGCCAGCAATTCGCCGAATCGAGCGCCCGCGCCCCGGCGGTCGATATCCTCCCGCGAGCGCCGCCGCAAGGCCTCGCCACGGACGAGGCGTGCCTGCGCCGCCTGCGTGACCGGTGGCACCGCGGCGACCACTTCGGCCATCTCCGACAAGTCGCCGCTGCAATGCAACGCCAGGTCGCAGCCCGCCTCGAGCGCGCGGGCCGCGCGTTCGCCGAGAGTGCCGCTGAGCGCCCCCATGGAGATGTCATCCGATACCAGCACGCCGCCAAATCCGATATCGCCGCGGATGACGGTCTCGATGACGCGCCGGGAAAACGTGGCCGGAGCGGTGTCATCGATCGCCGAATACACGATGTGGGCGGTCATCGCCCATGGCATCGCGGAGAGTGCGCGGAACGGCGCGAAATCGCTATGCGCCAGGATCGCGTTGCCGGCCTCGACCCGCGGCAACGCCATGTGGCTATCGACGCGGGCGCGGCCGTGTCCCGGGATATGCTTGATGATCGGCAACACCCCGCCCGCCAGCAGCCCGTTGCAGAACGCCCGACCGAGGCGCGCTACGAGCGGCGGATCGGCACCCCAGGCACGGTCGCCGATAATCGGATCGGCCTCACGCACCGGCACGTCGAGCACCGGAGCGGCATCGATCGTGATGCCGGCGGCGGCAAGGTCATCGGCGATCAGGCGGCCCATCAGCCGCGCCGCCTCAGGCGCGAGCTCGTCGGGAAGCCCCGCGATCTGCTGAGCCGACGGATATTTGCGCCACTCCGGCGGCTGCAGCCGGGCCACGCGGCCACCCTCCTGGTCGATCAGTACCGGAGCGTCGGCGCGTCCAACGCTGCGGCGCAATGCGGTGACAAGCTCGCGCAGTTGATCGCGCTTAACACAGTTCCGTTTGAAGAGAACAAAGCCTAACGGGTCCGACTGGCGGAAAAACTGTGCCTCTTCGGGGCTCAGCTCTTCGCCGGCACAGCCTAGGATGACGGCCCGCGGCCGCCGGTCGCCAGTCGCATGCGCATCATCGCGCAAGGATGCACCCGAGATTCCGACGCTTCATCTCGCCGCATATCCTCTCGGCCGCCGCTGCATCGGCAAATGGACCCGCTTCGATCCGATAATAAATTCCCTTGTCACCGAGGTCAGTGCGCACCGCTACCGCCCTGACATTGCCGAGAAGGTCTGAATTCTCGCTCTTCAGTCGAGCCCATTCCTCTTTCGCCGCCTCCGGCGTGCGCATCGAGGCGAGACGGAGCTGGATGGGGCCGTTGCTCTTTGCCGCGGGCGTTGCCTCGGTCTTCGGAGGGGCCGCCGCCGGTTGCTTCACCACCGGCGGTTTCGTCTCCGCCGCTGGCTTTTCAAGAGCCGCCTGCTTCTCGATCGGCGCCGGTTTAGGCTTAACGGCCGCGGTCTTGTCATTCGGTTTCGCCGGCGCCGCCTGGGTCGCCACCGGCGCCAGAGCCGTGCCAGCCGGCGCTGATTGCGCGGCGGCCGGTGGGGCTGGCGGCGGTGGCGGCGGGGCTGGCCGCGGCATCACCTTTTCCGGACCCGGAAGCAGCTTTTCGACCGGTGCGGTGCCTGGCTTGTCATTGTAGAGCGAGACATTCTGGTCTGGCACGTTCATCCCGCCGGGCTGGTCGGGCTTGACCTTGGTCGGCTGCGGATCGGCGCGCAATATCGGCATCCCACCATCGCCCTGTGCCACCATGGTACCCGTCGCGACGTGGTGCGTTCCCTGGACATAGGCAAACCAGAGGCCACCCGCGAACACGGCCATCGCCCCCGCGCTGAGGATGAGCTTTGGCAGGCGCCGATCCGGCGGCGCCGGCGGATCGGATTCGGGCGGGCGCGCCTCGCTCAGCAGCGTGTAGCCCTCGTCACGGTCGTCGTAATCGCTGAGCGTTTGCCGCATGGCTACATCTCCTCCACCGGCTCGACCCCAAACACCGCCAACCCTGACGCGATGACAACAGCCACGCCGCGCAACAATGCCAGCCGAGCCAGCGTAACTTCCGCATCAACGGCGATCAGGAAACGCAACGTCGCGTCATCATTACCCTTGTTCCAGAGCTGGTTGAATTGCGCCGCGACATCGTGAAGAAAGAATGCAATCCGATGAGGTTCGTGAGCCTCGGCGGCGCTCTCGACGATACGCGGCCAGCTCGCGAGCTGCCGGATCAACCCCAGTTCCAGCGAATCGGTGAGCCGCGCCAACGGCACCCCCGCCAAAGCCGCGTCGGACAGTTGCGCCGCCGTAAATTGCTCGACGGCCTTGCGCATAACCGAATGCGTGCGGGCGTGAGCGTACTGGACGTAGAAGACGGGGCTGTCGTTGGACTGTTCCTTGACCTTAGCGAAGTCGAATTCGAGCGTCTGATCATTTTTCCGCGTCAGCATGATGAAGCGGAAGACATCCTTGCCGACCTCATCGACCACCTCGCGCAAGGTGACAAAGGTACCAGCCCGCTTCGACATGCGCACCGGCTCGCCCTTGTCGAACAGATGCACAAGCTGGGTCAGTTTGACGTCGAGCTTGGCCTTGCGCTCGCTGAGCGCGGTGACGGCGGCCTGCATGCGTTTGACATAACCGCCATGATCGGCGCCCCAGATATCGATCAGATTGTTGAAGCCGCGCCGCACCTTGTCGTTGTGATAGGCGATATCGGCGGCGAAATAGGTCCACGACCCGTCGGACTTCCGGAGCGGCCGATCGACTTCATCGCCGAACTGCGTCGCGCGGAACAGGGTCTGTGGCCGCGGCTCCCAATCGTCGGGCAGTTTGCCCTTGGGCGGCTCCAGCACGCCCTCATAGATCAGCCCACGCTCAACCAGGGCCGTGAGGCCGGCATCGACTGCGCCGCTGGCGACCAGCTCGCGCTCCGAGGTGAAGGTATCAAAGGTGACACCAAGGGCGGCCAGATCGGAGCGGATCAGCGCCAGCATTTCGCCGATGGCAAATTCGCGCACCGGCGGCAGCCAGGCCGCCTCGGGCTTGTTCAGCCAGCGATCGCCGTCGCGTTCGGCCAGCGCGCGGCCTGTCGCGACAAGGTATTCGCCGGGGTAAAATCCCTCGGGGATGCCTCCGGCATCCTCACCAAGCGCCTCGCGATAGCGTAAGTGAGCGGATCGGGCCAGCACATTGACCTGCGCGCCGGCATCGTTGATGTAGTACTCGCGATGCACCGTAAACCCCGCCTTGGCGAGCAGGGCGGCGAGCGCGTCGCCGACCACTGCGCCGCGGCCATGCCCGACATGCATCGGCCCCGTTGGGTTGGCGGAGACGAACTCGACATTGACCTTCTCGCCAGCCCCGATATCGGAGTCTCCGTACCGGGTGCCGGCCTGCAGTACAGCGCGCAACTGAGCGTGCCACACCGCCGGTTCGAGGCGGATGTTGAGAAACCCGGGCCGCGCCGCCGCCACCTCGAAACCGCGACCGCGATAATCGCCGCTCACCAGCTTCTGGCCGCGCAGCGCCTCGGCGATCTTCTCGGCAAGCGCCATCGGGTTCTGCTTCACGGCGCCGGCCAGCACCATCGCCGCGTTGGTCGCCAGATCGCCGTGCGTGGCGTCGCGCGGCGGCTCGACCGCAACTCGTGTAAAATCGAGCCCGGGAGGCAGAATGGCGGCCGCCGTCAATTCGTCCAGCGCCGCGATAATGAGCCGGCGAAAGTCGCCGAAGATATTCGTCATCGTGTTCTAGTCATACCGAAGCGTAGGTATCGAATAAGCGACGATGCTCGTCGAGCGCGAATCTATCGGTCATGCCGGCGAGGTAATCGGCGATGATCCGCGCCGTCGCCACCGTACCGGTGCCCGCCGCCGGACGCCATTCGCCGGGCAGGCATTCCGGCTCGGCGACAAACAGCTGGAAGAGCTCGCGCACAACCCGGCGCGCCTTGGAACTCATACGGTTAACCCGGTAGTGGCGGTACATCCGCTCAAACAGGAAGCGCTTGAGCGCTCGGTCGTGGTTCCGCATCGCCTCGGAAAAAGATGCCACGGGACCAGGCAATAACCGCACCTCATCGACCGATGTCACCCCACTCTCCGTCAGCCGCCGGCCGGTCTCCGACACCAGATCGGTGACCATGCGGTCGATCAGCCGACGAATCGCCTCGTGCACCAGCCGGGACTCGTCGAGGAGGGGATATTTGCGGGCCACCTCGGCGAAGACTGGCCCGACCAGCGGCACATCGGCCAGGTCGGCGCGCGCGAACAGCCCGGCGCGCAGCCCGTCATCGATATCGTGGTTGTTATAGGCGATGTCATCGGCCAGCGACGCCACCTGCGCCTCCGCGCCGGGATAGGTGTGCAGGTCGAGCGAATGGCCCCGGTCGTACTCCGCGATCGTCGGCGGCACGGCATGCTCCAAGCCAGGGCCGACCAGCGGCCCATTGTGCTTTGCGGTGCCTTCGAGCGTCTCCCAGCAAAGATTGAGGCCGTCAAACTCGGCATAGCCATGTTCGAGGCGGGTCAGGATGCGCAAGGTCTGGTCGTTGTGCGTGAAGCCGCCATAGGGCTGCATCTCGGCATTAAGTGCTTCTTCGCCGGCATGCCCGAACGGGGTGTGCCCGAGATCGTGCGCGAGAGCCAGGGCTTCGGCGAGGTCTTCGTCGAGTCCCAGCGCCCGCGCGACGGTGCGCGCGATCTGCGCCACCTCAAGGCTGTGCGTCAGCCGGGTGCGGTAGTGATCGCCCTCGTGATAGACAAAAACCTGCGTCTTGTGCTTGAGGCGGCGGAACGCGGTGGAGTGGATGATGCGGTCGCGGTCGCGCTGAAAGGGCGAGCGCATGGCGTGCTCCGGCTCCGGATAGAGCCGGCCGCGACTTTGCTGCGGGTGAGACGCGTAGGGCGCGCGCCCTACCGGCCAGACCGAGTCCCAGGCCATGCGGCGACCCTAAACCGGACCGCCGCGCGCGTCCACTCAAGCCTGGGTAGCGTCAGAGTGAGGCGAGCATCGCCTCGGCGCTCGAGATGCCGTATTCGCCCGAAGGCTCGACATTGAGCGCAATGATCGTGCCGTTATCGACGATCATCGAATAACGCTGCGAGCGCATGCCCATGCCGGCCGCGATACGATCGACCGTCAGCCCCATCGCCTCGGTGAACTCGCAGCTGCCGTCGCCGAGCATCACGACATTGTCGCCGGCGTTGTGCTCCTTGCCCCAGGCGTTCATCACAAACGCATCGTTGACCGACAGGCAGGCAATCGTGTCGACGCCCTTGCCCTTCAGCCCGGCCGCGTTCTGCACATAGCCCGGCAGGTGCTTTGACGAGCAGGTACGGGTATAAGCGCCGGGGAGCGCAAACAGCGCCACCTTCTTGCCCGCGAAGAACTCGTCCGACGTCACCGCCTTGACGCCATCTGGCCCCAGATAGCGCAATGTAATGCCCGCCGGAACCTTGTCACCAACTTTCACCGCCATTGCTGCCTCCGTTTCAGGTAGTTACTTCTACTTCAAGGAAGTTGTCGTCCCTGCGAAGGCAGGGACCCATAGTCGGGCTTGGGAGTTGTTGAACGGTGGGTCCGTGCTTTCGCAGGGACGACAGTAAGGAGAGACCTGCTGCGCTCGCATCTACTCAGCGCTGGGGAACGGTGAAGATGGCTTTGCCGGGAATGCGGCGCTCGCGCAGGAGGGGGCCGATGCGCGGCAGCTCGTGCCAATCGTGTTCGACGATGCGCGGCTTCAGCGAGCCCTCCGCCACCAGGCCGGCCAGTAACGCCAGATCGGGGCCAAAGCGCTCGGCGGGCTCACAGGTGAAGTAGTGGAAGCTCTGGATGCGGGCGTTCTGATGCTCGGAAAAATCGCGGAAATCGATGTTGGTCTTCTCGCCGGACGAGTTTCCGAAGATTACCACCGTGCCGCGCGCTTCCACCCGCGCCAGCGCGGCAGTGAGCGAGGCACCGCCGGCACTCTCCAGGATGAGCGGGAAGCGGCCTTGCGCTTCCTCGATACGGGTGATGATGTCGGCCGCGCCGAGCCCGTCGATGACCGCCCCGCGCTCACGGCTGCCAACTACCGCGGTGACATGCGCACCCGACCGATGCGCGATCTGCACCGCCAGATTGCCGACGCCGCCGGCGGCGCCGGTGATTAACACCCGCTTGCCGAGCAGCGGCGCGCCGTGCCGCAACGTGCGCAATGCCGTCAATCCCGCTACCGGCAGTGCCGCGGCCGCGGCAAACGAGACATTGTCGGCCATCGCCGCCATGCGGTCGCCCGGCACCGCGGCGCGCTCGCACCAGCCTTCCCAATCGCACAGCGCGACGACCCGCGTGCCGGCGGGGCAGCCGCTGCCATCCGCCGCCGCCTTGACGACGACCCCCGCGATATCCTGCCCCGGCCGCCAGCCCTCGGCGCGCACCTGGAACAGCCTGAGTTCGCCGCGATTGAGCGAAAACGCATGCACCGCAACCAGCGCCTCATGGGGCCGCAATTCCGGCTCGGCGACCTCGCGGATCGCCACCGGCTCCGCCCCACCCGGCGTATTCACGACAGCGAGCAAGCGACCCCTCCGTCAAAGAGCCCCTCTCCCTCAGAGCGGGAGAGGGCAAGAGACACACCTCATACAAACCCGGTCATTGCGAGCGAAGCGAAGCAATCTCGTGCAGATGAGACTCTATCGGATCGAGATTGCCGCGTCGCCTACGGCTCCTCGCAATGACCTGAGTGTCGGCAGATGTACCCCTGAGATCCCCCGGTCAAGCCCGGAGATGACATCGTGCGGCCATTCGGCCGCTCAATGTCAGTTCAGGCGCAGGTCCGTGATGTGCTTCGGGTCGGGCTTGAGCTCGCCGCGCTCGACGCGGGTCACGATGTCCGTGAGGATCGCGTTGGTCGGTGCTTCGAGGCCGATCTCCTTGCCCTTCTGCACGACAAAGCCGTTGAGAAACTGGATCTCGGTGCGACGGCCTTTGACCATGTCCTGGCCCATCGACGGGCGATGCTCGCCGCCGCCCGGCTTATTGGCCTCGGCGAGACGGTGATCGTCGATCTCCTTCTGCGCCGCCGCATTGCCCTCGCCGGCCAACGCGATCTTTTCCGGGTCCATGTGGCTGACCTCGTCGAAGGTATAGCCGAGGGCGAAGCCGACGCGGATTGCCTCGCTGCCGAGCCGGTTCGAGAAATGCCGGATCGAGTCGATCTTGACCATGTCGCGGGTGATCATGCCGGTGCAGGCCGACAGCCCATTGCCCATGACATTGGTCACCAGCTTGGACCAGCGCTCGCCCCACAGATTGTCGGTCACCATCGCGCTGTCGGAATTGGCCAGCAGACCCATGACTTCCTGAGCCCGGTCGGTCTTGCGGCCATGCACCTCGCCGACGCGGAACACGGTGTGCTTGCTGCCCGACTTGCCAGCAGCGCGGGCGATCTTGCCCGGCTCGTTGAGCCCGACCGTAATCGAACTGGCGATCGAGCCCAGCGTCTTGCCCCAGCCGACGATGCCGGCGATCGTCTCTTCATTCATGCAGTTCTGCAATGAGACGCAATAGCCATCCGGCGCCAGATACTGCTTGATCATTGTGGTCGCCCAGGCCGTGTCGTACGACTTGGTGCAGATAAAGGCGATGTCGAACGGCTTGGCTTTTGCGACTTCCTGCAATTGGGTGACGTGCAGGGCCTTCACCTTGACGGTGAACGGCTCGACATCCTTCAGATGGGTGATCGTCAGGCCGTTCTTGTTCATGGCCTCGACGTGTTCGGGCCAGAAATCAATAAAGGTGACATCCTCACCGGCCTTTACCATATGCGCGCCGGCGTAGCCGCCGACCGCCCCAGTGCACACAACAGCTATTCTCTTACCCGTCGCCATCTGCCGTCCTCCGCATTTTCTTCGGCTGTGTTCCGATGGCGATCCTAGTACGGCGCGACCATCCGGGGGAAGCGCCGGGCCGGATTTAACGGCGCTTGGGACCCGGCTTTGCGGAAACCGCAGGGCGGCGCGCCGGCGCCTGCCGCGCCGCCGGCTTCGCAGACGCCGCCTTGGCGGGCGTGGTCTTTGCGGCGCGCGGCTTGGACGCTGGCTTTGTGGCGGCTTGCGGCTTCTTCACAACGCGACGGGCGGCACGCCTTGCTGGCGGGGGCGCCGGCGCGGGGCGTGCGAATTTCCGGGCAAGCCAGCGCAACGCGACAAAGCCGTGGCCATCGGCAAACAATCCGACCGGCACCAGCACGAGGCCCAGCGCCATCGTGATGCTAGCGACCCGCTCCAGCCGCGCGATCTCGCCGACTACCGCGACAAACCCGGCGACCATGCCGAGACAGAACACCCACAGCGCCAGCTTGGTGTATCGCAGATAACGCAGCAGAGCCCGCACCGGCGCCATGCGATCGCCGTTGTCTAACGCGCGACGCGGCCGGCGACGGCGCGAACGTCGCGCGGCGCAGCGCGCCAGATCGCCAGGGAGGACACCACCCCGCACCCCAGCGACATCCAGAAGGCGGGGGCATAGCTGCCGACCCAATCATGCAAGAGCCCGGCAACCAGCGGACCGACGCCGCCCCCCATGATGGCGCCAAGCATCACAGTGCCGAAGATGCCGCCAAAATGGCGTCCCTCGAAAATCTCTGCCGGGATCGCGCCCATCACTGAGGTCAGGCCATAACCGAGGGTGCCCTGCGTTAGCACCATCGCGTAGAGCAGCCACGTGGTGGGCATCGTGCGCATCGCCAGCAGCACGAGACAGCACAGCACGAAACCGCCATTGCCGATCGCCCAAACCCATTCGCGGCCAATGCGATCAGACAGATGCCCGAGCGCGATCTGACCCGGTACCGCGACGAGGCTGACAAAACCCAGCGCCCAGGCGGCGGTGGCAGCATCGTAGCCGATCTCGGTCAGGTATTTTGTCTGGTGCACCTGGATCGCGTACCAGGAAAACAGGCTGCAGAAATAGCCGAGGAAGATCCACCAGAAGCGCCGTGTCGCGATGGCGCGGCGCCATGTCCAATCGGTCGCCGCCCACGCCGCATCGACGATATTCGCGGCTGGCCGCGCTTCGCTCGCGGCCTGCACCGGCCCGCCATCGGGTTCTAGCCCGAGATCGCGCGGGTGTCGCCGCAGCAGCAGGTTGAGCGGCATCAGCAAGACCAGCACCAGCACTCCGAGCGCGGCGCAGGCGCGGCGCCAGCCGGAATGCGCGATCAGGCTCTCGACCCACGGCAACAGCGTGATCGAGCCGAGCCCGACCCCAGAAAAGGCGATGCTCAGCGCCAGCCCGCGCCGCCGCACAAACCAGTTCGTCAGGTAGAGCGACTGCCCGGTATAGGCGAGGCAATTCACCCCGCCGCCGACCAGCGCACCCAGTGTGAGATAGAGCTGCCAGGGCTGCTGCGCCAGCATCGTTAGCAGCAGCCCGGCGGCCATCCCGACGACCCCCGCCTCGACCACCAGAAGCGGACCGCGCGCATCCATCACGCGCCCGACCAGCGGGGTGATCAGCGCCGACGCGACAAACCCAAAGGAAAACGCCCCCGCGGTGACGCCGCGGCTCCAGTGAAACTCGTCGAGAATCGCCGGAAACAGCAGCGAGAACGCGGTACGCGCATTGACCCCGACCGCCATCGTCACAAAGCCCACCGCGACCAGCAGCCAGCCATAGAAAAACGGCAGGCGGAGCCTGGGTTGCGGCGGTGCGGCGGCGGATTTGACGAGCGGCACCGGCCACCATCCGACAGAGCGAGGACAGGCCCGAATTCTGCGATAGAGCGGGCGAGCCGCATTCTATCACGCGGCCGGTGCCTTGGCCGCGCTCTTGCCTCCGCCGGGCAGAGCATCGCCTAATGGCGACGGACCCAGGCGCCGTGGAGCCTCAGATGCGTGTGTTGACCGGTCGCTTTATGCACGAGACGAACACGTTCAGCGTCCAGAAGACGGATATGGCGGTGTGGCGGCGGCGCGGCTTTCATCGCGACAATGAGATACCGGCGGTATTTCGCGGCACCCGGTCGGCGCTCGGCGCTACCTTCGAGGCGGCGGACAAATACGGCTGGACGCTGGTGCACCCGGTATCGGCCAACGCCAATCCATCGGGCATCGTCACCGATGACGCGTTCGAAGAAATTGGCGGTATGATGGTGAGCGCGGCGGCGCATCAGGGCCCGATCGATGGTGTCCTGCTGCACCTGCATGGTGCGATGGTCGTGGCTTCCTTTGAGGATGGCGAGGGCGAATTGCTGGCGCGGCTGCGCGCCGTGCTCGGCCCCGAGGTGCCCATCGTGGTGACGCTCGACCTGCACGCCAATGTCACGCAGCAGATGGCGGACCACGCCAGTGCGCTGATCGGGTTTCGCACCTACCCGCATGTCGATATGTACGAACGCGCCTGGCAGGGCGCCGAGTTGTTGCAGCGGGCGATGACCGGCGAGGTCAAGCCGCGCACGGTGATCGCGCAACGGCCGATGATCTACGGGCTTGATCGCGGACGCCACCAGGCCGGCCCGATGGCGGAGTTGATCGCACGTGGAGAGGCGCTGGAGGCGGCGGGCGACGTGTTGGTGTCGAGCGCCTGCGCCGGGTTCAGCCGGGCGAACATTCACGATGTCGGCCCGTCGGTTACCGTGACGGTCGATGTGTCGGGCGACGGCGCGGCGGCGCTGGCACGCGGCCAGGCGATTGCCGAGGAGTATATGGATTACTGCTGGCAGCAGCGCGATTACGAGAGCTTCAAACTGCTCTCGATCGCCGAAGCCGTGGCGCGTGCCCGCGACGGCGAGCCCGGCGACAAGCCGCTGGTGGTGGCGGATTATACCGACAATCCGGGAGGCGGCGGGTATGGCGACGCCACCGCCTTCCTCAAGGGACTGATCGAGGCGGGCGTCGACAGTGTGGCGTTTCATGCGATCTGCGACCCGGAGGCGGTCGAGGCCGGCCACCGCGCCGGGATCGGGCCAGCGACACTGACAATTGGTGGCAAGACCGACCCGGCGATGGGTGGCGGCCCGCTGACCTTGACCGGGGAAATCACCCACCTGACCGATGGCCGCTTTGTCGCCTATGGCCCGATGGGCGGCGGCGTCACACAGAATTACGGGCCATCGCTTGTGTTCCGGGTCGGCGGCATCGACATCGTGCTAATCACCAATAACGGTCAGGCGATCGATCTCGGCCAGTTCACTTCGCTCGGCATCGAGCCGACCCGCTACGCGACGGTTTGCGTCAAATCCATGCAGCATTTCCGCGCCGCCTTTGAGCCCATCGCGCGGGCCGTTATCCTCGTCGATACCGGCGCGCTGTGCTCGGAGACCTACACTCCCGAGTTGTTCGACAAGGTCCGCCGCCCCGTCTGGCCGCTCGACCGGATCGAGTAACCGAGCGGGCCTCGACTCGGGTTAGCCCTGCCGAGGCCGCAGACCGGTGAAACTTCTCGCCTCAATGTCATGTGAAATTCGTAAGGCATCACGTGACCAGCGCCGGCCCGCGCTCGCGTAGCAGCACTTCGGCCTCCTCGGTCATACGCGCGATTATTTCGGCTACAGGCGACACGCCTCGCATCAGACCAATCGCCTCACCGACGAACACACCGCTTGCCTCGGTGCGTCCTTGGGCCACCGCAGCGAGATAAGCCGGGCGCGCGGCCTCCGCCGCCGCGCGGTGCTCGGCTTCACGACCGTGCCAGCTTATAACGAACGACGTTCGCAACACGCGTCCGGTGAATTCTTCCGGCCACTCATATCCGCGGGCGATATCGGCGGCGGTCTGACGGATCGTACCGTCACCATCGCTGTCCAGCGCCGCGCGCTGATGATTGGGATGGATCAGGCATTCTGGGGTTGCCCACAGCCGCGAGCCCAGCATTACACCGTCCGCCCCCAGCATCAAGCTGGCTGCGAGTCCGCGCCCGTCGGCGATCCCGCCAGCGGCCACAAGCAGCGTTGCTGGACTTTCGCGCGCCAGCAGGTCGGCCACCTCGGGCACGAGCGTTAATGTCGCCCTCATGGCACCGTGTCCACCGGCCTCGCTACCCTGAGCGACGATAATATCAGCCCCGCAAGCCAGCGCCGCGCGGGTATGGGCGATCGTCTGCACCTGGCAGATCAGCTGGCTGCGCGCCGCCCGGATGGCTTGTGCGAATGGCGACGGATCCCCGAACGACAGCATCAGCACGGCGGGCTCGTGCGCCAACACGTGGGCGAGTAGTTCTGGCTGTTCGGCCAGCGACCACGTGATAAACCCGCAGCCAACCCGCGCGTTTCCCGCGGCAGCGAATTCGCGATCAAGCCAATCGGCGTCGCCGTAGCCACCACCGATCACACCGAGTCCACCCGCTGCCGTCACCGCGGCGGCCAGTTTTCCTCCGGCCACAAACCCCATTGGCGCTGACAAGATGGGGACGGTGATGCCGAGTTCCTCTGTCAGTCGCGTGCGAATTCCCATCGCTTTCCTCCAGCTGATTACGTACTCACCACTCTTCGGCGATGTCCGGTTACGGGCAATAGTACGGTTATCGGAGCCGGTCCAAAAACGATCATCTATGATAGAAGTTATCGGATTTTAAGATATCTTAGCCGGATGGACATAGGCGATCTCAAGGTCTTCGAAGCCGTGGCGCGACTTGGTGGGATGAACCGCGCGGCCGCCGAACTCAACACAGTGCAGTCGAACGTCACCGCGCGGATCAAGGCGCTTGAAGCGGGTCTCGGCTGCACCTTGTTTGCGCGGCATAGCCGCGGCGTGTCTCTCACACCAGCCGGACGGCGGCTGCTTCCCTATGCCGATCGGGCCGGGCGATTACTCGCGGAAGCCGGGCGAGCCGCTCGTGACGATGGAACCCCGCAAGGACTCTTGACAATCGGCTCGCTCGAAACGACCGCGGCGTTGCGGCTGACGCCGCTGTTGGCCCGCTATGCCGGCAGTAATCCTGCCGTCGATTTTGTGCTGCGCACAGGGACGACGCGCGAATTGATCGCGGATACCTTGGAGCAGCGGGTCGATGGCGCCTTTGTTTGCGGCCCGGCGGCGCACCCTGAGCTCCATGAGAAGGTGATTTTCCACGAAGAGTTGAGCATGCTTGCGGCGCCATCTGTTGCTTCGCTCGACGAGGCGATGGCGGGAGGCACGGTGCGGATCGTCGTACTGCGCGCGGGTTGCTCCTATCGCCAGATGCTCGAAACCCTGCTCGCCCGACGCGGCATAACCGTGCAGCGTCACCTCGAGTTCGGTACGCTTGAAGCGATTTTTGGCTGTGTGTCCGCCGGGCTCGGAATCACCATGATGCCGCGCGCTTTGCTCGGCGGCGTCTGTGCCGCCGGGCGAGTAAGCGCCCATGCACTGCCGACGGACGACGCGACAGTCCAGACGGTATTCATCCGCCGGCGCGACCGTTTCGCTTCAAGCGCGCTCAAGGCTTTCCTCGCCTGCATCGCGGGAGAGTTCGTACCGACCAACGGATAATAACGCCGATCAGCTTGGGGCTCGCCTGTTGCTTGCTGCAGCGCGATATCGTATATCGGGCGCATATACTCCTAATGGCCTTCCGCGCGTGTCATGAACAATCGGTCACCCTGGATCTTTATCGCCGCTGCCAGCGCCATTCTGCTGGTCACGATGGGTACGCGGCAGACGATCGGCCTGTTTATCGGATCGATTGACCACGCGACCGGGCTCGGGATCGCGGCGATCAGCCTTGCCGTCGCGATTGGCCAGTTCATCTGGGGCTTGGCGCAGCCGGTTTTCGGCGCTCTGGCCGACCGCTTCGGGCCGGGGCGCGTGATAGCCGTCGGCGGCGTGATGCTGGCGGTGGGTATGGCGATGACCCCGTTCGTTCATTCTGAATGGGCGCTGATCGGCACATTGGGCGTCGTCTCGGCGTTTGGCGCGGGAGCCGGCAGTCTGTCGATATTGATTGGCGCGGTGGCACAGCGCCTGCCGGCCGAGCGCCGCTCATTCGCGGCCGGCATCATCAATGCCGGCGGTTCGCTCGGGCAGTTCGTGTTTGCGCCGCTGGTGCAGGCAGCGATCGGCGGGTTTGGCTGGGTGACGGCGATGGTGGCTGTCGGCACGACGACGCTGGTGACATTGCCGCTGGCATTGCCGCTGCGCCGCCGGGACGTCGCCTCGGCGGTATCCCGCGCCGTCGACCCCGGCATCGGGCTCAAGCGGCAGCTCGGCATGGCGGTGCGTGATCCGAGCTATTGGTGGCTCAATCTTGGCTTTTTCACCTGTGGTTTTCATGTCGCGTTCCTGGTCACCCATCTACCGGGCGAGGTCAGGTTGTGCGGCCTGTCGCCGTCTATCGCGGCCAATTCGCTAGCGATCATCGGCCTCGCCAATGTCGTCGGCAGTCTGAGCGCCGGCTGGCTCGGCGTGCGTCACCGCATGAAGCACCTGCTGTTCGCCATCTACCTGACCCGCGCGGTGGCTGTGCTGTGCTATATGGCGGCACCCAAAACGGCGGCGACCTTCTACATCTTCGCATTGGTACTCGGTGTCAGCTGGCTCGCGACCGTGCCGCCAACCGCCGGCATCATCGGCAAGTTATTCGGTGTGCGTTATCTCGCGACCCTGCTCGGGTTCAGCCTCGCGGCACATCAGCTCGGCGCGTTCTATGGCGCCTGGCTCGGCGGGCTGGCGGTGTCGCATTTCGGCAATTATGCCTGGATGTGGTATGCCGACGCGGCGCTGGCAGCCTTCGCCGCGCTGATTAATCTGCCGATCCGCGAAGCTCCGATCGTCCGCGCCGCCGTGCCTGCTTAATCGGTATCGACCCGATCTAAACGTCCAGATTGGCGACGCTGAGGGCGTTCGTCTGGATGAAGTCGCGGCGGGGTTCGACAAGGTCGCCCATCAGGGTCGAGAAGGTCTCCTCGGCCAGATCCTCATGGCTGACCCGCACCTGCAGGAGTGAGCGCACCTCGGGATCGAGGGTGGTTTCCCACAGCTGCTCGGGGTTCATCTCGCCGAGGCCCTTATAGCGATTAACCTCGATGCCGCGGCGGCCGATTTCCATCACCGCGTCGACCAGCCCGGTGGGGCCACTGATCGGGTATTCCCTGTCCCGCGCGGCGAGTTTTCCCGGGCGCTCGAAGACCTCGCGCAACAGCGCACCGTCGCCATCGAGCCGGCGCGCTTCCATCGAGCGCAACAACGACCATTCGACCAGCCGGCGTTCCTCGACACCCTGGCGGTTACGGCTGAAGATCAGGCCGCCGAGCGCGTTAACCTCGTACTGCCACGGTCCATCGGGACCTTGATTGATCGTATTCAGGCGCTCGACCGTGCGGCGGGCAGCATCGATCGCGCGGTTCGGGTCACCATCCAATCCGGCCGCTAGCGCGCCAGCAATCGCCGCCTGCTCGACGACCTCCATACTCCCCACCTTCGCGGCGAGCGATTGCACCGAGCGGCGCAGGGTGCGCGCCTGTTCGAGCAGGCTGCGCAGGTCATTACCGGAGCGCTGGCCGCTATCGTACTGCGTGAAGACCGCGTCGCGCAGTGCCGAGTCGAAGCAGTAAGCCTCGAGCGCTCCGTCATCCTTAAGGTAAACGGGTTTGGAATTGCCGCGCTGAAGCCGGTATAGCGGCGGCTGGGCGATGTAGAGGAAACCATTCTCGATCAGTTGCCGCATCTGCCGGAAGAAGAAGGTCAACAGCAGTGTGCGGATATGGCTGCCATCGACATCAGCGTCGGTCATAATGATGATGCGGTGATATCGCGCTTTATCAGCCTCGAAATCCTCGCTGCCGATGCCGGTACCAAGCGCCTGGATCAGCGTGCCGATTTCGGCCGATGACAGCATCTTGTCAAACCGCGCGCGCTCGACATTGAGGATCTTGCCCTTAAGCGGCAGGATCGCCTGAAAGCGCCGGTCGCGGCCCTGTTTCGCCGAGCCGCCGGCGCTGTCGCCCTCGACAATGAACAATTCGCTGAGCGCCGGATCGCGTTCCTGGCAATCGGCCAGCTTGCCCGGCAGGTTGGCGATATCAAGCGCGCTTTTACGGCGCGTCAGGTCGCGCGCCTTGCGCGCGGCCTCGCGCGCTGCGGCGGCCTCGACGACTTTGGCGACGATCTTGCGGGCGTCAGTCGGATGCTCCTCGAACCATTGCTGCAGCCGATCGGCCACCAGGTTCTCGATCACCGGCCGCACCTCGGATGAGACCAGCTTGTCCTTGGTCTGTGACGAGAATTTCGGGTCGGGCAGTTTGACCGACAGGATGCAGGTCAGCCCCTCGCGCATATCCTCGCCGGACAGCGTGACCTTTTCCTTCTTCGCCATGCCGCCGTCATTGGCATAGGCGTTTACCGTGCGCGTCAGCGCGGCGCGGAAGCCGGCGAGATGCGTACCGCCGTCCCGCTGCGGGATATTATTGGTAAAGCACAGCATCGTCTCGTGATAGGAGTCGGTCCACTCCATCGCGATCTCGAGGATGATGCCGTCGCGCTCGCCGTTAATTGCTATCGATGGCGCATGCAGCGCCTGTTTCGAGCGATCGAGATATTCGACAAAAGCCACGAGGCCGCCATCGTAGTGGAAGGTGACGCTCTTCGGCTCAGCAGCGCGATTGTCGGTCAAGACCAGGGTCACGCCGCTGTTCAGAAACGCCAGTTCGCGCAAACGGTGCTCGAGCGTCGTAAAATCGAACTCGATCTGGGTAAAGGTTTCGGTGCTCGGCAAAAACGTGATGTGCGTGCCGGTCACCATCTCGGTGCGCGACCCCGGCGGCAACAGCGGCGCCGGGCCGATCTCGGCGAGCGGCGATTCCGGCGCGCCGTCGAGAAAGCGCATAAACCACTCCGAGCCGCCGCGGAAAATGCGCAGGTCGAGCCGCGACGACAGCGCGTTGACCACCGAGACACCGACCCCGTGCAGGCCGCCCGAAACCTTGTAGGAATTCTGGTCGAACTTACCGCCGGCATGCAGCTGGGTCATGATGACCTCGGCCGCCGAGACTCCCTCTTCCTCATGGATGCCAACCGGGATGCCACGGCCGTTATCGGTGACCGTGCACGACCCGTCCGCGTTCAACGTGACCGTGACGGTGTCGCAAAATCCCTCGAGGGCCTCGTCGATCGCATTGTCAACGACCTCATAGATCATGTGATGCAGTCCGGAGCCGTCATCGGTGTCGCCGATATACATACCCGGGCGCTTACGCACCGGCTCCAGCCCGTGCAGCACCTTGATCGAATGCTCGTCATAAGCCCGCGGCGGCGTGGCGCCGTTCGGATTGTCGGAAGGAGGTGTGGTTGTCATGGGTCTTCGGTACTCAATTCTCGGTGCCTTGCCGGGGGCGCCGGCTACGCGCTGTCATACAGGGTTCCGTCGCACACCGACAAAAACCGGGCGGTACCGCACAGCGGTGCAAAGACGCCGATATCGGTACCGGTGATCCAAGCCTGGCTCTCCAGGCCGGCGACAATCTCGAACAGGGCCGTGCGGCGGTTCGCATCGAGATGTGCCGCGACTTCATCGAGCAAGAGGACCGGCGGCTCACCCCGGAGGGAGCGCTGCAATTGCGCCTGCGCCAGCAGGATCGCGATCAGCAGCGCCTTCTGCTCGCCGGTCGAAGCGGACTCTGCGGGGATGCCCTTCTCGGCATGCGTTACCAGCAGGTCCGAGCGATGCGGGCCAATCCCGGCGCCGCCCGACTGCGTGTCCCGGACCCGGTGCTCGGCCAGCGCCGCATGCAGCCGCTCCTCGGCAGCCAGCGCAGGCATCTCGTCCAGCCAGCTTTCGACGACGCCACACACCGCAAGCCGAGCCCGCGGAAAGGCGCCTTCGGCCGCCGCGCACACCGCGTCGAGCCGCTCGACCGCGTCACGGCGAGCCGCCGCGACCGCGACCCCCTCCCCGGCCATAATCTCTTCCAGCGCGCCGAACCAGGCCCGGTCAACCGAGCCATCGCGCAGCAGGCGAGCGCGCTCGCGCATCGCCTGCTCATACCGCGCGACACGGGTCGCGTGGGCTGGATCGAGACCCAGCACTAGGCGATCCAGCAACCGCCGCCGTGCCGCGGGGCCTTCGATAAACAGCCGGTCCATCTGCGGCGTCAGCCACAACACGCCGATACGTTCGCCGAGGGCGGCCTGACCACGCGCTGGCTCGCCATCGATCCGCACCGCTCGGCGCTCGCCGGCGGCGCCGTCGCGGCCGGTTCCGATACGCACCGGCCCGCGCCGCGTTGCGACCGTCGCGGCGACTGCCCAACCCGACACAGCCGCACCACCCTCTTCCCGACGATCGATATCGCTGAGCCGAGCGTTGCGCAAACCACGACCGGGCGACAGAAACGACATGGCCTCCAGCAGGTTGGTCTTGCCAGCACCGTTTGGTCCGGTCAGGACCACCGGCTGCGAGCCGAGATCGAGCCGCATCGCGGCGTAGTTGCGGAAATCAGTCAGGACAAGGCGGGTTACCCCGACGATAGTACTACCGCGACCCGCGGCTGCGCCGGGGTCGCGGCCGATCGGGGCGGCGGCGCCAACACTTTCCGGCTCTTCCCGCACCGCAACCAGCATTGTCATGATATGGGGTGAAAAGCCTGAATTTCCAAGGAATCCCTGGCGCCCGGCGCGCCCAGGGTTACACGCGCATCGGCATCAGCACGTAGAGCGCGTTGCCGTCGGCGCTATCGCGCAGGATGGTCGGCGAGCCGGCATCCGACATTTGAAATTGCACGTATTCGCCGCCGATCTGCTCGGTGATATCAAGCAGATAGCGCGAGTTGAAGCCAATCTCGAGCGCAGAGGCCTGATACCGCACCTCGAGCTCTTCGACGGCGGTCCCATTCTCCGGGCTGGTCGCGGAGACGACGAGGCCGCCGCGATCGATCGCCAACTTCACGGCGCGGCTACGCTCGGTCGAGATCGTCGACACGCGGTCGACCGCCTCGGCGAACTCCTTGCACGGAACTTCGAGAATCTTGTCGTTGCCGCTCGGGATCACCCGGTCGTAATCCGGGAAGGTGCCGTCGATCAGCTTCGAGATCAGCGCGGCCTCGCCAATGGAGCAACGGATTTTGGTCTCGCCGAGCGACACCTGCACCTCGTCCTCGCCACCACCTTCCTCGACCAGTTTGCGCAGTTCCAGGACGGTCTTGCGCGGCACGATGACCCCGGCCATGCCCGCCGCGCCCTCCGGTGCGGTGATTTCGACCCGCGCCAGCCGATGCCCGTCGGTCGCGACGGCGCGCACCACTGGGACCTCGTTGTTCTTGGTCGCGTGCAGGTAGATGCCGTTGAGGTAATAGCGCGTCTCCTCGGTCGAGATCGCAAAGCGGGTGCGGTCGATCAGAGTGCGCAGCTCGGTCGCCGACAGGGCGAAGTGATGCGGCATCTCGCCGGCCGACATGACCGGATAGTCCTCGGGCGGCAGGCAGGCCAGCGTGAAGGTCGAGCGGCCCGAGCGCAGCACCATTTCATTGCGCCCGCCCACCGTTTCGAGCTCGACCTGAGCGCCGTCACGCAATTTGCGGACGATGTCGTAGAGCGTATGTGCCGGTGCCGTGGTGCGGCCCTCGCTCTCGACGCGCGCGGCAACGCGCTCGACGATTTCGAGGTCCATATCGGTCGCGCTGAGCGCCAGGCGCCCGGCTTCCGCCTGCATCAGCACATTGGACAGAATCGGGATGGTCGTGCGGCGCTCGACAACGCTCTGCACGTGGCTTAAGGCCTTCAAAAGAGCGGCCCGTTCGATGGTGAGTTTCATAGCGGCTGCACGTAGTTGGCGGACCGGAAGCTTAACCCCGGGCCACTCTGCGAGACACCTGACGCCAAGGCGCCCGGGCGTCGATCCGCATGCGGCTGACGGGAATGCACAATAGCACAATAGATGCGGCGCCGCACCCCGACGCTTCTCGCGTGCCGTAGCCGCGGAGCTAGCTTTGCAGGGGCCTAGCTTTGCAGGGAACTAGCTTTGCAGACTGCGCCGCAGTAACTCGACATCCTCGGCAAAGTTGCGGTCAGCGGCCACCAACTCCTCAACCTTGCGCACCGCATGCATCACAGTGGTGTGGTCGCGGCCGCCGAATTTACGCCCGATCTCGGGCAGCGAGCGCGCGGTCAATTGCTTTGCCAGGTACATCGCGACCTGCCGCGGCCGCGCCACCAGCCGTGCCCGCCGCGCCGAGGTCATTTCGGCCATCTTGATGTTGAAATGCTCGGCGACCCGCTTCTGGATTTCGTCGATCGTGACCCGGCGCTCCCCGGCGCGCAGCAGGTCCTGCATCAGATCATGCGCGGTCTCGAGTGTGATATCGCGTCCGATCAGCTGCGCCTGCGCCGCGATCCGGTTCAGCGCCCCCTCCAGCTCGCGTACATTCGAGACGATCTTGTGGGCCAGAAATTCGAGCACCTTTTGCGGCACCTTGAGGCCGCACTGCTCCGCCTTGGATTCCAGGATACCGAGCCGCAACTCATACGTCGTCGGGTGGATATCGGCCGCAAGCCCCCAGCCCAGCCGCGACCGCATCCGCTCCTCCAGCCCCTCGAGGTCGGAGGGCGATTTGTCGGCCGAGATGACGATCTGGCGGTTCTGATCGACCAGCGCATTGAAGGTATGAAAGAACTCTTCCTGGGTTGAATCCTTGCCGCTGATAAATTGAACATCGTCGATCATCAATAAATCAACGGAACGAAATTGCTCCTTGAAGTCCATGATCGAACGATAGCGTAGCGCTCGAATGAATTGGTACATGAACTTCTCGGCCGACAGGTAGATTACCTTGCGGGTGGGGGCCTGCATCCTGATGTACCAGGCGATTGCATGCATCAGGTGGGTCTTGCCGAGGCCCACGCCGCCGTACAAGAAAAGCGGGTTGAAGGGAACCGGGTGACCAGGCGTCGCGCAGGTCTCAGCGACACGGCGCGCCGCCGCATGCGCCAACTCGTTGGGCTTGCCGACAATGAAATTCTCAAAGGTGAAGCGGGGATCGAGGGCGGCGGAAAAATACCCGCGATCGTCGCCGCTCTCAGCCGGGGTTGCCGCGGGCTCCACGTTCACCGGCACCTCGACAAGCGGCACGGGCCGCGCCGCCGCGGTCACATCGGGATCGACAATGACCGAGACCCGGTCAACCGCCGGATCGTGCTGCCGCCAGAGTTCAAGCACGCGGTCGGCGTAGTTGGTCGCAACCCAATTGCGCATGAACGCGGTCGGCGCGGCGACTAATAATTCGCCCGCTTCGACCCGCTCCACCCGCAGCGGCCTCAAGAACGAGCGGTAGGCCGTCTCCTCGACCTCGATCTTGAGCTGGCCAAGAACCCTGGCCCAGACTTCGCTGCCGGATTGCACGAGCTTGCCCGATTGGATGTTGCGCATCGGTTCACCCGCCACCATCGACCCCCCGAAATGTGCGGTTTCTGATTGAGGATTCTCAAAAAGAGAAATCGCGTCCTTCATGCTTTTTTCATAATTTCTCTTAGTCGTCGCTCTACTATAAAAGAATAGACTAGAGTTCCGGCTGAATATCGATCCATTCAGCCAGTCAGTTACCCAGAGATACTGTGATAACTATATGAAACTACAGGAAGCTGCGGGATTTCCGAGCTCCGTTGCTCTAAACTCTAGCTAGATGTCAGCGTGGTGACAATAGGAGGATCGTAAATGCGGCGGTGTTTTTTGGCGCCACTTGCGCAACCCCCGCTGCGCCCTGCCCTCCAGCCTTTATTGTTGGATGGCTACCGCGACCACGACGCAGCCTCCGCCGGCCGCCGGAATCAGCACGTTGCGCACCCCGGATCTCGCTTCGACCACCGGCGGCGAGCGCAGGGGTCGCCAGGGTATGTTCTTCCTTGATCAAGTTGGCCTGGATCGCGCTGCAGGATGGGGCGAGCGGGTAGACCTGAACGGTGTCCCCCTGCCATTGCCGTCCCACGTCGGCGCCGCGAGGACACGATCGTCGGCGGGTCAGCAGAGGTGGTCGACGCGCCGCATACGGCGATTTCGCATTGGGCGACGGCCGCGCCGGACAGGGCGGAGCGCCAGGCCGCCTCACGATGCGGTGGATGCCGGAGCGGATACCGACTGCGCATTCGCCGCCGTCGCGAAGAAACATACCAGCGCGGCACCGAAAGCACGCGACAGGTGACCGATTTGCCAATGCCCAACGCCAAGAAAACCTAACATGCTTCCCCTCCCGATCGGGCACCCGCGGCGGCGGACACATCCACCTTCATAGCCGGTTGCGGAAGCCGAACACAGTTCGCTTTTTACGTACGTCTCCGCGCGCCACCCGATTCACCGGCAATCCCTGGCGTATCGCCCGTTTCCGTCAGACGCGTTGAGCGCGGCAATGTGGACCGCCTCGTCGAGGAGCATTTCATAGGATGGGCTGAGCGAAGCAAAACCCCTCGCTGCACCGGCGGTTGGATAATGACTCCGCGCCTGCTCTAGCCATTCTTCGCTTGCTGCGGCGAGTTCAGGGCGCGGATCCGGCTCATCGGTGTGAGCTCCATTACATCGGCCATATTGAGCGGGAGGCTACAATGAAGAGGTGAGCAACGCAGCGATAGGAGAGCAGCAGATGTTCGCATTCATGAAACGGACTGGCCGTGAAACCGTGGAAGGGGCGCAACCCGTCACGTTAACGGTGGCCGAA